>JANOFL010000090.1:0-14289 GCA_031405895.1 Planctomycetota bacterium
GGAGTCGTGTTCGCGAGCGGGTGCGCCCAGTGGGGTTCAGACGTGGACGAAAACGACACCCGACCCCATCCAGCCCGTCCAAAACAGTGGCGGTCGCGCCGATCCGCACGCTGTCGACTTTGTAGGGATTGGCGAACGGAAAGCTTCCGTACTCGTTGGTATTGCGGAACATCTGCACGCAGGCCAGCGTGACAAAGATCAGCGAAAAGAGCAGCATGACCTCATAGATGGTCAGCCCGGCGCTGAGTCCCTGGCGCAGCCGCTCCGAGGCCGATTGCGAGGGGACGGCTTCGGCCGAGGTCCGTCCGACCGGGCTGCCGGATCCGAAATCTGACGGGTTGCCGTCGCTCATGGCGTCAATACTGGCTGGATTCGATGAAGAACAGGATCGCGGCCGTGGTCAGGGCGACGAGCGAGATAATCAGCATCGTGGTGTAGACGCTGTAGGACTGTTTCTGGACAGGCGCGACCGGCCGGAGCTGGCTCTGGTCCAGCAGGGCGGCCTGATCGCCAGCCGCGCCGGCATCGAAACCCGCGACCGGATCAAAATCCGCCGAGTCAAACAGCGAATCAGAATTTTGTGGTGACAATGTCGCCCTCCTGGACGGAGGCCTGCCGGAATTCGCCCAGGATGCGGGCGGACGACATGTTGTACTCGGCGTTGATCACCTTGGCCTTGGAAACGAACTGGTCGCCGCGGTAGATGTCGATAATGTGTCCGACCCGCAGGCCATCATCCGTGCCGGCACTGACAATCGCGAGGTCGCCCGTGGTCTTCATCACGACAGCTTCGAGACGGGGTTCGATCCCGTCGGTCAGTGAGTCAGGCCGCAGGCCATTGGCATTCAGGACCTTCATCGCCTTGGCCAGCTGCTCGTTCTGCGCGTCCGAGCGGTTCTTGAGCTCGTCGAGCGTGCCGCGAAGGCTGAAGAGGTCGTTGGTGAGCGTGGTGACTTCGGTTCGGCGAGTCGCGATCTCGTCGATCAGGGCCTTGTTGTTGGCCCGCAACTGGGCGATGTCCTGGTCCTGCTGGGCGAGCCGGGCTTCGGCACCCTTGAGGTTTTCAAGCTGCTGCTGGGCGATGACAAGCTGGGCGGCCAGTTCCTTTTCTTTCGCGTCGCGGTTGGTCCGTTCCTTGGCCAGTTCGGCGTTCATGTGCGCGATCTGTTGCTGGCGCGAAACTTTTTCGGCTTCCAGCTGCCGTTCACCGACGGTCGTCCGTTGCTTGATCTGCTCGATCGCGCTCTGCAGGTTTTGGGCAATCTTCTGGTTGTCTTCTGCAATCGCCTTCCAGTTGCGATGCGACGCTCCTGTGACCACGGCCATCACAAGGAACACGAGGCTCATGAACAGGATGAGGAAGGTCAGGAACTTGCCTGCTAGGTTCATCTCAAATTACCCCGTTTGCCACCGTGATTGAGTCTTGACCAGCCGACACTTGCACCGTTCCGGCTGTTCGCCGAACCTGGTCGAATCGCACAGCCAGGGCTGATGCCCGACCACGAACTCCGCACAAGTTGCCCCGGCGTCGAACCGGGGCGTGAATTCCCGCTTGCCTAGACAGTATAGTTAGGCCAAAAAACGGGTGTCAACGAAATGACTTTCGGCAACCGGGAGGGCGCCCCATTACCAGTCGCCGGGCGCACCGGCGCATTGTCTGAATCGGCCGGATTCGGCCCCGTTGGCAATCCCCCGCCACGGTGGAAGGGTTTTTTTCCCTGAATACAGGGCAACAACCCTACAACCGGCAAAGTCTGCCTGGTGGATCGAGTCGTGAATTTGGATGGCCGGCCCGCCGGACCTCCACGCTGGACAATTGACTACCGTTCGGCCACGATCCAGCGAAGCCTGATGGTGGCGAGCCGTTGGGCGTCCGCCCTCGGTGTGTTGGGCAAGACAGGATGTGGTGCGCCAGACACGGAGGGCTGATCCCGGCGCGCCGGGACTCACCTAAAACCAAATGTGTCACTTGCCATGAAGTCGCCAGCCAGGTTCACTTTTTCACTCTTCAACCTGCTCGTCAGCTGCACGGTCGCTGCGGTTTTGCTGACTGTGGTCGGGCTGGCGTGGCGTGGCGTGGGCTGGGCCGGCGGTGCCAGCTGGGCTCTCCTGGCGTGGCTGTCGGCGCTGCTGATCGGGGCGGCACTGACGTGGATGTTGCTCTTCCTCGCCCGTCGCCTGGGCTCGAGGCGCATCAAGTTGTCGGCGGCGAAGCGCCCGCCCTTGCAGCCTCTGCCACCTGTTCCAGTTCAGGCGCCGGCAGGAGCCACCGAATGAATCGTGGTCGCGATCAGGTCTCCTGCGAGACGCGTCGAAGGAATGCTGTTCGTCTGACAGTTGCCGCTCTGGTTTTGATTGCGTCCAGTCCGACGGTGCTGGTGGGCCAGGCGGGCGGCGGCGGGACCGCCACGCCACCCGGAGTCCGGCATGTCCTCACGATTGAACATGCACTCGGGTCGCTGGTGCCGCGGGGCTTCCTTCCGTTGCGGGTCACGATCACCCGACAAGGACCAGCCGCTGCCTGCCAGCGCGACACGCGCTACTGGGTTGTATCCAATTGTTCGGACTACGGCTCGGGCGGATTCCGCCGATTGACCGACGCGGCGGAAATGGTCTTGGGAAAAGGCGGGACTACGCTGACCGGTGATGCCGTGCTGCGACCTGGCAGCGGATGGAACACGACCCTGTTCGTCGAGAGCGACGGCAATCTCAGCTACTTCTCGGGCCAGGGCGATCACGGCGTCTTTCACGACAGCATCGTGACGAATGTTGGTACGAATAGTACCAACATCCAGTGCCTGTTCGTGGGCCAGGATCAGCTCGACGACGTGACCACCTGCTCGCTGACCGAGAACACGCGGCAACGCTTCCGCAACCAGATGCAGGGCAATGGTGACCTGGTCCGCCCAGCCCCGGCGGTGACCGGAAACCCGATCCCGTCGGTCTGGTATCTGAACGAGATCCTGGGCCAGGCCAATCTCCAGGTTTACCAGCGATGGACGGGGATGCCCACGGCAGCGGCTCCCACCATGCCCTTGGCGGTCAATCGACAGATTGATGCTGCGGCCCATCTCGACACGTTTCAAACCCAGCAGTTCATCGGCTGGACCAGCCCCGACCAGCTGCCGGCCGAGTGGCATGGGCTGATGGCCGCGGACTTCGTTTTCATTTCGCAGCCGACGCTCAAGTCCATGATTGCGGACCAGCCGATAGCCTGGCAGGCCCTGCGCGACTGGGTCGCCGCGGGCGGACGGCTGGTGATTTCGGAGTGCGGTGATGACCTCGCCGGGCTGCGCGAAGTCGATGCGGACCTGTTCCAGCAGGCAGCGGGTGAACAGCGGAACAGCTGGCGAACACTGGCCTGGAGCGCCGTGGTCGAGGCCATCGAACAGCGGAAGTTCGAACTGGGTTCTCCGCCCGAAGAGCCTGCCTTATTCGATGAAAACGGTTACCCGCAACCGGCCGAGGGACTGCCGGGGCTCAGCCTGACAACCGGTCCGGACGATGCCGGTTTGACCAATCGTGGCCATACGGTGCTCGCCCAGCGCGGTTTGCTGTCGAACCTCGCGCTGGCGACCAGCCGGTTCGATCCGGGCAATCCGCCCGGCGAAGGCGAGACAGTCTTTGCCGACCTGGGTGGCGGACGGATCATTGCCATGCCGGGCAGCAATGCTGTCTGGCAGATGGGCGAATGGAAGCGGGTCCTGGTGACCGCGATTTGCGGGCCTGGCCCGCTGATAATTGATTCTTTCCAGACCTCGGCCCAGTTTGCTTTCCCGGAAGCGCAGATGCCCGGGATCGGCAAACCGCCGTGGTTGCCGTTCATGGCCCTGATCATCCTGTTCGTGATTGGAATCGGCCCAGTGGCCTATACGATTCTCGAACGGCGCAAGCGCGTTCCGTGGATGCTGGCGATCGTCCCGGGAGTGGCTACGGTCTGTACGCTGGGGCTGCTGGTCTATGCCCTCGCGTCGGAGGGACTGGGGTCGCGGAGCGTGCGGTTGAGTTTCACGCGGCTCGACCAGAAGAACCACGTAGCCCTGACGCGGACGCAACTGATCGGATACTCGGGAATCGCGCCGGGCGGCTACCGGTTTTCACGCGACGAGATCCTCTTTCCCGACGAGACTCCCCGTTACGACCTGACGACGGTGGCCGACGCGGAAGGCCGCAGTGTCCGCGGCGGCGCGATCCGGCCCCGGACCGTGCATCAGTTGCAGGTCGCCAGGGTTGCCGGGTCGGACCAGGCGCTGCGCGTGGTGCCGCCGGCCGATGGAACCGGGGAATGGGAAGTCACCAACCGGCTGGGGACCGATTGCGGGCCAGTGATCGTTCATACCGAGGACGGCTACCTCTACACGGAACAGCTGGCCAATGGTGCAATGGTCAGAATTAAACCCACAGAAATGCTGGCGTTCTACAACTGGGTGGCTGATCAATACACCCGGCCTGACAGCCAGTTGGAGAAGGCCCGCAGGCTTCAATTGAAATTGATCGAGCCAGAGCTCAACCAGCAATGGCGGGTCCAAGTGCGGACTTCGTCAGGCCTTTGGAGCGAAGGTGCGGTCAATGGTGATGAAGTCCAGCGCAATCTGCACTGGATCCTTGCCGCGTTCGGGGCTGACCAGCCCCATGAGCAGTTCATCAACGAGGGATACTATTTTGCGTTGGCCACTGACAATCCGGAGGCCGCGCGGTTTCCGCACCGGAGCCGCGACATGGGAGAGTTGCATCTGATCCATGGTCGCTGGTAACTACCATCTCGCGACGGCGGCGCAGGCCATCGAAATCAGCCGGATCACCCGGCTGTTCGGTTCGACGGTCGCCGTGAACCAGCTGAGCTTCAGCGTGGCCCCCGGCCGCGTCGTGGGCTTCATCGGGCCGAACGGCGCCGGCAAGACGACGACGATGCGGATTCTGGCCACGCTCGATGAACCCGACTCGGGTGACGCCCAAGTCGATGGATTTTCGGTCGTCAATGATCCGGACCGGGTCCGCTTTCGGCTCGGCTTCATGCCCGACGCCTACGGTGCCTACCCGTGGGTCTCCTGCATCGAGTACCTCGATTTCTTCGCGCGGGCCTATGGGCTGACGGGCCAGGCCCGGACCCGGGCGATCCGCCGCGTCGCGCATTTCACACACATGGAAGAGATGCTCGACAAGCCGATGACCGCGCTGAGCAAGGGGATGAAGCAGCGGCTTTGCCTCGGGAGGGCCCTGATCCACGATCCGGCCGTGCTGATTCTGGACGAGCCGGCGGCCGGGCTGGACCCGCGGGCCCGGATCGAACTCAAGGAGATGATCGCCCAGCTGGCAAGCGAGGGCAAGTCGCTGCTGATCAGCAGCCACATTCTGACCGAGCTGGCCGAGATGTGCGATGAAGTCGCGATCATCGAGCAGGGCAACCTGCTGGCGTTCGGCCGCGTCGACGAGATTCTCGCCAATGCCGCAGCCCGCAATCCGTCGGCACAGCAGCTGGTGATCGTTGAGATCGAAACACTGGAAGCGGTGGGCGATGTCCGGGCCTGGCTCGTCAATCAGCCTGGGGTGAGCGAAGTGACGGCGCGGGGCGGCGAGCTGGAATGTGCCTGTGCCAACGACCCGGCCGTGTTGCACGGACTGCTTGCCGGGCTGCTGAATGCCGGTTGGCGCGTGCACCGGTTTTCGGCCCGGCGACAGAGCCTCGAACAGGCATTTCTGCAGGTCACGCGGGGGCGGGTCCAATGAACGACCTCATGGCGAAAGCCCCGCTGGCCGAAGAACTGCCGCTGCACAGGCTGGTCGATCCGCCGGCCGGCCGGCTGGAGGGCTGGATTGCCCGCGTGGCCGACTGGTGCAGCCCGGTGCTGATCAAGGAAGTCCGCCAGGCGCTGAAGAGCCGCTCGTTCCTGATCACGTTCATGCTCCTGCTGCTGGCGGCCGTGATCTGGTCGCTGCTGGGGATGAGCCTGGCGGGTGCCGGCGAATTCCGCTCGGTGGGCGGAATGATGCTGCTGGGCTATCTCTGGATTCTCGGTTTCCCGCTGGTGATCGTGGTTCCGCTGAGCGCCTTCCGGTCGATGGGCCGCGAGTTCGAGGAGGACACGCTGCACCTCGTGTCGATCACGACGATGTCGCCGCGGCAGCTGGTGGTCGGCAAGCTGCTCAGCGCACTGGCCCAGATGGCGATCTACCTGTCGGCGGTGGCGCCCTGCATTGCGTTCACCTGGCTGTTGCGGGGCGTGGATGTGGTCGGGATCGGATTCGCGCTGTTGCTGGTCGTGACCGGCTCGGCGGCGCTCTCGGCGCTGGGGCTGTTTCTGGGTGCGATCAGCCGCAGTTCGGTGTTCCGCTTTGTCATGACCGTCTTGCTGATCGCGGGACTGATCTTTCTGTACTGCATGTGGTGTGCGCTGCGGGTTGGAATTGAAAGCGGCGAGTTCGGTGGCGTGGACGTCGCGATCCAGATGCATGTGGCCTTTCTGGTCGTGTTCGGGACTTCGGGCTGGCTGTTCCTCGAAACGGCGGCGGCCGCGATTTCGTTTCCCGCTGACAACCGCAGCACGCGGCCGCGGATCGCCATGCTGGCCCAGTGCGGGTTGCTGGTGGTGATGGCGCTGGGAGTCGCCGGGCATGCGAACGCCGAGTTCACAGCCATGTCGGGTCAGCAGAGTTTGTTGCCCACGATGTTATTGGGATCGGGGATGGCAGCCTGCATGTACTGGCTGGTGATGGGCAGCATGTTGTGTGGCGAGCCGGGGCGGCTGTCGTTGCGCGTCCGGCGAAGTTTGCCCCGGACGCTTCCCGGCCGGCTGGGGTTGACCTTGCTGTTTCCAGGCGGTGGGCGCGGCTACTTCTTTGCGATCACCAACATGATCGGCTGGTGCGGCGGGACGATCCTCGCGGCGCTCCTGATGGAGGGCATCATTCCTGTCTGGCTGGACGGACTTTCGCGGGGCTTGTCGTGGAACCAGCTGCTTTCGGAGTCACCGGGTTTTGAGCGGATGTTCGGGTCGGTCCTGTTTGGCAATGGCATGCAGGAGGGACCGGATATCGGGTTTCCGCTGCTGGGGCTGGCCTACGGCGTGATCTACCTCTCGGCGACGTTCCTGTTCGTGCGACTGTTTGTGGCGTTGCGCGTCCGGGTTACGCCAGTGGCCGGGCTGCTGACGCTGGTAATGGTGCTGGTGCTGGCGGTGCTGGGCGGGCTGATCGCGGAACTGCTCCGGCAGCGCTGGCTCGATTCCAGTTTCGAGCCCACGATCCTGTCCCTGCCCAACCTGTTCGTGGTGTTTGGCGACGCCATAGAAGACGGTGCCGGTTTCTGGCTGGCCCTGCTGACACCCGCGGCGGCGATCCTGATGCTTGGTTGTCTGCGCTTCGCGCTCCCGGAACTGCTGGACGATGTCGTTCAGGTTCCCCAGCGGGTCGTCGAAGAGCTGGAGCAGCCGGTTGAACCCCGTCTGGAACGGGGCGAGCAGATCGAAGAGATTTTCGCGGCGCGGCTGGGGCGCGAGACGGTGGATGGGACCGGGGCCGGCGACGGCGCGCCCCTGAAAAGCTGACGAATTGGTGCGGCCCGGCAATTTTAGCGTTGCAGACGGTCGGGTTGGTCGCGCTGGGCCACGGGCTGGCCGGCGCCGAGCAGCTCGCGGATGCCTTCCACGTCGGCCGGGTTCTCGAAGCTCAGCAGGTCGACCGGCAGGTCATTTTCCAGCAGCACGAGGCCCGTGATCCGCCAGCCTCCGGATTCCTTGCGCAACATCCATGAGATGGCGGCCGCTTCCTCAGCAGGCTGGTGCCGTTCGATGAAGCGGCAGAGGACCATCGCGCGGCGCTGCTTGTTGTCCGAGTACTGGGCCGGCTCCACCGCGAAATGGGTGTCGGTTCCGGCCGGCGCGCTGAGCGTCAGCTGGGCCTGCCGGGTCACAACCGCCGAACGCTTCGAGAGGAGTCGCTCGGCGTCGGAGACTTCGCCACCGGCCAGCAGGTCGAGAAACCGCTCGCAGATTTCTTCGGGTGACAGGTGGGCTGGAATCTCGGCCGGTGTCAGGGCGGCCGGGGACGTGCTGCCAGACCCGCGCTGGGCGACAATCGCCGTTGGCGGCATCGGTTCGTTGGCGGCCACTTCGGCGGGGCTGACTGCCCCCGCCGCCGGTTGATCGTCGCCGCGCTGACATCCGGCAAGAGGCAGCAACAGAACGACGCACAGACAGGCAGCCGGTTTCATGGTCGTGACCTTCCCTGGTCAAGAAGCTTGGACGAGGCGACAGAACCGGCGATTCTGGCAGCTGGCCCAATCGCGTCAACACCGGTTTTCACTGCTAGCGGACCGGAGCAAGGGTCAGGTCACTTTTACACGAAAGAGTCCTGACCTCTTTTTCCTCCACGGCCCTTGGGACCTCAACAGCTGACCTTGGTCCACCCGGCCGGGGCGGTGCAGGTGTCGGTGCCATTGCCGCCATCGACCAGACCGAGGATTGTGAAGGCCGCGTCGACGGTGATCAGGTCGTCCCCATCGAGCGCGTTGATGACTGCCTCGTCGCTCGCATCGTAAACAATGGAATCCAGTTCGAGCACGGACTGCAGGCCGCGCGGCTTGCGAATGAAGTTGGCCGTCGTGGCCGTCAGGAACTGCAACCGCAAGTTGTCGGCATTGCCGGTTCCGTCGAACCAGAACAGATCCACGCCGGTTCCCCCGTTGAGCGAATCGTTGCCGAGGCCTCCAAACAGCTGATCATTGCCGATTCCGCCCAACAAGCTGTCGTTACCATCGAGACCATACAACCGGTCGTTGCCGGCACCGCCGTCCAGAGTGTCGTTTCTGGCATTCCCGAACAGCCAGTCATCTTCGGTTCCTCCCAGAATCGTGTTGGGCCCCGTTCCGCCCCAGAGCGTGTCGTTTCCGGAGAGACCGTTGAGGCTCAAGGCTCCGCTGTAGCCGACGCCGATCAGGGTGTTGTTTCCGCCTCCCCCATTGAGAGCCGCCCGCTCGACTTCATCGTGGAGAATGAATCCGCCGAGGCTGCTGGTTATGCGAAAGTCGTTCAGCCGATAATCCGTGTCGCCGGTCACCGCGATCCGGTCGTTGCCAGCGCCACCATCGAAACGGAACAGGCCGCCCGCGACCGGCAACCCAAAGTCAACGCCATTGACCACCATGTTGTCCGCACCCTTGCCGCCCAACACCGTCAGGTTCTGCATCCCAAAGGCTTCCAGACTGCCGGTCGAAAAAACGATGTTGTCATTCGAAGCGGCCAGCAGCCCGTCGCGCGCGCCCATGTCGATCACTGCGATGGTGCTGCCACTCCAGGTCAAAGGAACGATGGCCACGGCGTTGCTGGTTCCCGTGACCCGGCTCGCAATGGAACTGTCGATTCCCGTGGCGTTGGATACGGTCAGGGAGTCGGTGCTCCCCTGTGTTTCGATCGTTACCGTTCCCAGATTCGAGACCAGCGCCGACTCGACCCCCGACATCCGGATCGAACTGCCGCTGGCGACCAGAAAGCTGATTCCGGCGGCGGCAGTTGCCGGGCGATAGACGAGACTTTCGACCCCAGAACCGACGACGTTCAGCACGTCAGTTCCGGTCCCTCCGAGGAAGCGGATTCCATTGGGGAATGAAAACAGTCCGCCAAACTGGAAATCTACTGTCAGTTGATCGACAACAGCATCCGCCCCGTTGACTTGGACGCCCAGGATCAGGCTGGCAAGCCGTTGGGCGATCACCGAATTGGTCAGCTTGTCGAAAACCTGAATCGAAGGCCCATTCCGCCGCAGCACCCAGTCGACGGCCCCAGTCGGGGGCGCCTTGACGACGAAATCCTGAGTCAGTCTGGAAACGAAGATATCTTCATCCCCTGCACTGGTCAGATTAAATGTTCCGGCACCCGGATCGAAGTCCGCCGTTCCCTGAAAAAATCCGGTTGTACACACGTTTCCCAAGCCATCAATCGCGATGCCGCTTGCTTGATCGCTGCCGACCCCGCCGAGGGCCTTGGCCCACACGAAATTGCCCGCGCTATCGAGCCTGGAAACGAAGCTAACAAACGAGCCGGCACTAAGGAGATTGAATGATCCGGCACCCGGATCGAAGTCCGCCGTTCCGGTAAAAGACCCGGTCGTATACACGTTTCCCAAGCTATCAATCGCAACGTCGTTTCCAAAGTCACCGGTGGTTCCGCCGAGGGCCCTGGCCCACACAAAATTGCCCGCGTTGTCGAGCTTGGAAACGAAGGCCTCATTTGAGCCGGCACCGGTCAGATTGAATGTTCCGGCACCCGGATCGAAATCCACTGTTCCCTCAAAAAAACCGGTTGTATACACGTTCCCCAATCCATCAGTCGCAACGCCTCGTCCATTGTCCGAGATGGTCCCGCCGAACGACTTGGCCCACACGAAATTGCCCGCGCCGTCGAGCTTGGAAAGGAAGATATCGTCAAAGCCCGCACTGGTGAAATTGAATGTTCCGGGACCCGGATCGAAGTCTGCAGTTCCAGGAAATCGTCCGGTTGTATAGACGTTCCCCAAGCCATCAATCGCCACGCCGAATCCATCTTCGGTGTTGGTCCCTCCGAGGGCCCTGGCCCACACGAAATTGCCCGCGCCGTCGAGCTTGGAAACGAAGATATCATCACCGCCGGCACTGGACAGATTGAATGTTCCGGCACCCGGATCGAAGTCTGCCGTGCCCTCAAAAGACCCAGTCGTATACACGTTTCCCAAGCCATCAATCGCCACGCCGTTTCCAACATCACCACTGGTCCCACCAATGGCCTTGGCCCACACGAAATTTCCCGCGCTGTCGAGCTTGGAAACGAAGATATCATTGTTGCCGGCACCGGTCAGATTAAACGTTCCGGCACCCGGATCGAAGTCCACCGTTCCCTCAAAAGACCCGGTCGTATATACGTTCCCCAAGCCATCAATGGCAAGGCCGTTTCCCTGGTCGAAGCTGGTCCCGCCGAGCGCCTTCGCAAACACGAAATTGCCCGCGCTGTCGAGCTTGGAAATAAAGATGTCACGGGAGCCGGCACTGGTCAGATTGAATGTTCCAGGACCCGGATCGAAGTCCACCGTTCCCTGAAACCTCCCGGTTGTATACACGTTCCCCAGCCCGTCAGCGCCAATCGCGACGCCCTGGTCAATCCCCGTGCCCCCCATCCCCGCAGCAAACGCAAAATCGCCCGCGAGCATGCTGCGATTCTCAAGCCGCTCGAAGCCCAGCCTGCTAAACCTGTTTCCGCCCGCCCGCCGCGGCCGAACGGTTCCCTGATCACAGACCCCCAGCATCCGGCGAATCGACAGCCCAAGACCTGAAAACGGCTTACTGAGACTGGTCATTGTTTCACCTCGGGTTGTTAGACTTTCCCGTTGGAATTGCCCCATCGACGCCTGGAATGCTTCGGTGGGAACAGGCGTCGATCTGCTCTTTCTGGCTGCTCAAGAGGATCTGGCTGATTGTCAGTGCGACAAGCGACCAGCGAACCCCTCACATGAAATATTGAAGCTCAGGCAGCCGAGAATTTGCTGGTCCGCGAGTTCGGCACAACCTCACGTCGTCAAAGCGGACTTTGACAACTACGATGTACGGGCCGGACGCATCAACGATTGGCGCATCCTTGCACAGGGTAAAAAACAGATCCTTGCCAGTGCCGTATGGTGCCGCCAGGTGCGGCCCGCCGGGATAAACCCGGCGTAATGTTGGCTCACACGGCGTTTCATCGGCGCCTCCGCCGGATCACGAGGTCCCATAAATCGAAGTCGACAAGCTGATCCGCGAAGTCAGCGAAGACAAAGTCGAACGCGCCGTCGCGGGCGTGGATGCGGTCGGTACCCGCGCCGCCGTTGAGGTGGTCGTGCCCGGCACCGCCGATCAGGACGTCGTCGCCAGCGCCGCCGTGGAGGCGGTCGTGCCCAAGGCCGCCGTCAAGCAGGTCACCGAGCACGCCGCCGGACAGGCGGTCGTTGCCGTCCTCGCCGAACAGCTCGGCCCGCCAGGTGTTGACGCTCTCGTCAACGATGACGCGGTCGTTGCCGGCGCCGGCGAAGACGCTCACTGTCTCGCCGCCCTGGTAGCCGGCGACGATCGTCCGGCCGTTGATCCGGGCAACCACCTCTGGGCCACCTGGTCCGACGCGGCGGCTGATGTGGATGCGGTCGTTCCGGTCGGTCCCCTGGAAGACGACGCCATCGTTGCCGCCATCGAGGCTCAGGCCAAAAACGAAACCGGGGGGCACTGTCGCAAACGGGAAAGAGACGATGTCACTGCTTCCCCCGCCCTCGATGATCTGAACGCTCTCGGTATTGCTGAACTTGACGTTGTCGCTGGTGCCGCCCATGCCGAAGCCGCCGAGGAAGCCGGCACCCGGACCCGCATTCGCCGGCGTGCCCAGGAATCCCTGGTTGATGACACCGGCCGGCTCAAACTCCGTGAGGGTGACGGTGTCAACAGCGCCAACCGAATTGCCGCCGGCGTTGATGGTCAGCGGGCCGCGGATATTGTTCACCGACTGGCCGCCCAGAGTGACGGTGTCGGCCCCGCCGCGGGTGTTGATGGTGGCGGAGGTTGTGACGGCGAGACTGCTCACCAGCAGGGTGTCGGCTCCAATCCCCAAGTGAAGGACGAGAGATTCCAGGCCGTTGTAGCCGACGCCGGACGTCATCCCCAGGCCGGTGACGGCTGTGGTGGTGAGGGTTCCTGAATTGGCGGTCGCGGGATCGCCGGAATCATCCAGGACCATGCTGTCCGTTCCGGCACCCGCAATGATCGTCAAGGCACCGAGGAGGTTATTGAGGTTCCCCGTTCCACTGGCGGTTGAAGTTGTGGCACCGACGCTGCCGAGGCTGATGAAATCGGTGCCGCTGCCGGTGTTGATACTGGTCGTTGCACCGGACGCGGTCGATCGAACACGAACCAAATCGCTCGTGGAGCCGAGGGTGAGGTTCAGGTTGACGCTCGCGTAGTTCACGCTGCTGGCCAGCGCAAACCCGGTAATGAAGGTGTTGTTCACATCGCCGCTGAGTGCGCCATCCAGCAAGAAGGTGGCGTTGAGATTCAGGGTGTCGGTGCCAGTCCCGCCGTTGACGCTGACGGGCGCGTCGATGCTGTTGAGCGTGCTCCCGATGACGGAAAACCCGCCCGGGGCAGTGCCAACGGCCGTCCGGCCGAAGGAGATCACGTCGGCACCCCCGCCGCCGGTGATCGTGGTGGAAACCGGGACGCGCTGAACGTTGATGATGTCATCGCCAGGTCCGCCATCGACCACCAACGCGGTCATCAGGGGCCGATCCGCCGGCTCGGTATTGGACAGGGTGATGGTATCGCGCGAGCCGACGAAAATTTCGGAAAAGGCGTCGCCGACAAGACTGAGCAGGTTCTTGCCGGAGAACTCGATCGGGGTATAGGTGACGCCGAGGGTGACATCGCTCATCTGGACGCGAAGCCTGCCATCTCCGACGGACTCGCCGTCGCTGAGCGTGATGTTGTTCTCGTTGACCGTGGCGGTGACGATCATCGCGGGGGAGACGACCTCGTCAACGACGAGCTGCGTTGCGTTGATGGTGATGGCCATAACCTTACCGTCGGTATAGGTGAGGCGGTTGTTGAGTTGTGCAGAGCCGGGTTGAGCGGACCAGGCGTCCTGGTTGGCGGTGCCGAGAGACAGGAAGGAGTCGACGTCGTTGCCGCCGTGGAAGGAGAGCCCGCCAGGCACGAAAACCGGGCCGCCGCCGACGCCTGTCGGATCGAGTGGGCCGCCGGTCCCGTCAAGCAGCAGGAAGTCGTTGCCATCATGCGTGTTGACCACAATGCGCTTGATGAGGGAGAGCTGGAAGGAGCTGTTAACGCCGTTGTCGCTGACGTCCAGCAGCAGCGGGTTCTTGGGGTTCAGTGAAATGAAAATGTTGTCGGCAGCGGTGGTCCCGTCGATGCGCAGGACCGGCTCTTCGGCGATGAAGTCCGAGACGTTGCGAATGGTCCACGCCCCGCGCCCGACCGTCGCGGCTACGAGGACGTCACGGTCGGGAAGTTCGCCGCCGGAGAGATTGTCGGCAGTGAACCTCACGTAGCGCAGGTCGCTCACCTGCGCATTGGGCAGCCCCGCGCCGAACTCCTGCCAGAAACGGTTGCTGGCTCCCGAGTTGGGGTCGAGGCGGAAGACGCCGGCACTGCCGCCGACCAGTGGAACGGCCGAGGCACCGCTGCCGACCACCGTGATGGTCGTGAACAGGCCGCTCAGGTTGCCGGTGAGGTTGATCCAGTTCTCGCTGGGGTTGTTGATGTTGGTGCCCAGCCACACACGGTTCTGG
>JANOFL010000129.1:0-5942 GCA_031405895.1 Planctomycetota bacterium
ACCAGCACGGATAACGTCGAAGCCCCCGAAAAGTTCGCTCCCTGATACTTCTTCACACACCCTGCAAACCAAATCCACCGCTTCCCCGTACACTCGACACCAAATTGTGGGTAAACCTAAGCGCTAGCCCCGGTTTCTTCGGGGAAACCGGACGCTAGCACGTTCCGGCTGATCGAACCAAACCCGCGTCCTGCCTGCGAAGATCCACTTAGTTGATTTGCACCGAGCCGCCTTTGATCCGCTGGCGACGTTTGGCGACGGACGCCACATCGATGGCCTTGGTCAAGACTTTGCCGTCCCGCCGCAAGGTGATTGCCCCGTCGCCGCAACGCAGAACCAGCTCCTGTTCCGCCTCGACTACCACCCGGTCGCGGTTGGGCGCGACGTAAGCGCCGATCCGGCCCAGCACGCAGCCCTTGGTCGCGGCGTCGGCTGGCGGAAGCAGCAACACTTCATCACCGGTCCGTAGTTCAATCGCCGGTCCCGATTGCAGAAAATCACAGAGTACCGGCTGGCGACCATCCGGACCGGTTCCGACCAGCAGTTCGCCGGTCTGGCAAAACTCAAGGATGCGGCCGCGTTGCAGGGCAGGGCCGGTCATGGCGTGACCGGTCAGAACGGATTCAAACTGGTTCATGGAATGTCTCGGCTGGTTAGGACGGGATTGAGCAGGAGATTGGCTAGCGCCGGTCCGGTGGCACGACTTCAAACTGGCCGGCGACCATCAGCAGGTTGCCTTCGATCGCGCGGTCTTCAGGCTTTTCCGAGCCACGGCAGCTGAGCGTCAAAGCAGCCTCGAACGTGGCCGGCTGCAGCCAGGCCGTTCGCGAAACCCGGATCCGGATTTCGTCTTCCGGCAGCAACTCCAGCCAGCTGCCGGCCAGCGGATCGTCTTCGTCCTCGTTCAGCGGCTGGTCGCGGAGAAACTCGATTTCAGAGGGACCGATTTCGATCGTGGCCGTGTCCTCGATGTCGCGATCTTCCTGGGCATCGACTCCTTCTGGCCGAGCCTTCCCGAGCTGGCGAAGCGTCAGCACCAGGCCGGTATCGCGAACGCCAGCGGCCAACGCTGGATTGCGGAGCCGGAAGGCACCGCTGCCCGGATTCCGCAGCGTGATGACAAAGGAGACCGGCTCGCCGGCGGTGAAACGTTCCCGCTCCGGACGGGCCGCGCCAGCCAGCACCTGGTCGGGATGTTCCCGAATCTGGTCCACGACCGTTTCGATGGCTTCCAGCAAGGGCCTGACCGGCGGCGGAACCTGGTTGACGGCAAAGGCGACCAGCCGCGGCGCATCGCCCAGCTTGCCTTCACCAACTGAAATAGTGGGCCTGGTCGCCGGCAACGGGTCGTTGACAGCGAGGCCGGAGTATCCGGAACTTTTCGCGAGGTCCTTGAGCCGGGCGAAATCAGCCGCGGCAACGGGCGCGCGCCAGGTTCCAATTTCCTGCCGGTCGCCCAGATTGCAGGTCACGCGGACCATGCTCCGGTCGAATCCGGCGACCGAGACCGACAGCGCCCCCTGCGGCAGGTTGCGGTTCATCACCAGGTACCACATCTCCACGGCGGGACGCTGCTGGGTTTCCATGGCTTCTTGCGGGGGCGTGGTTTCAGCGGGCTGGATGTATTGGACGGCGGAAAGCACGGCGACGGTTTGTGAAACCAGCAGCGCGGCGATCCCGGCTGGCAGCCACAACCGGCGCCGCCATGCCGTGCGACCGCCAGCAGTCATTGAGCCGTTCATATGCTGCTCAAATTCGCAGGACATCCGTATCACCGATGATCGAGCCGGCCTTGGACTGGAACCACGCATGAAAATCTTT
The DNA here is from genome assembly GCA_031405895.1 of Planctomycetota bacterium. GTDB lineage: Bacteria > Planctomycetota > Planctomycetia > Pirellulales > Pirellulaceae > BJ22. The sequence goes on from JANOFL010000129.1 coordinate 1,822, forward strand.
CATGTGCCGGTCATAGGTCCAGGCACCGGCATTCATGATGCTGGTCGGTTCGTTGGTGAACTGGCGGGCCGGATCGCAGGCACCGGCCGGGTACTCATCGTACATCCCGATCAGGTGACCAAACTCGTGGGCCCGGACGTAGGTCCCCACGTTGGCCCGGCCTTCCCACCAGGTGTGGGAATACCACCAGCGCGGCGTGCCCCAGCCACCCGCGTCGCAGTCACCCTTGTTGAGTTCAACCTTTTTGCCATGCCCGCCGCCAAAGCGGCAACAGATCCGGATCGGGAAGACGCAACAGGCGTTGTTGCCCGGGCAGTTGCAAGTCGCGCCGCGCTTGCAGTTTTTGCGGTGCAGCTTCCATTTCTTGTCCCAGATGGATTCGATCTCTTTTTTCCATTTCCGCTTGCGGTAAGTCCCGGCCCGGGCCCCGCCCTTCAAATCGAAGTCAACTTTTTTCAGGATGTACAGCACGCCGCGCCTGATCGAGCGGGCGTAGGTCATGTCCCAGCCGTAGTTGCGGCCGTTGGCCTGCCATCGCTTGACCCAGACGATGCCCGGAATCCAGCCGTTCCAGACAATCGTGGGGACATCGACTTCGACGTACTGGGGAGTCAGTCGCTGTTCGGAGATGATGTCTTCCGCGACGTCAGGCACTTTTTTGATCTTGAGCTTGGCCGGCGACTTGGCGGGCTTGCCGTAGCCCGAAGCCTTGACTTCGAGATTGACTTCTTTCCGCCACGGTCCGGCCCGCGTGATCCAGAGGGCATTGATGTGTTCGCCGGTCATGCCGACGGTCCCGCTCTCGACCTTCTTGCCCGGTTTCTGGGCGAAATCGAGCAGGATGACCTTGCCGGCGAGGTTCTCGGTCTTCAGGTCGATTTTCACTTCGTCGCCGCAGCAGGCCTCGGCCTGTTTCCATTCGACCGAAACGATTTTGCGATCCGACGGCTTTTGGGTGTTGCCCATGCCCGCGTTGGGCGGCTGCATTTCGGGCGAAGGAGGCGTGTTGGTCGGCGAAGCGCCATTCATGAGCATGATGTCGGCGAGCCGGAAGACGTTCTCACCGTCCGCTTTGACATCGAAGGAGTACATCTTCGGATAGGCCTTGCCCTTGATCCGGTTCGAGACGACACCGAGGGCCGAGCCGGCTTCATCGCCCGTGCTGGTCATGAAGTACGATGACTTGATCATGATCGGCTGGCCGTCGCACTTGACCGTCTTGGTCCCGTTGGCGGTGTCCGAGGACATTGCGATGTTGGGATAGGGGATCGGCACCGGGCCGGCCGGAGTGGGTGTTTTGCAGACATCGGGGAAGACCATCACCATGCCATTGCTGGCCTTGTGGACGACGGTCATGAAGTTGACGACGACGGTGGCCGGCATGGCTCAGGCTCCGGAAAGCTTGAAGGGGAACGGGAACAGCGTCGCGACGGCCCGCTCCCCGCGGGGAGACGACGCACAAACGGCCACGCCCCGGCCGTGGGAATAACCGCGCTCGCATGAACGGGCCACCAGTCCGGCCGCCAGCGGTCCAAAGGCCGCACCCACATCGCCTACGCAATCGGCCGGATGCTCGAGGTTCCACGGCTTCGGCACGGCGTGCATACAGCGGGTCTCCACCGTGGCCCATTCGAGAAAGCGGGCCCGCTCGCCCGTCAGGTCGATCAGGACTTCGCCAAAGATCTTTCCGCCCCCAGCCGCTTCCACCGCATTCCGGAAGACATCCGACAGGGCAGCTCCGTCCACCGCAGCTTCGCTGCCGAACGGGTTCGGGTCGCGGCCCAGGGCGATCGGGCCGATCGTGGCAAGTGGCCTGGCTCCCCGCTGCTGGGCCTGATCCGACCGTTCGACCACCAGGCAGGCCCCGGCTTCGCCCGGAATCAGGCCCGCGCTCTGGCGGCCTGAATGCAAAAAGCCGGACTCGAACAGGCCAGCCAGTCGCGTGCTGTCCAGCAGCGAATCGACACCGCAGACCAGTGCCACGCGAGTCCGCCCTGCATTCAGATCTGTTACGGCCTGGGCCAGCGCCGCCAGCCCGCCCGCCTGGGCCGCGGGAAACCCCGCCAGCCCCTGGATTGAAATGAACTCGCCGATCAGGTCACGAGTCTCGTCGAGAAAAGCCCGGTAGCGGTTTTCGCCAGTTGCGGGGGCGGGATCTTCGTCCTCATCCGGAGCTTCACTGGTTTCCTCCTCCCCGGCGGCCGGTTCTTCGATGTAAGGCGTCGCGAGGTAGACCATCGGCGACATCCCGTCGCGTTTCAGCGCCGCGAAATTGTTCAGCCCGGCGTGGAAAAGGGCCTCGTGCAGCGGCTGCATCAGCAAGTCAATGGCCTTGACCTGCCACGGCTCGTCGCCGAGTGACGGATCGGCCGCCGCGGCCAGCTGTCCGCCCGCGCCGTCTTCATCGTCGCCGGCGGCCGTGAAGTGCGGCCAGACGGCGAAGCGGTTCATTCCAGCGCGAACAGCCGCACAGGTCTGGGCGGCCGTGTTGCCGAGCGCAGTCCGCATCCCGATGCCCGTGATGACGGCTCCCGAATCAGGCGAGGGCATGGGCCGGCTCTCCTTCCTCGACGCTGGTCCAGTACAGCTCACCGACGCGCTGGTGCAAGTCGACCTGGCCCCGCCAGACCAGCGTCAGCCGAAGCTGGTCGGTGTCGATCAGGACCGTGTCGCAGGCGAGGGGCGGTTCGAGGAGATCATCGCCGGCACAGACATGGACGAGGGGCCGCGCGGCAGGAATCGCGAAACGCAGCAGATGATCGGGCGTGGCGTGGATGACTTCCAACACGTCACCGGGCCGGAGGGACGATTCCAGCTGCTGGTCGGCCGGCGCGAAGTTGAAAAACTTCGGATCGAAATCGCGCGGCAACAGCGGCATCACGTCGCGCTGCCAGGCCTCATCACAGGTCCCGGCGAATCCGCGCCGCGGCATCCAGCCCGGTGCGACCGGCGCGAAACAGGCGGTCACCCCGTCCGCACCCGGCGATTCCACGGGTCGGGAAAGCGCTACGAGGTTGGGAACCGGCTGGCCCTCGAAGTTGTGCCCGCTGCGGGGACCGGCAAAGCCACAGCCGACCGGATTGGCGGGGTGGAAAGCCGGCGCGTCGGGCCGGCTCAGGTCGGCCCCGCCAAATGCACGTTCGTAAACCAGCGGAATCTTTTCAAACGGTCGGGCCGCAGACGGACTGTAACCACCGCCCCGTTTTTCCCAGACGCGGTCGCCGTAAACCCGCACGGTCTTGTCGAGCTTGCCCAGCCGCAGGGTCACGTCGACCTGTCGGTCTCCCGCGCGGGCGGGCCAGGCGTGTCCGGTCAGCACCACGTCGGTCGCCGGTTTGCTGAGCGCGAAGTCGCCGGGCGCGCTGATCGAGGTAGCCGGGGGTTCGCCAGGATAAAGATCGGCCGGAATGACGGGCGGCTGTTCCTCCAGCAGTTGCCGTGGGCCCTTCAGCGACCAGGTCGCCTTGACGACCACCAGCAGGATTTCCCGGCCGCGCCCGTCGCTGGTCAGGCTCTGATGGGCAATGAAGGGCGTCATGTTCACGAGTTCCATGACGATTTCCCTGTTTCATCCGCCACGCGCCAGGAACGGCTGGCCCCCGAGTCCGGTCGCGCCGCGCTGTCAGTTCTGCAGGATCTTGCTGCCCTTGAGCTTGACTTCACCGCCGGCCTGGCCGTCGAGCTTGCCCGAGGCATCGAGCTTGATGTTCTTGCCCTTGATCAGGATGTCGCCGTTTTTCTTCATCGTGATGCTGGCCGAACCGGTTTTCAGGATGATCTCGTCGCCGGCTTCGATCATCAGCTGTTTGCCAACCGAGAGGCTGTCGCTCTTGCCGACGCTGGTCGAGCGGTTTTCGCCGATGCTGCGGCCTTCCTTGCCGCCCACGGAAGTACTCTGGTCGCCGCTGATGGCGACCTTTTCCTCGCCGCCAACGGAAATTGTCTGCTTGCCGGAAACATCGAGCGTCAGGTTGCCGCCAACCGACATGGCGAGCACGCCGCCAATCGTCAGCGTGTCATTTTTTCCGATGATGTGCGTCCGGTCGGCGCCGATCTGCACCGATTCGTTGACGCCGACCTGCTCGGTCCGGTTTTTGCCAATGACCGACTGTTCGTCATTG
>JANOFL010000132.1:0-19302 GCA_031405895.1 Planctomycetota bacterium
GACGATGATGATCGTGGCGTCTGTGCCGGCTGGACCTCCTGTGGACTGGCCGGCCTTCAGCGTTTTTTTGGATCGCGGCGGGCAGCGTTTCCGCGATGCCCGAACAGGACTGGCTGGACAGTCAATCAGGAATACGGGGGCGCTTGGCGATGAAATCATTTTGGACAGGCGGACTGGTGCTGGCGGCAAGCTTCCTGGCGGCGATCGCTGGAGGACAGGAATCGTGGAGCCGACCGGCTACCCTCGGTTCGTATTCGCCCGTTGGCAGCGGCGGCTATCCGGATATTTACCAGGACGATCAGGAAGCGGAGCAGCAGGTATCGCCCAGTGACCTGAACTCGGTCCAGCCACCTGCACCTGGTGAACACCCGGCGGTCGCCAACCAGACCAGCAACCCGGATTTCCGGGGACAGGATCAAGGTCATGTGGCTCAGGACCATGGCTGCCAGCCCTGTCAGACCGCATCGTATCCCGCAGGATACGGTGGTGGTTGCGGTTGCGATGACGGTTGCGGCAACGCCGAAAATCGCCAATCGCGGCGCGCCGGCGGGCTTTTCGGAGTTCGCGGCCAACGGGGCAGCGCGAACTGCGACTGGTCGGGCGGCCAGTCCTGCGATGCGGGGATTGGGGCTGGTTACCTGGACGGTGACTGCGACGGCAATGCAACATGGCACAGCCGCTTGCGCGGTACCGGTTCGGCCGGCTGCGCCCCAGTGCAGAAAAGCGATATCCAGACCGTGGCCGGAGTGAGTGGACTCGTCTTCCGTCGCGACCTCGAGGATGACCGCGGGCTGAGCTACAACGCCGGCGGCGCGAGCCTGTTTTCAACCGACTCGGATTTCGGCACAGCGGGTGGTGCCGAACTGATGGTCGGACGGCGGCGCTGCAACGGCTATGGCTGGGAAGCCCGCTACTGGGAACTCTTTCCCGAACGCTCGGACATCACCTTTGGCGGGACGCCCTACACGGCCTTGACCGGACTGGGAGAGATCTACCACACGCCATCGGCGGCGTACGTCAACACGTTTTACGACCGGGCGACCGTCCATCGCCTTTACCGGGACAACGACTTCCGGAATTTCGAGCTCAATGCGCTTCGCAATGGTGGCTGTTTCGACGGTGGACGCGGGACTTACGAGCTGGTGGGTGGTTTTCGATGGTTCGAGTTTGATGAAGACCTGCGTTACGCGACGAACTCAACCTGGCCCGGCCATCCGGTCCAGTTCAACTATGACACTTCAGTCGCGAACACCCTGATCGGTGCGCAGTTTGGCGGCCGGGTGGAGCGTTGCCTGCGGGGTCGCTGGCGGCTTTCGAGCGGGCTGACGCTGGGACTGTTCAACAACCGGATTCGCCACTATCAGCGGATGTACGACGAAGCGGGCGGGACCGACGCCCAGATCTTCGCTGGGCCATGGAACGGCACGGCGTACAGCGTCCGGTCCGACAAGAATGATGTGGCGATGCTGGGAGAGCTGAACGCGGGCGTCTGGTACCTCGTCTGCCAGAATCTCCGGTTCGGCGTCGGTTACCGGGCCATCGGCGTCTCGGGCGTGGCGCTGGCACCGGACCAGATTCCTTACAACTTTACAGACCTGCGGGAAATCGAACGGATCAACTCCAATGGCAGCCTGATCCTGCACGGGGCAACGGTGGGAATGCAGTACAGCTTCTGACGCTGACAGGCTGCAAGTTCTGAAGTTGCGGACTGTGGTTTTTGCCGCAGAAATACCAGCCGGCAGCGCAAGCAAGGACCAGCCTGGGGGCTGTTTTTCCCTTGCTTGCGCTGCGGGCTGATATCGAAGCGCAACTTCAAAAGTTGCGCGTCCGGACCAGGTGGGAGCCTGGTCGCCACGTCGGATTCTGACGAAATCCAGCGACTACACGAAAAAACCCCACCCGGATCCGGGTGGGGTTCTGTTTTTCAATCCTTGCCGACAGGCGGGAAAACCCGCCGCCCGGTCAGACCATTACTAGTTGCCCGGATTGTCTTCCAGAACGGTTCCGTCCTGGAGCGAGATCAGCTGGCGCCAGACGCAGCTCCGGCGAACGATCTGCATCGACGGCTGGAAGTTGGTGATCAGGTCGTCGTTGGGAATATCATCAGCCAGGTTGTCCGGCGTGCCGTTGTTGTTCACGCCCTTGGAGACGGTGTCGAAAATAAAGGCAACCGAACCGTCACCGCGGGCGGCGTTGACGCCACCAGAGTGCCGGCTGGAGGCACCATGAAACTTCCGCGAGCGAACCACAGTGGCGTCCGTCAGACCAAGATTGATGCTGCCCCAGGCACAGAAAGTCACGTCCGGCATCCCATAGGCAGTGGCCGGGTCGGTCGCTGCTGCGGCTGGAATGCTCGAATTGCCGTGACCGCGCGAACCGTAGAGGGTCGCGGCACCGGCCAGCACGAGGTTGCCGTAGATCTTGTTCTCGAGGCCCTTCCGCGAAGTGTCATAGACGCGTTCGCTGAGCATCACGATGTTGGACTGTCCGTCGCGGAAGTCACGCAGTTTGGTCGCCTTTTCCGAGCAGAACGAACCGTCCGGCCCGAACGTCAGCGTTTCGCCACTGGAGGTGAACTTGGTGTTCTTGGCACCGTAGCAAAGCGTCGAAGACGCAGCCGCAACATAGTTGCAAACGGCGAGCGTCAGCTGCACGGCGGGGGTACCACCCGTCGTGCCACCGGTTCCGTTTTGGACCGTGGTGGCCGGGGTGCCGGTCCGCCGCTGGTTGACTCGCTGGGTACTCGGATCCGACGGGCAGAGGAAGGTCGGGATCGAGGCCTTGGCAACATTGATGACTTCGTTGCCGACCTGGGTCGCCAGACCCAGCCGCTGACCCAGCGTATTGGTCGAGCGGGGATCGAGCGAATCGTAGGCACCCTGCTGCTCAACGTAAGGCAGGATAAAGGTCGTCCAGGACCAGTAGCCTTCGCGCGTTGCCGAGGTAACGCTGGAGTACGGATTGGCACCACCGTTGTTGCGGACCTGAACGCCAATCGGCAGCCGCTTGAAGGCTGACTCGAAGTTGTGCATCGCCAGCGCCTGCTGTTTCAGGTTGTTCTGGCATTGCGACCGGCGGGCGGCTTCGCGAATCTGCTGAACGGCGGGCAGCAGCAACCCGACGAGGATGCCGATGATGGCGATTACCACCAGCAGCTCCACGAGTGTAAAGGCGTTTCGACGGGAGAGTTTCGACATAGAGAGGTTCCTCCAGCTCGCGAAAAAAGGGGTTGGACGTTGTTGGGGGCAACGCACGAGAAGCAGCTCTTGGTCCGGCGGTCGAACCACCTGGTGCCGATTTGCGGGCATCCTTCCGTGCACAACCCGATTCTATCCAGCGCAGCAGAAAATCCCAGTCTCGCGTCTGGTTTTTTTTAAAAAAACCGCTCGCGAACCAGGTTTGCCCGGAACCGCCTCGTACATCGCAATCGAACTAATGACCGATCTGGCTCCGTTAAGCAGCAATTTCAGCCGCTCAATGGTAATCAGTCCCCCATAGTCACTTTCTGTGACCGGCCGAGTTCAAGCTATCTCGAACTGGTCAGAAAACTCTCCCACTTGTCCGTACGAGTGCCCCGAAGTGGCGGTTCGCGAAAAAAGAAAGAATCCGGCTTGCTGGCACCCTCATCGCTTCGTTTTGGTAACCCCCTGCAAGCCTTGTACGCAGCCTGCGGGAGGGCGGTAGTCACCCAAGGCTTCCCTCGTCACCTTCGGACGAAAGGCAAGCTCGCCAAGTGAACTCGCCCCAATGCCACTTACTTTGGGATTCAAAGTAGCAGGCACATTCCATGTTCCGTCCGCTGTATCGCACTTTTTCTGGCGGACAACAAATGAAATGTGCCTGCTACCAACCGGACGGCATATGGAACGGGCCTGCTACCATCAGAGCAAGCGCCAATGCCCCAACGGCCTCCCGCCAAACGACGGGAACGCTGCAAGGAACAGCCGCCACCAATTGTCCAGTGAGCCGCGACTGGGAGGTGGTCCATCGGGTCTGGTGACGGGACCATTTGTTTGCAGCGGTGAGTTTCACCGCGAGCAAGATCTCATTCGATGCCCTGCCGGTGAACTACCAGCCGCTACCGCCGCGACGGCAAAGGCCGCCAAAGAGGCCCCCCAAGCAACCTTTTCGCGCTGGCGGACAGGCCGGTGCGCAGCACATCGGGGCCGGACAGCAAACCGGCCGGGCGACACAAACTGTCCGGCATGTGGTCACAGGTACCTGGCGGCAAGTGCGGACATATCTGGTTTTCTTGATGCAGCGGACCCGGCAACAGCCATTGCAGTCGATGTAGGTCTGACGGCACAAGGTCACCACCGGAACACAGGCAATTTCGGTCCGCATCGAAGTCGTACAACAGGTCTGCGGACACGCGACCGCGGCGGCACACGCCGGAGCGCAGGGTTGGCAGCCGCACCGGTCACAAGCGCTCGCAACCGTGGCAGTAACGGCCACCACGACGACGGAAATCAAGGCACACATACGGTTCATTTTCGCAGACTCCTGATACGGACTTGCCTCATCGACACATGCCAGTCGACGGCCGCGAACCGCGACCCCCCATTCGACCCAGACTCGGCACTCCGAAACCGGGAACCGCTTCAGGTTCTGGCAATCTGGGCAATGTAACCGTTTGGTGAATGGCCAGGAATCAGGGGAGGCCGGACACCGACTCGGCTGCCAGTGGTCCGTCATGCCTCAGATTTGGGGGTTGAAGCCTGAAGCGCAAGCGAAGCAACCGGCGTCCCGTCCTTCGCTTGCGCTTCAGGCTTCAATCCACCCACCCCAAGATTTAGAATTGACAGAACGCTAGACAGCACTCGGGCCATGCTGAAGCGGGTGAAACGAAACCGCGTCGTGAAGCGGAACGACGAGGACCACTCCGCAGTTGGTGACTTCTCCCCGAATGACGCCGGAAACGCGGCTGACTGCGGCAATAGTTCGATCCAGAAAGTCATCATTCACGACGATTTCAAGGTTCACCATCCGGCGGAACTGGGCCGAAAGTTCATGCGGACGGCGGGCCGCCACGAAATCACCCGGCAAAACCCACTCCTGGCTGTCGCAGATTGTAAACCGATCGACTTCGATCTGGCGGAGCGATTCCTTGATGGCCTTGAGCCGGACCGGGTGGATCACGGCGATTACAAGTTTCATCCGCAAAATCCTCCAGTGACGGAAAACGGGTACCAAGCGGGTATCCAAACCGGGGTGCGATCTGGCTGGGACATGCACCAGCTGGAACTGGACAGCTGCGTTGCCGGGGGATGATGGGAGAAGAACGACAAAGCGGAGCTGTGTCGCCACGGCAAATGCCATTGTCGCAGATTGCCGCCGGCTGATAACCTCCCCGCCCTGTTTTGTTCAGCGGCGGTCCGCCGCCGCCTTTCCATTTCAACGACCCCAGCCGGGACCAGAATGACCAGGATCACCAGTCTGATCGCCAGCATGGCGTTTGGCTTGCTCACCAGTTGGGAAGGACCGCGAACGTTCGGACAGGAAGTTTTGCTTCAGCCAGTCCCATTGCAAGCTCCGGACGTAGTGGCCGGCTCGCTCGTCCCTGACTCCATCTTCATCAACCAGGACGCGAGCGAACAGCTTCCTCCCCTCGCGCGGTACGAGGCGCGGCTGGTCGTCGCCCCGGGCGGCGAAGAAGCCCAGTTGCGGATTACAGCCAGGCTGGCTGAAGGCCTGCACACGTATCCATTGACCGACTCGATCGGCCGCCAGACGCGGCTCGAACTTGCGCCTTGTCCCTGGCTTGCCGTTGCCGGACCGGCCCAGCCCGCCCGCACGCCCGACGAGCCTGCCGACCCGTCCGCGGAGTCAGCAGGCAGCTATCGGGGGCAGATCGAGTTTGTGGTGCCGTTGCTCGTGTTGGCAACTCCGCCCAATGACGACTGGCAGATGTATGTCCGGATCAACGGGTTGTTATGTTCGGACGACGGATACTGTGTCCCTGTGCAGGACAGGGTCTTGCGGGCTGTGGTCGAACGACCGCCCGTTTCTTCCGGGCCGGCTGCTGAACCGGCGTTTGTGCCGCCCTCGCCCCCCGGACGATAACACGACCGGCAAACGGGAGTTTCCCAGTGTTGAACAATTGTCCCAATTGTTCAGGAACAGCTTTCCTTCCGAATGGTTCGGGACAGCCTTTCCAGCGGTTCGGAAACAGTTGGGACAACTGTTCTACAATGGGCAAGCTTGCCGAACCTCCCGTATGATGGCTCCGTGACCATGAACTGGCGGAGCGTTGCCGCCAGTTTGTTGGCTGCGGCGCGGGCCCGGGAAACAGAAGTTGGCTTTCGCGAATTCCCTGTTGCTTGTACTTGGCGGGCTGGCGGTGGCCGTACCCGTGGTGCTGCATTTTGTGATGCAGCCCAAGCCGAAGCTGCTGCCGTTTCCGGCGATCCGGTTCCTGCTGCAGTCGGAAGCCGTGAGTGCGCGGCGTTTGCGGATCAAGCACTGGCTGTTGCTGTTGGCGAGAATCCTGGTCGTGGGCCTGCTGGCTCTTGCGCTGGCTGGTCCTTCCGTGGCCGAAAACGCAGCCGCAGCCTGGACCAATACGGGCATTTCGGGCGGTTTGGCGCTGGTGGCCGGGCTGATGCTTGCCGCAGTCTGGACCATCCGCCGAACGCCGCTGCTGTTGGGTGGAGTGGGCCTGGTTTTTCTGGCCGCACTGGTCTGGACGGTCTGGAGCCTGCTGGTCGCGCTGCGCCCCGACCCGACCCGCTTGCTGGGCAATCCGGAAGAGCCGGTGACTGCGATCCTGATCGTTGATACTTCGCCCCGGATGGGCTATCGCCGGGAGAACCGAACCCATCTCGACTATGCCAGGGAAGAAGCCGCATGGGTGCTGGGCCTCTTGCCGCCCGACAGCCAGATTTCAATCATTGACAGTGGCGATCCGGAGTCGTTTTTCTCGGTCGACCTGGGCGCGGCCGAACGCCGTCTGGCCGGGCTGGAAATCGTTGCCACGCAGCCGGGGATCGGCGCGGCACTGAAGTCCGCGGGTGGCCTGCTGAAATCGTCGGCCCATGAACGCCGCGAAGTCTACTTGCTGACCGACCTCGGAGCGGCGGCCTGGGAAGGAGTACAGGGTGGCGAGGAGCTGTTGCCATCCGGAGCCGGATTGTTCCTGATCGACGTGGGAACGGAACGGCCGGCCAACCTTGCGCTGGCCAATCCGGCCCCGGAAGCGGTCCGGCTGACCGGGACGTCATCGCTCTCCATCGAAACGAGTGTCACGGCAACGGGCGGTGGCGGCGAGCGGATGGTCGAGCTGCGGATCGAGCAGCCCGACCCGGCCCGGCCCGTGATTCGCGATGGCCTCGTCCTCGGCCCGGAAAAATACTGGTCGGTTCAGCAACCGGTGGAAGTCCCAGAAAATGGCTCAGCGGCGGTCACGCTTCGCTTCGAGCAGAGCCTGCCGCCGGGCGTCCATCAGGGAACCATTACCTTGCTCGGCAGCGATGCACTTGCGGCCGACGACCAGCGTTTCTTCACAGTCAGCGTGGAGGATCGCTGGCAGGTCCTCGTGCTGCATGGCCCGGGCGTCAATCCGGGCAACATCGCCGTGACGCTCGCGCCACCCGTTTTTGAAGTCACAACTCTCGCGCAGGCGGATTCGGGGACGCTCGACATCGGCCAGTTCGACGCTGTGGTGCTGCTGGATCCGGGGCCGTGGGAAGAGAGCGAATGGTTGCGGCTGGGACGGTTTGTCGAAGCCGGCGGCGGAGTCGCGATCATGCCTGGTGCCAACGCCCAGTCGGGCAGCGGGTCCCATCCGGCTTTCGCGGAACCGGCGGCCCGGCGGCTGCTTGGCGGACAGCTGACCGTTCCCTGGCGCCGGCCGGACGGCGACCTGTTCCTCGCACCCGACAACCTCGCGCATTCCCTGTTTGACGAAATCCGGCCTGTGGCATCGACGCTGGCCTGGAACCGGTTTCCGGTCTTCCTGTTCTGGGGCTTCGCGCCCGAGTTCACAACGGCCAACCAGGGCGCTGTGCTGGTGCGGTACACCAACGGCGAGCCGGCCCTGTTCGAGCTGAAAGTCGGCGAGGGTCGCGTCCTCGTGCTGACCACGCCGCTGACTGAAGTCGCCCGTCCGAAAGGCCGGCCTTCGTGGAACAGCCTGTTTCTCGGCAGCCCGTTGCCAGCCTGGATGCTGGTCCGCGGCATGGGACTCTACCTCGTACAAGCCCGTTCGGAAACGCTCAACCTGACGGTCGGCCAGCCGGCGCGGCTGCGGAACGATGTGCGGGTTTATCCCGAAAACTGGACGATGTTCTCGCCGGACACGCGCCGCCCGCCCGCACCGTTGTCTTCCAGCCGGGGTGAACTTCGCTATCCGCTCACCGGAGTCCCCGGACAGTACCGCCTCAAAGGCGCTGGTGACCGCCCCGCCAATCGCGGCTTCAGCGTCAACCTCGAAGACCGCGCGACCGACCTCACGCGCATCACGGCGGCGCAACTCGACGAGCTGCTTGGGGCGGACAACTACAAGCTGACCGCCAACCGGGCCGATTTCGAGCGGGCCCAGGGGACCAGCCGCCGGGGCCAGGAGTTTTATCCGGTCCTGTTGCTCGTGCTGGCCGTGCTGCTGGCACTGGAGTTTCTGCTCGGTGCCCGGTTCTATGGCCGGGGCGGCGACGGGCGCGCTTCCGCAGATCGTCCTGCCGGGGGGCCCGTCGCACCAACGTTCACCGCGCGGGCCTGACGTTGGCGCTGAGCCGTCAGGGCCCGGATTCTCCATCCACCGGGCGAGGAACGTTTGCCGCGTCACCCGCCCAGCCACGGTTGCGCGCAGGGAAACGGAAGTCGGCCGGCGAACGCCTGTAAACACCGCGAAACAGGCCCGCATGATGCCACACCGTTCAATAACGCGGCCAGTTCCGGGACCACGCAGAACCCCCAGCCCCTCTTCTGCACGATCGCCAGCCCGCCGCAGCAGATCGCAGTGAACAAGCAGGCGATGCCGGCCAGCTCCAGCTGCGACGCCGTTGCTACTGGCAGCAGCAACCGGATCGCCGCGGCCACTTCCACCAGCGGCAGCAGAAACAGCACGGCCGTCCCGAATCCGGCCTGACGGAACAGCGTTGGCTGCCAGACAGGGAGCAAAAAAAGGCCACCGCGCAGGATCATGGCCTGCTTCAAAAGTCCGCTCGGCAACCCGTCGGCGTCTCTCCCGCCTTCCACTACGCCCCCCGCCACGCGGCTGCCATCAATGCGGCGAACGGCAGCATGTACTACAGGTAACCACGCAGCGACTGGCCGCGCTCCGCCAGATCCCAAGCCGGTAACAGCAAGGCGACCAGCATCAGCCCGACTGGCACGTCAACGCGGCGCAAGTTGTCGCCGCCGCGTGTTGTGATGGATAAAGACGCCGATCGGTCCCTGCGCCGGCAGCAGGTACGCCGCATGCAGGATCGCATCGAGCAGCGCTTGACGTCCAGGCGAAAGCGGTTCGCTCATGCCTGAAGCCGAGTTCGTTTCGTGCATGACTTCCTGTCCGGGCGGACTGTCACTTTTCCCAATGTAGAACAATTGTCCCAATTGTTCAGGAACAGTTGGGACAACTGTTCTACACTGCGTTGCCCGCCTTGCTTGCGGACGTTAACAGCGGCGCGGCGGTCTCTACCAGCGGCCGGCCTTCAACGTCGAAAAACGTCGCCATCCCCGACCGGCTGTCGTGCAGACAACCGACAATCCGCACCGTGCCTTCCTCAACCAGCCGCCGCAAGACATAACTTCGCGCCGCCAGCACCTGCATCGATTGCCGGACGTTTAGACGTGCGAGTTCCACGTCGTTGGGCCGCGGGCGGTCACCGCGGGCCTCGATCGGCAGCGCCGCGCGGATTTCATCCAGCACCAGCTCCACCGCCTGCATGACGGGTTGTCCCGCGCCGCGGGTGGTTCCGGGCAGGCCGGTCGCCGCCGCCAAAACACTGCAGCCGGTGTGGCCCTCGACGACCACCAGTCGCGCGCCGGCCACCGCGCAGGCATACTCGATGCTGCCGACTTCACGTTCGCCGACCAGGTTTCCCGCTACCCGGACCGTGAACAGCTCGCCCGGTCCCGTGTCAAACACGGTTTCCGCCGGTGTCCGGGCATCCATGCAGCCCAGCACGACGGCCAGCGGACAGGCATGATCGGGCGGCAACGTCCCCGGCCGGATGTCGGTCCGGAAAAGCGGATCCCCCGACCGGTGCCGGATGTTCCCTTCACGCAGAATGCCGAGCACCACATCGGGCGTCATCTGCTGCTGCATCTCACGGGTGAGAAAATTGGCGAACTGGATCTGGTTCCGCACCTCGTAGTGATCGTGAAAGCCGACCTTGCTGACCGTCACGCCGTGGGCCGGCGCGGTTTCCTTTTCAAAGTCGACCAGCATCTCCTGCACGTCGTGATCGAGATGGTCCGTGTTGCGAGCGTCGAGCAACACATGCGCGCCGCGCGGGACCTGTTCCAGCGTCTGGTTCAGGCTGGCCCGGTCGAGAAAATTGACCTGGTTCGGCAACTCGATCCGCAGCACTTCGCCACCCACATGCCGCTCGCGGATCGTCCGCAGTGGCCGGATGACATGCGTGCGGAGAATAAAGAACAGGCTGAAGCCGAGGCCAATCAGGATCCCGATCAGCAGGTCGGTGAAAACAATCGCCAGCAGCGTGACGAGAAAGGGCAGGAACTGGTCCAGCCCCCGCTTCCACATCTGCACGACCAGTTTCGGATTGGCCAGCTTGAAGCCGGTCACCAGCAGCACTGCCGCCAGGCTGCTGAGCGGTATCCGGTTGAGCAGGCCCGGAATCAGGAGCACGCAGCCCAGCAGCAAAATCCCATGCACGATCGCGGACAGCCGCGTTCTCGCCCCGGAGTTGATGTTGACCGACGAGCGGATGATCACGCTGGTCACCGGCAACCCGCCGATCAGCCCGCAGGTGACGTTGCCCAGGCCCTGCGCCATCAGTTCCCGGTTGGGCGGCGAGTTGCGCTTCTGCGGATCGAGCCGGTCGACTGCCTCCAGGTTGAGCAGCGTCTCAAGCGACGCAACGATCGCAATCGTGACGCCCGCCAGCCAGACCTTTTCCGAGCCGATCTTCGACCAGTCGGGCAACTGGATCAGCGCCGTGACGTCCTCGAGGCTGGCGGCCTCGGGAACCCGCACCAGATGGTCCCCGCCGACGACCCAGTCACCACCCAGGCCCGAGAGCAACTTCCCGAGAAACCCGCCGAGCAGCACGGCCACCAGCGCCGAAGGGACCGGCAACGTTTTGAGAAACTTGATCCGGTCCCAGGCCAGAATCAGGGCCAGACAGGCAACTCCCACGACCAAAGGTCCGAGATGCCATTCGCTTAACGCGTTCCACAGTTCGGAGAAAGTGTTCTCATGGTTCGGCTGCTGGTAGGACTCGTCCCCTTCCACATTCTTGTCATCGCCGATCAGGTGCGGAATCTGCTTGAGGATCAGGATCAGCCCGATCGCGGCAAGCAGCCCCTTGATCACGCTCGAGGGAAAGAATGCGGCCAGAAACCCCAGTCGAGCCAAGCCCATCAACAGCTGGATCACACCGGCAATCAGGACCGCCAACAGAAACGCAGGGAATGATCCGACTGCGGCCAGCTGGGCGGCCACGACGGCGGTCAAGCCGGCCGCCGGGCCACTGACGCTCGTGTGCGAGCCGCTCAGCAAACCCACTACCAACCCGCCGACAATTCCGGCGATGATCCCCGACATCAAGGGCACGTCACCCGAAGCCTTGGCAATTCCAAGGCAAAGCGGCAAGGCCACCAGAAAAACCACCAGCCCCGCAATCAAGTCGCGGTACAAGCCCGTTCCCAACGCCGGTTCCCGATTCATGATTCCTCTATGACGGACAGGTCCAAGGCGGTGCAAGCATACCGAACCGGCCACCCGATTTGGCACCCCCTGTGTAGAGCAGTTGTCCCCAACTGCTCCTCTTCTTCGTTTTCTTTCTCTTTCTCTTCCTCTTTCAAGTCGTCCCCAACTGCTCGTCTTGTCCAACGTAGAGCAGTTGTCCCCAACTGCTCGTCCGCGCAATTCCTCGCACATCGAACACCTGCGCCCGGTCCCGCGATCAAACGCCTGTTTGACGAAACCCAATCTTGAGCAGTCCTCGCCGCTAGCGTCCCATCTTGCCCCACCCGCACCACTGACGGCACTTTCGCCCGCAACTGTCGTCCGGTGTCCGTTCCATCAGGTTGCACCGGCACCAGCCCGATAATCCGAATGATCGCGCCATGCTTTGCAACCGGGCTGCGGGGTGGCAACACCGGCGCGCGGACCATCAGGTCAAGGATTGCTGACAACTGCAAATGACTCGACCAGATTCAACGGACGACCCGTCCACGCCTAGCCCAACACCAACTCGCCGCGACATCCTGCGCACAGGCTTGGCCGCGGGTGCCCTTGCTGCGGCGGCAACCGCGGGCACGCCAGCCAGCGGACAGGACGATGCCGGTTGCAGCCTGCCAATCGTGCCAAAACGCAAGCCCTGCTCCAACGTCGTCAACGCCCAGGCGGCTGATGACTATTGCCAGTCGTTGCAGGCGTTCGGCGGCCGGCTTTCAACTCCCGTCCGGCAACTCTTCGCCACTGCGGCTGATCCTGACGAGATGCATTTCTCGGTCGTCGTAATCGGTTCCGGTTACGGCGGTGCGATCTGCGCCGCGCGGTTGTCGCAAAAACTTCGCCCGGGCCACCGGATCGCGGTCCTCGAACGGGGCAAGGAATGGGTGCCTGGCTGTTTTCCCGACAGCCTTCCCAAAGCCCTCGGCGACACCCGCCAGCAGATGATGGGGCCGACCAAGGGCCAGGTCATCAATCCGCTCGGGCTCTACAACATCTCCTTCAACGAAGAAGTCAACATCCTCTCGGGCAGCGGCCTCGGCGGAACTTCGCTGATCAACGCCAACGTCGCGCTGCGACCGCACCCGGAGACTTTTCAGCAGGAACGCTGGCCGCTCGCACTGCGCGACCTCGAATCCCTGACGCCGTTTTATGACATGGCGGCCCGGCAGCTTTCGCTCTCCCGCACGCCCCCCGACCAGGTGCTCAAGCTGGCCCGTCGCCGGCGGACCGCCGAGGCAATCAGCTCCAACCCGGACAACTTTGACAGCTCGCCGGTCGCCGTAATGTACGACCACCGCTATCTGGACGACCAGATGCGGAACCCGCAGCGGATGATCCAGCGGCCCTGCACGCTCTGCGGCGACTGCATCACGGGCTGCAATGTCGGGGCCAAGAACACGCTCGCTTACAACTACCTCCCGGTCGCGCGCTGGAACGGGACCGAAATGTACACTCAGATCCAGGTCGACCGGATCGCGCGGCGCGGCGGCTACTACCGGCTCTACCTGACCTACATCGACGATCAACATGGCCGGATCACCCGCCATCCGGTCGAGATCAATGCCCGCGTCGTGGTCCTCGCCTGCGGCAGCCCGGGCAGCACCGAAGTCCTGCTCGAATCGCAGAACGACCAGTTTTGCTTCTCGCCATCGCTCGGCTGCAACTGGACCGGCAACGGCAACGCGCTCGGCTTTGTGATCGACATGGGCGAGTCGACCAACATCGGCGGCGAGGGGACCTGCGGGACCTGTTGCGACGGCCCGGTTGGCACGACGGTCCAGGCGACGCTCAATTTCTACGACCGGCCCGGGCTGGAGAACAAGTTCATTCTTCAGGACGCGGCGATTCCGCGCGGCGTCAGCCCGCTCTTTTCGATCCTGCTCCGCGACCAGCCGCTCGACCACTCGATGGTCATGCTCGCCATTGGCCACGACGGCGGTCACGGCCGGATCGAGTGGAAAGACGGCCGCTACCAGATTGTCTGGCCCGGCCTGACCGAAAGCCGTTACCGCAAGATGATCCAGGGCGAGTTCGAGCAGCTGGCCTGGGTCGAAGGCGGGCGCTACAAGCGTTTGAAGGGCTTCGGCAACCAGCTCGTCACGGTCCACCCGCTCGGCGGCTGCAACATGGCCGACGATCCGCGCTGCGGCGTCGTCAATCATCTCGGCCAGGTCTTCGACGGCCGCTGCGGAGGCTACATCGATTCAGCCACGGGCGAAGCCGCCGTCCACCCCGGCCTCTACATCGCCGACGGCTCCGTCATCCCCACCGCCCTCGGCGCCAACCCCTATCTCACGATCTGCGCCCTCTCCGAACGGATCGCCCTCCACATGTCCCGCAATCCGGCGTACGCCGATTTGTTCGAGGTTCCGGCTGGCTGACCGGCACACCAGTTCCCGGCAACCGTGTCTTGGTGCGTTCCGAAGACTTCACGCACCCTACTACCGATCCCTGTTTCGTCTCCCTCCCACGCTGCGGTTTTTTGCGGTGTGAGGATGCAATTGATTCTCCCCTTCCGTCTCCTCCGACGCCGCTGCTTTGAACGGTGCGGGGAGCAAGAACCAATTCTCTTCCGGCTCCCTCCCACGCCGCTGCTTTGAGCGGTTTGGGGAGGGCGGGGGGAGGGGGCGTCCGCGCAATTACACGGCAACCACATCCCGGTCCGTTCCGAGTGCATAATGTACCCTCCAAGCTGTTGGGCCTCCGCGATGTCCGCACGATCATCCCGGCGCGCCGGGACACCCACGTTTTGAACCGCGGAGGTCGCGGCGGGCGGTGCTCCGCCGACGGCCTGCCCTGCCACCCCGACGCGTGCCAGGCTGACAAGTTTGAGGACTACAGGAAGCAGGCTGATCAGCCTGACATCAAATTGGCCCGCTATGTCGCGCGTCGTGTTGTTATTGCTGATGGCGCTACTTGCTCCCGGGTGTTCATCACCGCGGCGAGTCGCAGGCATTCCTGCGGAGACACGGGATGCAATGAGCCAGCTTCACGTGGGCATGACCGAAGACGCAGCACTCGCAATCATGAAGCCCGTGGCTTTGGATTCGGGCAGAGTTACATTTGGCGGCTCCGGTAGCGGATTGCTTTGCTTTCAGGTCAGCCCGTCACAGCAGTTCAGACTTGTGGTTGGAGCAGGCCCGGAGTTCAAGATTAAACGTGTCGGAGATTTAGAGCCCATGCGCAGATGGATACGAGATTCCAGAGGCAATATGTGGGTCGAGTGACGCGGGCTTACCAGCGCTGCCGGGAACCCGGAGAGAGCGTCGCGGTTGCAAGCGTTGCGTCCCCTGCGCCGGGTCGCCGAGCTTGGGTCGTTAGAGTGCGCAGGAGAGACTGGAGTGCCTGACCTGAAGTGGTCCGAGCGCGAGAAGAAGCTGGCTCGTCAGGTGTTCGAGTCGGCGCTTGAACACGAGCTCGCGGAGACGATCGCTGAGTTCAAGGCAAAGGCTGCTCAGGTGACAACGACAGAAGAGATGTGGTCTCTTCAAGGGTTTCTGCGTCGCAAGCAGCAAGGAATCGAAGCAAAGTACGACTACCGCTACTCTCAGCTTGCCATCGTGTTCGGAATGCTGCTGCGTGAGCACAGAATTGAAGAGAGGGACCTGGCTGGTCTGGGGGAGGAAAAGCTGGCCTGCATCCGGCGCATCGCCACGCTTTGAACGCGCTTCAAACACAAGGCAGTTGCGCGGACGCCCCCCTCCCCCCGCCCTCCCCGCACCGCTCAAAGCAGCGTTGTGGGAGGGAGCCGGAACAGGAAGTTGCGCGCGGTGCGCGGTGAAGGCGGAATGTGGTTTCGTAGGGCGTATGACGGAACCGAAAAGTTTGTTGCGCGGACGCCCCCCTCCCCCCGCCCTCCCCACTACGCTCAAAGCAGCGTTGTGGGAGGGAGCCGGAATGGAATCCAGGAACGGGCACCTGGGAGGGAGCCGGAATGGGGTTCGCGCGGTGAGTGGGAGTGAGCCGGAACAGGATGGGTTGGAGTGCCGCCGTTGCTGAGCGTCGGTCGTTGCGCGTCAGTTGCCTTCCGCGCCGGGTTCGGCGGGGGCGTCTTCGGGTGGGGCTTCGAGGCGGACGAGGAGCCAGGTTTCCACGCGGTCGGAACCGAAGTGGACGAGGACCGGGGTTTCGTCCTGGGTCAGGTTATAGAGCCCAGTTTCCACGACGATGTCTTCGCTTTCGCCGACGCGGAACGCCACGCGCTGGGTTTCCTTGTCGACTTGCCCCTGGATCGACTGGGCGGCGTCGGTCTGGGTGTTGTAAAGCGTGCCGCTGATGATCCCTTCCTTGCTGACAGCCAGCTGCATCATGCGCGACGGGTCGACGTCGTTTTCTTCGGCCGCCACCGCAAAGGTTCCAAGCGGCATCCACTCGGCCTGGGCCGCCTGTTCTTCGCTTGCCGGGGGAGGGACGGTGGCGAGGACCGCCGCGCTCTGCGCGAACTCCTCGGCGCTGGCGACCTGCTCGCCGTTGATGTAAACGCTGTTGTCGGCGTAGGTCACGTTGCCACCCTGGCCGTAGTCGTAATAGACCGGCTGGCTCCAGGCAGTCGCCGGAGCCGACCAGGTGAACCAGCTGGTCGCCGCCGCGAAGGTCGGCACGGTCCACCAGTAGTTCGCGCCGTAGTTCGGGAACTGGTTGCAGTAGTGCCACCCACCCAGTCCGTGGTGATGGGAATACCACCAGTCCTGGTCAAAACAGCCGTGGTGATGGTGGTAGTTGCCGCAGTTCAGCCGTACATCGTTGCCCCAGTGCCGCCAGCTGGCCATCCGGTCGGGATGGAGGTTGTTCCAGTTCTGGATTCCGCCCATCTGGTTCTGCCAGCCCCGGTTGATGTTGTTGATCCGGTTGTTGTCGATGTTGGCCCAGGCCGGACGGTTGTTGATGACCGTGTTGCCAATATTGATGTCGCCGGTCGAAGGCCAGTTGTTGTTGCCGGGACGATTGACGCCAGGGCGGTTGTTAAAGCCGGGACGGACGTTGTTGCCCGGGAAGTTGTCGGTCCGGCCTGGCAGTGTGTTGGGGCGATTGTTGCCAGGGCGGTTGCCGGCTTGGCCGGGCAAGGTCACGGGGCGGTCGAGGCCGAGGAAGTCGCCGACGTTGCCGGGCCGGGACTGGTTGTTGCCAGGCAGCCGGTTGCCCGCACCAGGCAGATTATTGGCACCGGGACGATTGTTGGCACCGGGACGATTGTTGGCACCGGGCAGGTTGTTGCCCGGCCGGTTGATTGCGGGTCGCTGATTGTTGCCACTGAGTCCGGGCAGGCTGGGACGCGCGTTGCCGGGGGTTCGTCCGGGCAGTGTGCTGGGCCGGTTGAGTCCGCCGCCTGGTCGTTGCAGGCCGGGCAGCGTCGAAGGCTTCATGCCGCCGGAGTGGGGAAGGTTGGCTTGGGGCCGGTTGATCGCGGGGTTGGGTCGGTTAAAGCCCGGGCCTCCGCCGCTTCCTGGAAAGTTTGCAGGACGGTTGAAGTTGGGAGGACTGACCGCGGGGCGATTGATTGAAGGGCGGGCAGCGCCAGCGCCGCCCGGTCTTGCCATCCCGCCGCCATGTTGGCCCATCGATGGCATGCTGGGACGGCCAGCGTGACTCGCCTGCGGTCGGGCCGCCTGTGGCCGGGCCTGCTGCGGTCGCGCTTGTTGGGGGCGGGACGCCGACCGACCACCGCCGCCGCCGCCACCGCGACCCTTAAGTTGGGCTTCGCCCTGGACTGTGAACAGGAAGGTCGCAGCAACAAGAACGAGAATCTTGATCAGTGCGTTCATCGGATGGACTCTTGGACTGCGGTGAATGGTCTGGTCAGCGGCCGGCAGGCTGAACGGGAGTCAGGGGCACGGTGTCGGCAGGGGCTTCCGCAATGTCGGGCACTCGCACGATGGTGACCGGCTCGGACGCGGGCTGGGGCTGGCCTTCGACCTCGACCCCCATCAGACGCATGGTCAGCGAGTTCTCATCAACCGGAGAAATGAGATAGGTCCCCGATGCAGCGCTGCCATCGGGCAGCGTCTCCGAGGATTTCACGATCCAGTTGTTGTCGACTGGCGACCAGACTCCGTCGCCAAACGACCCGTCGGCATTGAAGTTCCACGACCGGATCTGCTGGCCGCGGGGATCCCAGCCGATGATCTGGGTGCCAACGCGGGAAATTTCGCCATCGGCTTCGCGACTGATTGAGCGGACGAGGAACGCCTGGTTAACGGACCAGTTAAACGTCGAGACCACGCGTTCGCCGTTGGAATCGTCGACCCAGCTTCCCTCCAGCCAGGCCAGTCCAGCGAGGGCATCGGCGGCGGTCGCAGGTGGCGCGACGGGCGATTCTTCGACCGAACCCAACATCCACCTGTCGTCTTCAAGAACGACGATTGCAAAAAACTGCGAGACTGAAGGATCTTCGCCCGCAATGCTCGTCGTGGTGGTTCCATCGATACTGGCGACGTCTGGCCTGACAAAGCGGACCTCGTCAATCGTTCCGCCAAGCAGTGTTTTTAACGGTGCTCCGAAGACTTCCGTCAGGTCGGCGCGAATCGCGTCGCGACCTTCGGTCCGTTCACCGGTCGCGCGATCGACGTGCGTGCAACTGGTCGTCCAACAAGCGGCCGTCGCGTCGAGGTCCTGGCGGTTGAACGCTTCGACGTAGGCTTCGAGGAACTTGCGGACGGCTGCTTCGTCGGCCGTCAGTCCGCCAGCGGCCACGGCGCAAAACAGGACGGAAACCGCGAACGACTTGAGCTTGAACATGCGTTGGACTCCTGAACTGGCACATTGCCGACGAAAACCGACCGACCCGTTTGGCATCCAGCCGGAACCTTTTTTTGCTGAAATCACCGACGAAAACCATCGGCTTGTAGCAGGGGAAATCCCGGGAAGGACGTCACGGCGACGTGCCGGAGGGGAAAGGGCTGATTGACCAGGCAATGTAGCTTTCGGCAGGCTTGAATTCCAGAAGTGGACAAGTTGCCTTGTCCCAAAAGCGGGCGTTGCCGGAGAGCGGATCGAATGGCCTTTGATCGGGGCCAGGGCCAGTGCGGAAGCAGGCGCGGCGCGTGCATTTGACGCCCCGCCGGGGAGTGCCTAAAACTGTAGGTGAACCAGCCCGTACTTGTTGAACGGGCCGTCTGCGAAAGCTGTGGGCAAGTGGGCTCCGCGAGGGGGAGCCGCGAACCGGGTCAGGTCTGAAATATGAAGCAGCCCTAAACGGGGTACTCTTGTGCGGAGTCCTCTTGCCCACAGCGAACCAGTCAACCTTCAAGGGCGGAACGATGGATCGATCAGCCGATGGGCGCTAGCCCCGGTTGACGCGAAGAAACCGGGGCTAGCGCTTAGGTTTACCCACAATTTGGTGTCGAGTGTACGGGGAAGCGGTGGATTTGGTTTGCAGGGTGTGTGAAGAAGTATCAGGGAGCGAACTTTTCGGGGGCTTCGACGTTATCCGTGCTGGT
>JANOFL010000157.1:0-12325 GCA_031405895.1 Planctomycetota bacterium
GGGTCGATTTGCCAGGGAATGATCGCCGTGCGCTGGGCATGCTCGGTGATGACTTTCCGGATGAACTTTGCTTCGTGACCCTGCCGACCGCGAAGTATGGGATCAGTCACCTTCAGCGGCAACAAACTCTGATTGATAACCAGGCATACGGTTCGATCTCGGCACGCCTCAGATCGCGCTGCAACTGGGCCGCTTCGTGAACGGGAGTCGCTTCGGGTAGCGTGACGATCAGCACGCGCGAAAAGTTGGGATCACGCAAGCGGGGCAGAAGTTGCGCGACGGATTCCGGCATCTCGCTCGACTGTCGCAGCACTTCGCGGTGATAGCCGGTCGCTCCGGTCGACCAGAGCCGGTGCCGGCTGGTCCCACGACGCCAGTTCCACCAGCGTGTACAGCCAGCCATTGAGGTTCCAGCAGCCGATGCTGGACCCGACGGTCTGGACCTGCTGCTGTTCGGCACCCCAGACTTCCTTCAGGTCGTGGAAAGCTTCCTCAATGGCCCAGCGCGCGGCAACGGTCTCGAGCAGTTCCACCAGCAAGTCGGCCATTCACATGGTCTCGGCGTGGGCCACGGCGAACCACATCAGCCTCGGCCAGGTCACCGTCGACGCCAAGAGCAACGAAATCACGGCCATTCCCCGGCTGCTGGAACTGATTGAACTTGCCGGGGCCATGGTCACCATCGACGCTATGGGCTGCCAGACGGAAATCGCGGAAAAGATTGTTGCGGCTGGCGCGGACTACTGCCTGGCCGTGAAGGGCAACCAGCCAACGCTTCACGAGGGCATCCAGGCGCACTTCCAGAAGCATCTCAAAAACAGGTTCGCCGATTCCCCGGTCCGCCAGATTGAGACTGAAGAGAAGGCCCACGGCCGGGACGAGAAACGTTACTACTACATCTGTCCCGTTCCGGAAGACCTGCCCGACCGCCAGCGGTGGGCCGATCTGAAAGCGATTGGGCTGGTGATCAACGAGACGGTTCGCGACGGCAAAGAAACAACCGAGGTAAGGTACTACATTCTGAGCCGGTACCTTGCGGCAAAGCGCTTTGCCGACACGGTCCGTGGTCACTGGGGAATCGAAAACAGTTTGCACTGGCAACTGGACATGACGTTTCAGGAGGACCGTTCGCGCGTGCGGAAAGGCCACGCCGACGCCAACTTCAGCGTCCTCCGCCGCACCGCACTGAGTCTGCTGAAGAACGAGCCGACCGCCAAAGTCGGAATCAAGAACAAACGCCTCATGGCAGGCTGGGACGACAACTATCTCCTCAAAGTCCTGCTGGGAACGTGATTTTTGGTGCAATCGCCCTGCGGCAACATGGTGGAGCCAGTTCGAATCGGAAAAAACGTCCGCTGGCGACTTTACGAAGTGCGGCGGTGGATCGACGCAGGGTGTCTCAGCCCTGATGGGAGGGACTTCTGATGGCATCAATCTACAAGAAGGGACGTGACAAGAGAAAGAAGTATGCCCCGTACTACATCGAGTACTTCGACCACGAGGAAAAGCGGAAAATCGAAAGGGGATCGACCGACAAGAGGCAGGCCGAGATGATCGCTGCCAAGCTGGAAAACGAAGCCTTGCTGCGGCGAAAAGGGATCATTGATCCGAAGCAGGAAGAACTCGCTGAACGACGGGGTTCGCCGATTGAGGAGCATCTGCTCGAATTCGAGGAAAGTCTGCAGCGACGCAAGAGTACAAGCAAGCACCTGCGGCTGACAATGTCCCGAATCCGCCGAGTCATCAACGGCTGCAAATTCAAGCGACTCGGAGATGTTGCTTGTGACGAGGTGAACCGGTTCATTGCCGAGTACTGCGACAAGTTCGAGCTGGGGCCGAAGACCTATAACCACTACTGCCAGGCGATCGAACAATTCTGCCAGTGGTTGACCAAACGGGGACAGGTTGCCAACAACCCTGTTCCTGGACTGCCACGACGTAATTGTGAAGTGGATGTGCGGAAGAAGCGTCGTGCCCTAACGCCGGAAGAGTTTGGCAGACTGGTGGAGTCGGCTCGCAACAGCAGCAAGTCCATCCAGTAGTTTGACGGAGAAACCCGGGCGAGAATCTACTTGCTGGCTTACCTGACCGGCCTCAGGCGGAGCGAATTGGCCAGCTTGACGCCAGCCAGTTTTGACCTCGATTTCGTTCCGCCGATGCTGACCGTGGCGGCCACCATCTCCAAGCACCGCAGCACGGATACCTTGCCATTGCATCCGAAGCTGGTGGAAATGCTGGGGGATTGGCTGAAGGGGCTGGAGCCCGACCAGCCGCTTTTCCCCAAACTGAAGAACCGCCGAACCTGGCTGATGGTGAAGCTCGATCTGGAACGGGCAGGGATCCCCTACACGACACCCGAAGGGGATGCCGATTTTCACGCCGCCGGGAGGCACACGCACATTACCCAGCTGATTCGCAGCGGTGCGTCGCTGAGCGAGGCCAAGAAGCTGGCCCGCCATTCCGACATTCAGATGACCACCCGGTACACCCATTTCGGGCTGGCGGATCAGGCGAGGGCCCTCGCCGCCCTCCCCTTACTCTGTCAGCACATTGTCAGCAATCCGGTCGTCGCGGAGGTACATTCGGGGTCACCGCCGGTCGCGGGGATTCAACCCAATGGGGCTGTAGGAGGCGACGAAAAGTCAAGTAATTCAGCAACTTCTGACGCAGAACAACAAAAAGGGGCACCGGATGTCTCCGATGCCCCAAAGTGGAGGCGGCGGGAATCGAACCCGCGTCCCGCGACGTTTCCGACAAGGCCTCTACGTGTGTAGTCAATGCTTTGCTCTCACCCGTCCGGACGCCAATTGACAAGGCTTCCGGTCGGGCCAGACGAAAACATTTTTTAGCCGCGACCGTTTTCGACGTGAGCCGCGGCGAGCCGAATTTGGCGACGGACTTTTGGGTCTCTTCGGCTAAAACCCGCAGTCCGGGCTACCGTTTGTTAGGCAGCCAGAGCCAAGTTGTTGTTGGCAATTGTTGTTTTGATCAGCTTTTTACGTGGCCTGCTGACCAACCACGACACGCCACCTTGTCTTCCAGCACCCGGTCGAATCCAATTCGCCCCCGGCTGAACCGAATCGCATGGTTGAGTGGTCAACCCGCAGGCTGTCCACCGTGCACGCGATTCATGTTCCATTGTTGACCCGCAACGGCAAAAAGTAAACCTCCGCGGCCGACGTCCACTGCGGCAGTCAAAATCCGACGGCCCGATCTCCTGTTTTCGCATGCGGTTTCACACGCCGCCCTACACATTGGCCCTCCTCACCCCCCCGCCCCCCTCTCCTCCCGTGGTCCGGAAAGAACCGGACCACGGGAGGAGAGGGGGAGAGTGAATCTTCAAACGAAACCCCGTCTGATTCCCCAGGCCGTCCAATCAGGATTCGCGCACGACGCGCGACCGACAACGGCAGGCTCCATGAAACGCGTTTCGTTGCTGATCCGCAATGCTCTTGTCGCCTTGCCCGGCGGCAAGGCAATCACCACCGTTGCGGTCGAAGGCCAGAAGATTGTCGACATCGACCCGGCCATTCAGCTGGAAGCCGACGAGACCGTTGACGCGGCCGGACACTGGTTGCTGCCGGGCGTGGTCGACGACCAGGTTCACTTTCGCGAGCCGGGGCTGGCGCACAAGGAAGACCTCTTCCACGCCAGTCGCGCTTGTGCAGCGGGCGGGGTGACTTCGTTTCTCGAAATGCCCAACACCCGGCCGACGACGACGACCTGTGAGCGGCTGGCGGAGAAACTGGAACTGGCCGCGCGCAGTTCGCTAGTCAACTACGGCTTCTACATCGGGGCGACGGAAGACAATCTCGGCGAACTGCTACGGGCCGAACGGACGCCGGGGATCAAGATCTTCATCGGTTCGAGCACGGGCGAGCTGCTGGTCGACAGCCAGGCAGCCCTTGAGCGGATCTTCGCGGAGACGACGCTTCCGATCTGTGCCCACTGCGAAGACGAAGCAACCATCAGGGCCAACACGGCACGGCTGGCGGGCCAACACGACGTCCGGTTGCACTCGCTGGTCCGGGATCACGCGGCGGCCCGGATCGCGACGGCCAGAGCCATTGACCTTGCCCAGCGGCACAACCACCAGTTCCACGTCCTGCATGTCTCGACGGCGGACGAGATTCCGCTGATCCGGGCGGCCCAGCCACTCGTTTCGGGCGAAGCCTGCCTGCACCATCTGCTGTTTACGGTCGACGACTATGAGCGGCTGGGGACGCTGATCCAGATGAACCCGTCGATCAAGACCGCGGCGGACCTTGCCGCGCTGTGGCAGGCCCTGAAGGACGGCGTTCTGACCGTGATCGCAACGGATCATGCGCCGCACACGCTGGAGGAAAAGGGTCAGTCGTGGCCGGCTTCGCCGAGCGGTTTGCCGGCCGTCGAGAACTCGCTGGCCCTGATGCTGAACGAAGTCCACCGCGGGCGGGTGACACTGGATCAGGTGGTTCGCTGGATGTGCGAGAACCCCGCACGGCTCTGGCATCTGGAAGGCAAGGGCCGGATTGAGACTGGTGCAGACGCCGATCTCGTTCTGGTCGACCCCAACCTGGAGCTGATGGTCGACAACGCGCGGCAGCTCACGAAGTGCGGCTGGTCGCCGTGGCATGGGACGCGGTTGACCGGCTGGCCGGTGCGGACCTGGGTGATGGGCCGCGAAGTTTACCGGCGGTTGGTTGAAAAGCCGTGGCTGCCCGAGCGCTCGGCGGGGTGCGAGATCAGGTTCTCACGCCGGCGCGCTCCATACTCGCTGTAGATGCCGTAGTCGAACTCGGGCACGCTGACGTCGGCCAGTTCGGCTTGCAACCGCAGGACCCGCTCGAAATAGATGAACGGGTAGGGTGTGTCGGGGCGATTGCTGAGGACCCAGAGAAAGCTGGACTCCATCATGGGGACCGGCAGCTCGCCCGCACGGACTTTTTGCAGCACGGCGTTGACGAATTCCTGCTCTTCGAGCCGCCGCGTTTTGAGGATCGCGTTGAGGCGGGCTTCATAGTCGGCGAAGCGCAGTTCGACTTCCTCGTTGGCCGCGGCGGTGGGGTTGGATTCCTGTTCCTGGGCGGTGCTGATCGTGGCGAGGCAGGATGCGAGCAACCCGGCGGCCAGCCCCAACCATCCGCGAAGAGCCGAAACGGTGGCTGGCATGGTGGTTCTTTCAGTGTGGCTGGCGGACGACGTTCGGTTCCCGGTCCTGTGAATTAGGCGATCCGGCCGGCAGCGTCAATCGCGCTGTGGGCCGGCCATTTTAAAGTGGCGACAAAGCTCCCGCTTTGTCGGTCTTCTCCAGTCTTTTCGCCTTCAACACAACTCGCGGAACGTCCTGTTCAAATCCCTTACTGCGGCGGGAAGCCGTCGGCAAGGAAGGCCAGTTCCTCGGCGTCGATCAGCGCTTCGCAGGTTGTGCCGAAGATGCCCGCAGAGACCGTTCCCGCAGGAATGTCGCCAAAGGCAAACCCGTTGGTGATGCCATCGAGGGCGACCACAAAATTGGCCGGCGCGCCAAAGTTCAGGAAGGCCGGATCGAGCAGGAAAACATTGCTGGACATGGCCAGGCAAATCGTTCCATCCAGGTCGTTGGTGAATTCACCGTCGGTAACCGCGTTTCCGGCGAAGTTGTTGTCGACCATCAGGGCGTTGACCGTCCCAAAGCCGACCGTATCAATCCGGACACCGTTGGCAGTATTGCCGGTCACGACATTGTTGAACAGCCGCGAGTTGATGAAGCTTTCGTCAGTGGCAACCAGCTGGATACCGTTGTCGGTGGCCAGTGTGCCGTTGCCGAAGACCTGGTTGGCGACCAGCTGCACAAATCCCCGCGCGTCGCCACCGGTGAGCATCAGGACGCCATCTCCGCCGAAGTTGCTCACGATTGAGCCGGCCATCACGAGACGGGTCCGGTTGTCGATCACGGGTGGCTGGACGCCCGGGCTCGGATCGTCAATCGTGCCAAACGCGCTGACAAAGACTCCCGTCAGGCCGCCGCCGGTGATCAGGGAGTTGTTGATCAGCAGGTCCGTGAAAGTGTCGCTGCCGGTGATCAGGGAAACGCCGTTGCCGGTGGGGTTGGTGATGGCGAGACTGTCCAGCAGGATCGAGTTGACCGAACCGGCAACCATATTGTCGATGTCCAGCCGGACGCCATCGCCAGCACTGTTGTTGATGGTGGAATTGCGGGCGGTCAGCTGCAGGTTGCCGGTGCCGATCACGTCGGCCGAAATGCCGTCGCCGCCGGTCCCCTGAATGTTGACCTGCTGGACGAGCGCGTTCATCGTGCTGACCAGCGGTCCGCCGTCGCCGACGAGGAAGCGGATGCCATCCCCGGCCAGCGAGCCGTTGTTGAACATGGGCAGGGCACCCGGGATCACCGAGTCCGGCTGCTCGACCACGACATTGTGCAGGGCACCGCCGGTGACCCGGAACCGCATGCCGTCGCCCAGGTTGTTGCTGACGCTGAGGTTGTCAAAGATGTCGGTGTTGAGCGTCGTGGCCACTCCCGACGCTTCGGCCCGGATCCCGATGCCATTGCTGTCGACTGTCGAATCAGTGATCCGGAGCGTCTGCGTGCCGACACCCTGCAGGACATCGATCCCGACGAAATTGCCAGTGATCGTACTGGTGCCGCCGGGCGTGGTCCCGATCAGGGTGATGTCGCGCGGATCGGTGTTGGTCCAGTTTTCGACCCGGATCCCGCTGGCCAGGTTGTTGGTGATCAGCGAGTTGAGAAAGCGCAGGTCGCCGTCGCCGTTGATGACGTTGATCCCGTTGCCGGCGTTGCCGCTGGCTTCGTGACCGGCAAACCGGACGACCGCCCGCTGGCCGGCTCCGGCCTTGAACGTATCCAGCCGGACTCCGTCGCCGCCGTTGCCATTGGTCTGGTTGCGGAGGAAGGTCAACTCGGCCGCATCCCAGTTGAGCATGTGGATGCCGTGCCGGCCGTTGTTGTTCACGAAATTGTCTTCGTAACGGAAGATCGAAGTCGGGTCGCAGGCGTTTTCGAGCAGGATGCCGTCGAACCCGTTGTCGTGGATGTTGTTGCGGGCAAACCGCCAGTCGCCCTGCAGGTCGGTGACGCCCACGCCGTGCAGGATCGCACCGAAGATCTCGTTGTCTTCGATGACGCCGTTGTCGAGCGGAGCGCCGAGCAGGGCCCCGTCGCCAAAAATGCCGTGGCTCATCGTGCCGTTCGAGCCGTCCATGATGAAGCCGCGGACCGTGTTGTTGTTGGCGAGCTGAACGGCCGGACCGTTGGCGTTGTCCGTAATCCGCGGCCGCAGGCCGTCGATGTCGTTGCAGAGCCGGAACAACACGCCGTTCTGGATCGGGATCAGGTGCTCGACGCCATCGCCCAGCAGCAGCTGGCCGTTCTTGAGCGTGATCCCGTTGTTGTAGAACGCGGTCGTGCCGTCGCCTTCGCGGACGAAGATGATGTCCTCGGCGATCGAAGCCGCTTCGGCGTCCGCCAGCGAGCGGAACGGCGTCCGGACGGTACCGTCCGAGAAGGCCGGGTCGGCCGTGTTGTCGACATGGAGCACGTTGTAGGGCAGCCCGGTATCCGGGTCGATCGCCAGCACGAGGTCCTGCTGGAAGCGGACGATGTGGTCGTTGCGCATCGTCGGGTCAAGGTCGCGGCCAAGCGGACTGTATTCCGTGCCGCGGGCGTTGGCCCCCATGATCCAGGCCAGCTGCAGCACACCCGTCGTGTCAAACCGGTCGTCGTGGTTGACTTCGGCGTTGACGATCATCCCGCGCAGAATCTGGAATCCAAAGCGGGCGCGACCGCCGCCAAAATAGTCCACCAGGTCCGAACCGTAGCCGTATCCGCCGAAGTCCACCGTGCCGTTCATGAACGCCAGCGGGGCCGGCCGGGTCCGGAGCGTGACATCGAAGCCCTCGAGGGCACTGTCGATCCCCGGAATGACCACGATGTTGTTGTTGAGGAAGCATTCCGCGCCGGTCGGATCACCGGCGGCGTAGTTCGTGGTTCCAACCGGGATGTAGCCGTTGGCGATCAGGTCCCAGCGGCGGGACTTGATCCCGACATTGAGTCCGGCCTGCGTAAACGAGTGGGCGAATTCGCCCTGTTCGTCGCCGTCATAGTCGGCCCAGGCTCCCATCGTGAAATCGGCACCGGCAGCGTGAATCGAGAAGACGCGCTCGATGCCGAGATTGCCGAAGAAGCCGCCCTCTTCGAGGGCGTAGTGCCCCTGCATTTCCAGCAGCCAGCGGCCGTCAAAATAGTCCTCGTAGAGCCGGGTCTTTCCGCCGAGCGTCAGGTAGGAACCCTGATAGCCCAGCCCGCGGTCGGCGAGGTTCGTCTCGAACCAGAGCCGGCCCGGCATGGCCACCTGAAAATCGCCCATCATCGGCTGGAAGCCGCCCTGGTCGTAGCCACCCGGGGGGCCAACCGGGGCACCCTGCGGCGGATAGGGCTGCGCCACGGCCAGCTGCCCCAAGGACACTGCCGCGAGGATCGCCCAAACGAAACCAAGCTTGCTGTTCATCGAAAACTCCTGCCGGGTCCTTCCAGAACTGGCTCCCAGGCGACTCTCGCGGCGGCCTGAATACGGCAGCGCAGCGCGGCCGGTCCGGTCGCATGGGTGTAGTTGGGAATCGACACCGGATGATCGGAACCATTAGATTTTTCGCTACGATTGCTGCGATTCGTACATCTTCACAGGCCTGCCAGCAGACGCAGGAAGCGGCCCCAATCCGGCTCATCCGGACGATCCAGCCCGTGGGACGCAACACGCCGCACTGCCACAAACGGATTGCCTGGCGCAACAAAAAAACGCTGCCAGTTTCCTGACAGCGTTTTTCGATTTCAGAGCGTGAACCGCCGGCATGGGCTGCGATCAACGCGACTACGCCATAGCGTCAACAATCGTTCCGACGGGAAAACCAGGCAGGAGCCTGGTCACCACGTCAGGTTCGCCAACCGTCAACTAGCAGCAGTTGTTGCGACGGCCACCCAGGAGGCGACCACGCTGAACCGGCTGGCTGCGGAAACCGCGAACGCGGGTCTGCGGGCAGCAGCTGTTCACAGGGGCGCAGGTCGGAGCTGACTGGCAGCTGTTGCAGCAGCCAGTGCTGACCGGAGCTGCGTAGCTGGTGACCTGAGCCGAGCAACCGCAATCCTGGGCAACAGGAGCCGAGGTGTAGGTGCCACAGCCGGTGTTGCAGCCGGTGTTGCAGCCGGTGTTGCAGCAGTCATTGGAACGACGGCGAAGCACGATGCGCCGGCTGGTCGTCTGGCAGCAGTTGTCAACTGCGGGGGCTGCACAGCAGGTGCCGCAGGAAGCGACAGGAGCTGAACAACCACAATTCTGGGCAACCGGAGCGGCACAGCCACAGGCCGGAGCAACCGGAGCCGACCTCGGCATCGAGGTGTACATTCCACCACAACCACAACCGGTCGACGGAGCAGCCATCATCATGCCCTGGCTGACAACCGAAACGTCCATTGACTGCATCGGCATGCCTTCAACCGGCATCACCATCTGGACGGGGGCGGCAGTCGCAGTGACGTCACTCGGGGAAACCTGGACTCCCTGCGCAAACGAACAAACCGACAGCAAGGCAACAGCAACGAACGAAAAAACTTTGGTCATTTCAGACTCTCCCAATAGTTGGAACTGATTCCCGAACCGTCGGGTACGGGTCTCCGATAGCCCAAAAGTTTACCGGTTACGTTGACTTTCACAACCGGGTAGTCTGCGACATTGAGACCACTGAAAGCCCAAAAACGCGGGTCCAAACCGGCCTTTCCGGACGGCAACCTTCCCCGATTTCGGGTGGGTCGCCATTGACCAATCGCCAAGGTGATCCGTTCCGCCCGTAGCCCTGGAATCGGGGAAGACAGGCAAGCTGGGTGGTTCCGGGCGGACAGGGAGCTTTAGTCCCACTGATTGAGCGAGTTGACCATCGGTTGGTCCCTATGACCTGGTGGTCGGTCAACAGTGTCGTGAGGGATTGGAAGCCTGAAGCGCAAGCGAAGGAAGGGCCACTGCGACTTCGCTTGCGCTTCAGGCTTCAACCAGATCAATCCATCATTTCACCGTTGACAGACCTCTTGGCAACAGTTGCCCCGGCAGGTTTCCTCGTCCCGTGCCGCACCAGCATCGCGAAGCCCGTCGCCATGACCACCAGGCCAATCCACAACCACAGACTGGATGGCTCGCCAAAAAACAGCAGGCCTGCCAAGGCGGCCATGCCGACCTGCGAGACGTTGATCGCATTGACCCATGCGACGGGCAAGAGCTGCAGTGAAATGGCGAGAAACAGAAAAGCCACTGCATTGCCCAGCCCCGCAAGCAGCATCAGTTGCCATTGCCAGCCAACGACTGCGGCCAGACCGGCAGTATCAAGCTTCCACAAGGCCCATGGCCACAGGACCACAGTCCCGACCAGCACGACGGCCAGAATTGGCGTCAGCCGGTTGACGTCGCGTGCGAGCACGCCCCGGATCGTCACTGACAAAGCTGCATAGGCCAGTCCCGACATGACTGCCGCGGCAACGCCAGCCAGCGCCGACCATTGTTTCAGTTCCTGCAGGGGCGCGTCGATCAGGCTTTGCCGCGCGTCCTCCGCTCCGCCCCGAAAAAGAAAAATGCTGGCGCTCAGGACCAAAAGAGCCATCAGCAGTCCCCGCTGCAACGGCTCGCGGAGGATAAACCGCCCCATCAGCGCGCTGCCGATCACCATCGCGCCGGTGCAGAGCGGAATGGCCAGCGCCATCCCCAACACGCCCAGCGAAAACTGGAGGCCAACGTTGCCGACGACCTGATTGAGCAGCGAAACGAACAGCAGCACCGCCGTCCCGCGCGGGCCGGGCAGCATCTTCTGGCCCGCCCGGATGGCCAGCACGACCGAGGGGAGGAAAAAAAACAGCGTCACCGTGGCCTTGACCGCGCTCGGCAACAGCGGGTCCACATCGGTCGAGAGCCGGCGGAGGAGTATGTTGGTCAAGGTATAAATGACCGATGAGGCAATGGCGCTCCAGACCCCAATCCTGCCGAGCTGGACAGCACTTGCATCGAGTCCGTCCTGCGCCGGATTTTCCTGCCGTTCCAGAGTCGGGACGCCGTCCAGATTCCGTTCCGCTTCCCTGATTGCCGTCACCGCCGCGCCTGCTTTCTGAACGCCAGGTAACGCCCGGCCAGTTGCTCAAGTTGTTCCGCCGGCATCAACCGTGCCAGTTTTAGCCAGGGCCGCAGCCCCATCACACGCCGCTGGCTGGCCGCGACGGCGCCCCGCTGTTCACCACAACACCGACAGACTTCCTTCACGGCGCGAATGTGGCCGCAGCGGCCACAATGAGCTGGCCAGTGCCAGGCCTGGCCGTCCGCCAGCCCAGGTGGAACGCGTTCAAACACGAAACGCAAACCCGTTTCCAGCGCCGCCTTTACGGCTGCTCCGAGGCGGACCAGCTCGACCCCCGCAAGGCCACGCGAAACGGCCAACTCGCACCATTCGACCCACCAGCCGCATTGCTCCCGGCTCCATTCTGATCCAATCCAGAGCCCGGACCAGGGGGGCTGCGTCGGGGGGAAGAGTCGCTCAAACGATTCCCGTGCCCGCAAATCGGCCAGCACTTCCTCCAGCCAGGTTGTGGCATCGAGCACAGCCAGCGACTCGCCCCCCGCCAACCGCAAGTTCATCAAGGTAGAGCAGTTGTCCCACTGGCCTGTCCGCAGCCTGTCTTTTCTTCCTTGTTCGTTTGTAGCGGCACGGCGTGAGCCGTCCGGCCGCGTGCCAGGTGATGTCACGTCGTCCACGCCGCGGTTTTGTGGGAGTGACGGGTCTTGGCGCGATCCTCCCAGAGGCACCCCGCGGTTCCCGGCGCGCAGGCCGGCAGGCTGCCGCCCTTCCGCTACTGGTAGTGGTCCCAAGTTAAATGGCAGCCATCCCCAACAACCGCCGACGCCCCCCGATTCGCGTCCGACATTGACCGGGCACTCCCCACAGGCCTGTCTGACAACTGCTTCGCCGCCAAACGCCACCAGCGGCTCTCCCTGCGGAAAGCCCAGCCAATCCGCGGCCGAATCAGCCGAAACTGTGCGGTGTTCGAATTCCGGATGCTCGCCATCGCAGTCGGGATGAAAGCACCACCCCTCCAGCAACCGGCCCTCGTTCACCGCGCGGGACCACGTGACCAGCCCCCGCAACTGGCGGCTGGCCGCATCGGCCGGAAAGCGGCCGTCGAGCCGCCGCAGCCCACAATCCCGAAGCACGGTCCAGCCGATCATCGCCGGAGTCGGACCGCTGATCGCCACGGAGCGTTGCAAGGCGATGTCTCTCGTGTAATTGAGAAGTTTTGGCG
>JANOFL010000184.1:0-18521 GCA_031405895.1 Planctomycetota bacterium
GGGCCTGACAACTCG
This sequence comes from Planctomycetota bacterium, assembly GCA_031405895.1. Classification (GTDB taxonomy): domain Bacteria; phylum Planctomycetota; class Planctomycetia; order Pirellulales; family Pirellulaceae; genus BJ22. The sequence continues at coordinate 16 of JANOFL010000184.1, forward strand.
CGTGGGGAGGGGCCGGGGGAGGGGGCCGCGGCCCGGGGGTACAACGGCACGTGTTTCGCCAAGAAATCCCCATTCGGCCCCTCAAACTCTTCCCGTTGTTGCCCGGCGTCATCTTTCGAGGATACCGATTCCTCTTTCCCCCGCTTCAATTAAATTGCAGTGGCCCAATTGCTCTCTATCTTGACCCTGCCGCTCACGAGCCATGCCACACGAAAATCGCCGCCGCCTTTCCTGCAATTCCCGACCGGGTTATTGCCACCTTGAATCCCGCCGGCTGCTGGCCGGCAATGTCCAGGCGCTGGTTGACGACGGGATTCTGCTAATCGTCGGGGATGGATTGGCGAACGAAGTCAGCATTGCCACTTCACCGCTGGGAGGTGCCATCGTCACGGGCACGTCAACCACCATCAACGGCGGTTCGGCGGCCGTGACGATCGACCCCGGCTTCGGCAACCTGACCGTAGCCCTCGCAGGTGGCAATGACGAGCTGACCGTCAACGGATTCGCCGTCGGCGACCACTTCAGCTTCTTCGGCGGCGAGGGCGCGGACCGGCTGACGACCCGTGGCCTGCAGTCGAAACACGTTCACGTCGAGGCCGGGGCGGGCGACGATGTGCTCGACCTGCAATTGACCACCCGCAAGTCGGCCCACATCGATCTGGGCGAAGGGTCCGACCTTCTCTCCCTGAATGGCGTGCGGACCGGCCGCAACCTTAAAATCTTCGCCGGGGGCGGTAACGACACTATTCACGCCGGGGGGACAAACGTCGGGCGGAAACTGCGAGTCGAATCTGGCGCGGGCAACGACGAAGTCCTGATCACCGGTCAATCGCAGGTCCGCAATCGCACCAACATCTCGCTCGGCGACGGAAACGACTTTTTCGGAGTCGTGCCGACCGGCGCTTCGACTCGTAGCGGCGAGTTCCGCGGCCGGACAAGAATCGATGCCGGCGCGGGCGATGATCGGGTGGCTTTGGACGCGACCGCCGGGTTGAGATCGGGATCGGAAGTGGACGGCGGAGCCGGTACGAGCGACGCCTTGCAAAACAGCGGCGGCCGGCAGCTGAACGCGACCAATTTTGAGGCGGCCGGCATTTCCGGACTGGATGCGGTCGTGGAAAGCATCCTCCAGCGGCTGCGCGACGCGGGAATTGACGTCGATCAAGATGGCGAGCCGGAGCTGTCGGTGGCCACTTCCACCGCCGCCCTCGTCTTCACGGAGAACGGCGCGGCGACGGCGGCCGATACAGGTATCGTTTTGACCGCGAGCGGCAGCCCGCGCGTCAGCGGCGTGGAAGTCCGCATTGGAGACTTCGTGGCTGGCCAGGAAACGCTTCAGTTCGCGACCAGTGGCGGGATCACCGGCAGTTTCAACGCGACGACCGGAGTCATGACCCTGTCGGGTAATGCGACTGTAGCCCAGTACCAGGCCGCGTTGCGTTCGGTGCTCTACGTCAACACGGGCAACGCCCCGCTGACAACCACGCGCCGGCTCAGTTTCGTCGTGAACTTCGACGGCCAGACGGCGACCGCGGGACGTGATTTCCGCGTGGTGGCCGTCAACGACGCCCCGGTCGTCACCATCGATCCGGCGACGCTTACCCGTCCGCTTTCGGACTTGCCTTTGACACTGGCCAGCGGCCTGCTGTTGAGCGATCCGGACAGCGAGAACCTGACGTCGGCCGTGGTCACGATCCCGTCCGGGTTCATCACCGGGCGCGATGTCCTTGCGGTTACCGCGCCGAACGGCATGATCGCCACCTTCGACCCGGCGACGGGAGCCTTGACGATGACCGGCACTTTGCCGCTCGCGACCTGGCAAGCCGCCTTGCGGACCGTGACCTTCAACCAGCCCGCCACGAACCGCGCGGCCGGCAACTTCACGATCCGCTTCACAGCCAACGACGGGCAAGCCACCGGCTCGGACGACCTAAGTCTGGTGTTGACGGCAGCGGTGTAGTTCTGAACGTGGGATAGGCTTCCAGCTTGTCGCTTGAGGGGGGGGCGAGAGGGAGCATTTTTTTGTTCGCGCCGCGTTGCAATCGACCTTGATCAGTGCGACCCACAAGTTCGCGCTGCGGGCCGAAACGGCAACGCGCGCAACACCCTATTTCTTCCCCCCTCCTCTCCCGGCGCGCCGGGATGGGGAGGGGCCGGGGTGTCGGCATCCCGGTGCGCCGGGAGAGGGGGCCGCGGCTGGGAGTGAACCGGCACGTGTTTCGTCAAACAGGTTGGTGCGATTCGCGCAACGCCCGGGTCCCTCGTCTCGAGCCAGTCATCTCGAAACTCGTAACGATCTTTCGATGACACTTCTGGTTCCAAACAGGATTCCTCCGCGATCCCGTTGCGCGGTCGCCCCCTCACCCCCGGCGCGCCGGGATGCGGACACCCCCGGGCCCCTCTCCCCCAGTTGTCCCGGAAAGACCGGATCAACCGGGGGCGGGGGGTAGCATTTGCTCCGCGTTTCCCGCGATGTTGCCGGGCCGCTAACCGGGGAAATCCCCGGAAGCCAGGTTGCGCGGACAAGCAGTTGGGGACCCGCCCCTGGCGGGCTCTACGCTCCCTGCACACCCCCCTGATTGCAGCGCATTTGATTATCAGGTTAGAACCTTGGCCGTCCGGCTGAAGCTCCATTCAGCCGGACACAACGAACGCTTTCGCTTCGACTCCGCGGCCCGGCTTCCACATGCAGCCCCCAAGCATGTGGTGCTGAATTGTCACGGGATTGGTCCGGCCAGGCGTTCACTTGACGCTTGCTCACTCCGGAACGCCAACATGAAACTCTCCATCACCGAGTGGAAGTCCACGCTGCGGGCCCTTGGCTACCGCGTCGTCCGGACCAGTAACCGCCGGGGTCTGACGCCAAATTGCGCAGTCTTCGGAGCGATTTGGGGTCTGACCCCCTCTCTTCGCGGTTCGCAGGCCCGCGCGGCCGAACAACGCCGCGCAGCCCTCGCGTTTGAAAAGCTCGATCCGCGTCAGCTCCTGGCCGGCGACTTCGGACTGGTCGTGCAGGCGAACCTGAACCAGGTTCTTGCAACCGTCGCCAATCCGCTCGTCGTGCGGCTGGCCGACTTCAATGGCGACGTCCATCAGGACGCGGCGATCATCTCTTCCACCGGCCAGCTGACCGAGGCCCTCAACGGTGGCGACGGAACGTGGCGGACGCGCCAGACGACGGCGCTGGCCAGCGGTCCCGTCCTCGGAATGGAAGTCTCGCTCGTCAACAGCGACGCGGCGCCCGACCTGATTCTGCAAACCCCCGACCATGTCCTCATCGCGACCAACAACGGCGCGGGGCTGTTCACAATCACGCAGACGCTTTCGCCATTCCCGCCCGGCGAGATGGCCCGGCCCGCGACGGCGGCACCTGCGCGAATGATTGTTTCCGATCTCGACGGTGACCTCCGCGGCGACCTGGTCGTCTCCGCGCCGCAATCAAATCAGATCGCCGTCTTCTTTGCCAATGAAGACGGGACGTTTGCGCTCCCGGTGATTGAACATTCGGGCGGCACGGGACCGGTTGCGCTCGTGGCGGGGCATTTCTCCGGCAGCGCCCTGCCAGACATTCTGGTTGGGCACACCAGTGGCTCGCTCCAGTTCCTCGAGAACGCCGGCAACCGGTCGTTCGACTTGCGGCTCGACCTGTCGCGCCAGATGTCCGGTCCGATCGTCGACCTCGCGGCATCCGATCTGGACGAAGATGGCGACACGGACCTGGTGATTGCGACGCCCGCCAGCGTCCAGATCCTGAAGAACGAGAGGACGGAGTTGGCGGTCGGGCCGATCATCCCCAACGCCGGTTTCGAAAGCGGCTTGACGGGCTGGGATGTCGACGTCCGCGGACATCAAAACGCGGGCCTGGCTGGCAAAGTCCTCGCCACGGCCGGCCGGATTCAGCTGGTCGAGAACGGTTCGTTTCTCGTTTCGGTCAACAAGGGCCTGGTGGTTCCCGTGAACCCGGACCGGCTGGAAATCGACCTGTCCGCCATCGGGCTGGAGCCGGCCGCCGGCGGGATTCCCGACGCCTTCGAGATTTCGCTGCTCGACGCGACCGGCCAGTCCCTGGTCCCCGTTTTCCGCGGCGGGGCGACTTCGTTTTTCAACGTCAATCCGGGTGGCCAGATCGAAATGGCACCCGGCGTCACGTTCAACGGGCGGATTGTGTCCATCAGTCTCGCTGCGATTCCGGCCGGGACCTCCGCGCGGCTGTTTCTCGACCTTGTGGGGAACGGGCCAGGCACCGGTTCCACCGTGACCATCGATGGCATCCGGATTTCGCCCGAGTCGTTTTTCGACAGCTCGTTTGAAGCCATCCCGCTGGCCGGAGTCTGGTCGCAGATTGCCCAGCTTCAGGTCGACGATGTGGACGGCGATGGGCGGCAGGATATCGCCTTGCTGGACAACGGCGCTGGCAAGCTGTTTGTGCTCAATGGCCGAGCAGGTCTGCAGTTCGACGCCGGCGAGATCAGCTTTCCTGCTGGAACAACCGGACTCGTCTCGATGGACTCGGCACCGCTGACCGGCGGCGACCAGGTCAGCGATCTGGTGATGCTCGCGGCCGGTTCGCAACAGCTCTTCTCGCCGCTGGCGTCGGACACGACCGCGCCCGCGGCGACCCTGCTCAGCCCGGTCCCCAACGCTACCAACACCGGCCAGGTTTCGCGGATCGAGATCCAGTTCAGTGAAGCGATGCGGGCCCTCGGTGCCAGCGACCCGCAATCGGTCACGCACACGGCGAACTACAGCGTCCGCTTCCTCGGACCGGACGGGATCGCGGGAACGGGCGACGACCAGCTCCTGTCGGTCGTCTCGGCGCGCTACAACCGGCTGACGTCGGTGGTCTCGCTGGCGATCGATCCGGCTTCCACGCCACTCGAAGACGGCGTCTATCTGGTCGAGCTGGACGCGACCCGGCTCCGCGACGCCAGCGACAATCACCTGGCCAGTGGTTCGGTCGTAACCTTCCAGTTCACCATGAACTCGGACGGCCCGGAAATCGCGCCCATCGCTCCGCTGACATCGCGCGAAGGCGACATCGTCACGATCATGACGACTTTTACCGACGCCGGCGGTCTGGTTCCCTACTCGGCGACCATCAACTGGGGCGATGGGTCGGTGACCGACGTCAACATGCTGAACTTCAGCAATGGCCAGGGCACGCTCGCCGCGACGCATATCTACGCCGACAACGGCAACTATCAGGTCTCGCTCACCGTTCGCGACGCGGCGCAAGCGGCGACGCAGGTTTTTGCCACGGTCAACGTTTCCAACGTCGTCCCCGCGTTGCAGCCCGCCTCCGCAACCATCGAGGCGATCCGGAACCAGCCCGTCAATCAGGTCTTTGCGAGCTTCACCGACCCCGGCTTTAACAACATCACCACCAGCACCGTCGAATCGTTCGCCGCGACGATTGACTGGGGCGACGGCACCAGCTCCGCCGGCACGGTTCTGTGGACCACCGGTTTGCCCGGCACGCTTTCGTCCGGCACGGTCGCCGGCCAGCATGTCTGGTCCCAGGCCGGCAGCTATACGCTCACGATCACCCTGGCCGATGACGATGGCGGCGGAGCGTCCGTCACGATCCAGGTCAACGTCGAAAATGACGCGCCCGTAATCTCTGTCAATTCGGTCAGCGGCAACGAAGGGACCAGTGTCGCTCTTTCGGCACAGTTCACCGACCTTGGCAGCACCAGCCAGTTCACCGCCACAATCGACTGGGGCGATGGCAGCACGTCGCCCGGCACGGTCGCCTGGGCGAATGGTACCGGCTCGGTCAGCGGATCGCACGCCTACGCCGACAACGGCACCTGGCTGGTGACGGTCACGGTGACCGACGCCGACAGCAACTCCGGCAACGGCACGGCCAGCGCCCACATCGCGAACGTCGCGCCGGCCATCGATCCGCTCGCTGATCGGGTCGTGAACTTCAGCCAGCCGGTCGGGCTGGCGATTCGCCTGACCGATCCCGGATTCCCGACCAGCTCCACCAGCGAGACTTTCACCGCTTCGATTGACTGGGGCGATGGCAACACCGAACACAACGTCGCCGTGACCCTCGAGCCCGGCGCGGCGGGCGAGCTTTCAGTCGGCACGCTCACCATCAGCCACACTTACAGCCAGACCGGCAGCTTTTCCGTGGTCGTGACGGCCCGCGACGACGATGGCGGCGAGTCAACGGAACTGGTGACCGTGCTCGTGCAGAACGTCGAGCCTGTGATCAACCCCTTGCAGCCAGTCACAGCCAGCGAAGGAGCCAGCGTCAGCTTCGCGGCCGGCTTTGGCGATGTCCGCCTGAACCAGACCTACACGGCGAATGTCGCCTGGGGCGATGGCAGCATCAGCCCGGCGACCGTTGCCTTTGCCACCGGATCGGGCACGATCTCCGCCCAGCATGTCTATGCCGACAATGGCAGCTACCCGGTCACCGTCACGCTCGAGGATTCGTCCAGCCAGACCGTTACGGCCACGACCACGGCCACGATCGCCAATGTCGCGCCGCAGCTGGCCTTGCCGGACGACGTGACCATCGACCTGGGCGACCCGCTCATCATCAGCAACGTCGCGTTCACCGATCCGGGCTTCACCAGCGGGTCGACCAGCGAGACGATCGCCGGCTTGATCAACTGGGGTAACGGGACGACGTCAGCCGCGACTGTGAATGTGGTCAATGGCAGCGCCGGGGTATCGACAACGGGAACGCTCTCCGGTACCCGGACCTACGCGGCCCTCGGTGTCTATCCCGTCACTCTGACGATCACCGATGACGACGGCGAGAGCGCGACCGTCGTCTTTCATGTTTCCGTGATCGACCCGAATGGCAATCCGGGTGGGACCCGGTTCTTTGTCGTCGACAAGACCGCCGACCGGGCCTTCCGCTACACCCAAGATGGCCAAGGGATCGGCAGTTTCGCCACCACCGGCTCGAAAAACGCCCGCGGCGTGACGACCTGGGTCGCGGGCAACCCGATCTGGGCCATCGACCAGGACCGCCGGGTCTACGTCTACGACACCACCGGCAACTCGCTGCTCGGCTCGTGGAAAGCCAACTCGGTCAACAATCCGGAAGGGATCGCGACCAACGGCCAGAGCATCTGGATCGTCGACCAGTCGTCGCGGCGCGTCAACTTCTATCAGAACGCCGTAAGTCTGCGCATCGGCACGATCAACCCGACCAGCAGCTTCCCGCTGCACTCGGCCAACCACAATCCGTCCGACATCACGACTGACGGGGTCCGCTTTTGGGTGGTCGACCATACCGACGATCGCGTCTTCGTCTATTCGCTGAACGGCACCTTCGAGCGCTCGTGGGCCCTTGATCCGGCCAACCGCAACGCGACTGGCATCTCCATCTCGCCATCGGGCGCGACCGGCATCTGGGTCGTCGACAAGGTCGATGACCGGGTCTATGCCTATCCGACATCCCTCCCCGCCGGCAGCGCGCAGGCCGCTTCCAGCTGGTTCGCGCTCGATCCGGCCAACCTCAATCCGGAAGGCATCGCCGATCCGGTCGATCCGTACACGATCGGCACGGTCGCCACCGGCACGACGACGGCCCTGAATGAAGCCCGCGAGTTCGCCTTCACCGCGACGGCCGGGCAGCACCTTTTCTTCGACGCCCTGACGACCAACCAGACCCGTTTCCACTGGAACGTCAAGAATCCCGACGGCACGACGCTGTTCTCCCATCCGTCCAGCATGCCCCATCACGACCGGACGCAGCTGACCCAGACCGGGACTTTTCTGCTGACGGTCACCAGCCGCGTCAGCGTCAGCTCGACCTTCCTCTTCCAGGTCAACGACGTCACGGCGACCAGCCCGACCGCGATCACCGTGGAACAGCTGATGTCGGACAGCCTGACCGTGGCCGGGTCGATCCACGAGTTCACGTTCAGCGGCAACACCAGCCAGCGACTCTACTTCGACTCGCTCAGCACGAACCAGAACAACTTCAACTGGCGGGTCCTCAACCCGGATGGCAGCCAGCTCTTCACCGACACGCTGATGCGCGACCGGGACACGACGGTCCTCGCCGGCAACGGCACCTACACGCTGATCGTTGACGGAACACTCAACCGGACCGGCGCGTACCAGTTCCAGCTCCGCAACGTCCCGGCGACGACCAGCACGCCGATCGTCTTCACCCAGGTCGTCGGTGGCTCGACGGTCCCCGGCCAGATTCGCGAGTACACGTTTTCCGCCACGTCGGGGATGGATGTCTTCCTCGACATGCAGACCCTGACCGGGGCGACCGGATCGTTCACCTCCAGCCTGATCGCGCCCAGCGGCGCGGACTTCCACACCCGCAGCGCGAACAACGCCAACGCCCAGGACTCGGGCACCCTGACGCTGAACGAGACGGGCACCTGGACCGTCCGCGTCAAGTCCTTCGACGACGCGAACTTCACGCTCGCCGTCTGGCAAGTCCCGCCCGTCAATGTCCAGACGATCCAGTTCCGCCAGCAGGCCAATGGCGAAACGAACGTCCCCGGCGAAAAAGACGAATGGCGCTGGAACGCGACCGCCGGCCAGATCATGTACATCGACTTTCTGTCGGCCAACGTGCGGATGGACTACACGCTCCGCGCGCCGGACGGAACGTTGCTGGCTTCCAGGTCCAATCAGCTGGAACGGGTCCTCGACCACTACTTCGTCGCGCCCCAGACCGGCACCTACTCCCTGCTGGCAAAGGCCCAGACGAATTTCTCGGACCTGATCATCTACTCGTTCCAGGTCTGGGACGTTCCCGCGAACGTGCCCCTGCCCGCGCTTCTCAACCAGACGATCGCGGGAGACATCGTTCCCGGCCAGATCACGACCTATGTGCTCCCGGGCACGGCGGGGACCGAAGTCCTGTTCGACATGATCGAAGACGCCAACGGCGGCCTGGGATTCTCTTTGCTCGCCCCCGACGGGACGACGCTGGTCAACCGGGGTACCACCGACCGGCTCGTCACGCTGCCCCAGACCGGCCAGTACCAGGTCGTCGTCCGCCGGGACCTCGACACGCCCGGTAATGAAGACAATTTCGGGACGTACCGGTTCCGCCTTCAGGAGACGGCCTCACCAGAGATTGGCGGCCTCGACACGCAGGGCACGCGGTTCTGTGCCGCCTTCGCCCGCCAGTACCAGTCCTCGGGCTTCCAGGCACCGCTCTACCTCTCGCTCACCATCACGTCGGACGTCGACACGTCGGGAACCGTGCAGATTCCCGGCCTGAACTGGTTCACTTCGTACGAAGTCACCGCCGGCGTCGCGACCACCGTCGCATTGCCCGTGACGGCCGAGATACTCGACTCGGACACAGTCACCAGCGAAGGCGTGCTCATCACGGCGCTCGACGAAGTCTCCGTCTATGGCCTGAGCCAGAAGGAGTTTTCCACCGACGGCTTCACGGCGATCCCGGTCGACGCGCTCGGAACCGAGTATGTGGTCCTCGGCTACGAAAACACGGTCAGCCCGGTCTTCCCCGGCGGCACCAATTTCACGCTCGCCGCCACGGCCGACAACACCTCGGTCACGATCACGCCGACCCTGGCCATCAACGCCCGCCCCGCCAATGTTCCCTACACGATCACCCTCAACCGGGGCCAGACCTACCACGTCTGGGTCAGCGGCCCGCTCGAAGCCGACCTGACAGGAACGCGGATCGTTTCCTCCCAGCCGCTGTCCGTTTTCGGCGGCAACACGGTCGCCCGCGTGCCGCTCGGCGTCCAGGCCGCCGACCACCTCGTCGAACAGCTCCCCTCCACAAACACCTGGGGCAGCCAGTTCCTCAGCCAGCCTCTTGCCACCCGCAGTGGCGGCGACACCTTCCGCATCCTCGCCCAACAGGACAACACCCAGGTCTTCCTCAACGGCACGCTGATCGCCACCCTCGACGCCAACCAGTACCACGAGCGGATCATCGACGGCGCGTCGTCGATCACGTCATCCCGTCCGGTCCTCGTCGCCCAGTACTCCAACGGCTCGCTCTTCGACAACACGGTCTCCGACCCGTTCATGATGCTGGTGGTGCCGGTCGAGCAATACCAGAACTCGTACGTCCTCAGCACGCCCCAGGCCGGCATTGACCACAACTACGCCAACCTGATCGTCCCGACCTCCGAGGTCGGCACTGTCCAAGTCGACGGCGTTCCGCTCGGCACGGGCCTCTTCGCCCCGATCGGGACCAGCGGCTATTCGGGGGCCAGCATCCCGCTCGCGATCGGTTCGCACCAGTTCCAGGCGACCGCCAGTTTCAGTGTCACGGTCTACGGCTTCGATGACTTTGATTCTTACGGCTACGTCGGCGGGATGACTTTCGCCCCGCTCAACACGATCAGCTCGCTGACGATCAGCCCGGACTCCACCGCCGCCGTCGCCTCCCAGCAGGCAGTCACGGCCTTCGTCCGCGATGCCAACGGCTTCGGCATCCGCGGCATCCGCGTCGATTTCCAGGTGAGCGGCGCGAATCCCGCCGCCAACCACGCCTTCACCAACTCCCAGGGCGCGGCCACGATCCAGTACATCGGCCAGAACGCCGGCCTCGACACTATCACGGCCAACGCCGCCGGACTCTCAGCGACCAGCGCGATCAACTGGATCACCGCCGTCCCGGCCATCGAAGTCTTCGGCCCGGCCCCAGGCAGCACCCTGCTGACCGGCCCGTGGCTTCTGACCGGCCGCGTTGCGACTCCGCTCCCCGGGATTTCAATCGTCGAAGTCCTCGTCAATGGTGAACGAGCAGGTTCGCTCGACGCCAGCGGATTTTTCTTCGCCACGTTCGGCCTCGCCGCCGGAACTAATGCGCTGGACATTTCGGCCACCGACAGCCGTGGCCAGACGACGACCACCACCGTCCAGCTGACCGGCGTCGTCTCGACGATCGACCCGGCGACCACCGGCATCGGTGCCGACCTGACCGGCACCGCGACACTCGAATTCTCGCGGACCACGTTCAACCGGCTGACCCGCGAACTGCTGGCCGATTTCCGGCTGGAGAACAGCGGCAATGAACCGCTCAAATCCACCCTCATCGCGCGGCTGGAATCGGTCGAACCGGTCGATGTCCGGCTCGCCAATCCCGACGCGACTTCTTCCGGCGAGCGACAGCTTTTGCTCTTCGACAGCGAGTTGCCGGCGACCGGACTCGCCACCGGCCAGACTTCGTCCCCTGTGTCGCTCCGCTTCGAGAACCCCAACGAAGACCGCTTCACGCCCGAATTCCGGATTGTCGCCGAAGCCAACCGGGCACCACGGATTGTCTCGTCGCCCGACGCCGAAGCGATCCCCGAACGCTCATGGATCTACGCGATCCGCGCCGTCGATCCGGATGGCCACGCGCTGAGCTATTCGCTCGTTTCCGGCCCACAGTCGATGGCGATTGACGCCGTCACCGGACTGGCCAGCTGGACTCCCGCGCTCGCCGATGCGGGCCGGCACGATGTCGTGATCCAGGTCGAGGATGGCCGCGGCGGCAGCTCGGTCCAGAGCTTTACCCTCGCCGTCGCCGATTCGGCCAACCGGCCACCCGTCTTTGCCACCGCGCCAGTCGTTGCATCTTCTTCGGGCTCGGACTATCAGTACCCGGCCGAGGCCCGCGACGCCGATGGCGATTCGCTGGTCTACGCGCTGACCCAGTCCCCGGCCGGGATGAACGTTGATCCGGGCACCGGTCTCGTCTCCTGGTCATTGCCACTCGATGGCAGCTACCCGGTTGTCCTGACGGCAGCCGATGGGCGCGGGGGTGTCGCCAGCCAGAGCTTCACCGTCCGGATCGGCGCGGGATCGTCAATCGCCGCGCCGGCGATTGTGTCGGTTCCCGTTGTCCTCGCCGCGCTGAACGATTTCTATTCGTACTCGCCCCAGGTGCTCGACAGTTCTGGCACGCCGCTGGTCTTCGCGCTGGTCAGCGGGCCGGCCGGGCTGGCCATCGATCCGTCAACCGGGCGGATCAGCTGGGAGCCGGCTTCCGGACAGGTGGGCAACGCGGCCGTTGCATGGCAGGTCCGCAATGCCCTCGGTGGCGCGGCCATTCAGTCGTACAACGTCGACCTTCTCGCAGTCCATCCCAACGCCGCGCCGCGCTTCACGACCCAGCCCGTCCAGATCACGACTGCCAGTGAACAGTGGAACTACCCGGCCAGCGCCGTTGATCCCGACGAACACGCCGTCAGCTACGAACTGGAAGTCGGACCGGCCGGAATGACCATCGATCAGGCAACCGGCCAGGTCAACTGGACGCCAGGTGCCGGCGATACGGGCGAGCACCGGGTGCTGGTCAGCGCGACCGACGCGCCGGGACTCAAGGCCTGGCAGCACTTCTACCTGTCGGTCCGGAACGCGAACCAGGCCCCGGTCTTCACGTCGTCACCAGCCACAGAACTGGTAGCCGGCTCGCCGTATCTCTACCAGGCCATGGCCGTGGATGCGGACGATGACATCGCTTTCTCGCTCCTGTCCGGACCCCCCGGATTGACGATCAACCCGGTCAGCGGGCTGATCTCATGGACCCCGCATCAGGTCTTGCCGGGGGATTATCCGGTTGCCATTCGCGCGACGGACGAGCGGGGTCTGTTCGCCGATCAGGGCTGGACGCTGACGATCCAGCCCGATACCGAGGCCCCCGAGATCGCGTTCGGGTCGTCAACGGTGGTCAATGTCGGCGAGCAGGTCCTGGTCAAGGTCCGCGCGACCGACAATGTGCGGGTCAACTCGCTGACGCTTTTCGCCAACGGGGTTCCCCTGACGCTGGTTGATGGGCAGGTGACGATCACGACGACGCAGCCGGGGCCGGTGACGTTGACCGCCGTGGCGGCGGATGATGCGGGGAACACGGCGACGGCCGAACGGCGGATTCGGGTCATCGATCCGGATGATCACACTTCGCCAATCGTCGAGATCACTTCGCCGGCCATGTTGGCGCCGATCAGCTATCTGACCGGCGTGGCGGGCACGGTGCTGGCCGCGGACCTGGAGTCGTGGCGGCTGGAGTTCGGGCTGCTGGGGCTTGAGAGCTGGACGACGCTGGCAGGAGGGACTGGCGAAGTCAACAACCATGTGCTGGCGACTTTCGATCCGACGCTGCTGGCGAATGATGTTTACGAAATCCGGCTGGTGGCCCAGGACTTCAGCGGGAACATCCGCGACCAGCGGATTCAGGTTCTGCTCGAAGGCCGGGCGAAGATCGGGAATTTTTCCGTCGAGTACACCGACCTGACGGTTCCGCTGGCCGGGATTCCCGTCACCATCGGCCGGCGTTATGACACGCTGGAAGCGGGACGGAGCGGCGATTTTGGGTTCGGCTGGTCGCTGACTTTCGGCCAGGCGCGTGTCCGCGAGACGGTGCCGGTGTCGGCGCTGGAGGCGGCGGGTGTGCCGGCCCTGTTCGGTGGCTCGGCAGGACTGCACATCGGGGCGCGGGTCTTTCTGACCACGCCCGAGGGCCAGCGGGTCGGCTTCACGTTCGATCCGGTCGCGCGGGGCGGATTGCTGGGGACGGTCTGGACGCCGCAGTTCCGGGCCGATGTCGATACGGACTACGAGCTGGAAGTCGATCCGGTGGCTTTGCAACAGGGGGCCGACGGGCGGTTCGGGCTGTTTCTCCTTGGCGGAGCCTGGAACCCGCGCGGCTACACGCTGGTCAGCAAGGACCAGCTCCGCTACCGCTACGACCAGTTCGACGGAATCCAGTCGATCCGCGACCGGAACGGAGTCACGCTGGAGTACCGCGACAACGGCATCTTCAGCAGCACCGGGCAGTCGGTCACGTGGGTCCGCGACAGCCAGGGGCGGATCACTTCGGTCACGGACCCGGAAGGGCACGTCACGAGCTATGGCTATGATCTGGCGGGCGACCTGGTGAGCGTTACCGATCCGGTGTCCAACGTGACAACGCTGTCGTACCACGACAATCCGGCGCATTACCTCGACCGCGTGATTGGTCCGCGCGGGATTCTGGTAAGCGAAGTCCGCTATGACGCGGCGGGCCGCTTCATCGCCGTGCTCGACGCCGACGGCAACGCGGCGGAACAGGACTACGACCTCGCCGCCCGGACCTTCACCCAGACCGACCGGCTCGGCAACGAGACGAGCTTTGTCTACAACGACCGGGGGCATGTGACCCGGGTCACCGACGCGCTGGGACAATCGGTCGACGCGGAATACGGGGACCTGCGCCATCCGCATCTGGAAACGGCCGTCACTGACGCGCGCGGGAACTTCTCTCGCTTCAATTACGATTCGCGCGGCAACATGACGCGAATCGAGCGGCCGGACGGCTCGTTCACGCGAATCGAACACGATTCGTTCGGCAACGTCACGCGGACGATCGGTCCATCGCTGGCCGATCCGGGAGACGGCTACGCCGATGTGCTGCTCGATTCGCATTTCGCGGACGGCGAAGTCACGGGGTTCACGATCGGCGAGCGGCTGGGCGGGGCGACTGAGCCGCGGGTCTTCCCATCGGCGGACGTGATTCTCGGCCCGGAGTTCGACCGCGATCTGGAGACGGAACAGGATTCGGACTACATCCTGCTGGCCCGGCCAGGCGACTATGTGACGGTCGGCTTCGACGAGCCGGTCGAAGACCATCACGGGGACGACCTGTTCATTATCACGCCGCTGTTCGGCGGCAGCTTCACGAACCAGGGCGAGCGGGCCCGGGTCTCGGTGACGCTGGACGGGACGACGTTTATCCCGGTGGGCGAGATTGGCATTGAGGCTTATGCCGGGATCGACCTGGAGGAAAGCAACATCACCGGCCCGGTGCTCGGCGTCCGCGTCACGGCCCTTTGTACCGACGACGGCAATTCGGGCAACGACTACTTCCCGCTGACTGGAGTTCAGGTCGCCTTGGGCGACTTTCCCAGCACCCGCAGTGTCTATGACGAACGGGGGAACCTGCTTTCGTTCACCAACGCCGAGGGGGACAGCGAGTCGTTCACCTTCGACCCGTGGGGACGGATTCTCACGGCAACCGGTCCGGACGGCGACACGATGGAGCTGGAGTACGGGAGCTTCAAGGACCCCGACCTGATCTGCTTCGTCGATGGCAGCCAGCGGACCGTGACCCGTGACGGGATGGGGATGATCCTGACCGCTGACAACGAACTGGGCCAACAGTCGGTGTTCCGGTATGACGCCGCCGGCCGGCCGCTCGGCGTGACCGACGCGCTCGGCCAGTCGTGGACGAATCACTATGAGTCCGATTTGCTGGTTCGCACCGTCGATCCGCTCGGCCGGGAAACAGGGTTCGAGTACGACGGGCGAAACCGCCTGGTGCGGGTGATCGACGCTTTGGGCGGGATCGCCACCCGGACGCTCGACGCGAACAACCGGGTCGTCGCCGCGACCAATGCGCTCGGCCAGACCGAGACGTGGGACTTCGACGCCATCGGGCAGGTGGAGGCCAATACCGACACGGCCGGTCACGTCACCGCGTTCGAGTACGACGAAAACTCGAACCTGACCCTCGTGCGAAACGCGCGGGGGGCAGAGACAGAGTATGCGTACAACAGCCTCGATCTTGTCACGTCGGTCACCGATGCGCTCGGCCAGGTAGTGAGCTTGGGCTATGACCTGCGCGAAAACCTGATCCAGATCGACGACGCGCGGGGCGGCGTCACGCTCATGGAGCATGACGCGGTCGGACGGTTGCTCCGGAGGGTCGATCCGGTGGGCGGGATCGAGTCATGGAATTACGACCATCACGGCAACCTGAACTCGTACACCGATCCGCGCGGCAACACGACCCGCACGGAGTACGACTCGCGGCACCGGCGGATTCGCGAGACGGACGCGGCCGGCTTCAGCCAGGCGTGGGAGTACGACGCGGCCAGCCGGATGATCCGGTACACCGACCCGGCAGGCGAAGTCACCCAGCTCGCGTACAACGCCAACAACCAGCTCGAGTCCGTCACCGACGCGCTAGGCGGAATCACGGCGTTTGTCTTCGATGAAGTCGGCAACCGGATCTCCGTGACCGATCCGCTGGGCCGGATCATCCAGACGCAGTTCGACGACCTCGATCGCGTGATCGCTTCGCTGGATGCCGATGGCGAGGCAACGGCGTTCGACTATGACGCGATCGGAAACCTGCTCAACGTGACCGACCCGCTGGGCAACGTCACGAGCTATCTGTACGACGACATGAACCGGGTCGAACAGCGGACCGATCCGCTGGGGAACACTGAGCACTTTGAATTGGACGAAGTTGGCAATTTGACGCGGCTAACGGACCGGGTCGGCCGGGCTACGGAGTTCACGCACGACCTGCTGGATCGTTTGCTGGGCGAAGTCTGGCGCGACACGGGCGGAGCCATCGTCGAAACGATTGGCTACAGTTACGACGCCCACGACAATCTGACCAGCGCCAACAGCGACGAGAGCGCGTATGCATGGCAGTATGACCTGCTCGACCGGGTGCTCTCAAAAAGCAACGAGGGAACTATCGGGCCGCAACTGACGTTGACGTTCGGCTGGGACGTGGCGGGGAACCGGACCAGTGTCGGCGACAATGCTGGCGTCGTTGTCCAGGCGGAGTTCGATTCGCGGAACCTGATCGAGTCGCTTGCCTGGTCGGGCGGAGGAGTCGATGCGGCGCGAGTGGACTTCAGCCACGACAGCCGCGGCCTGCTGACCGGGATCAGCCGCTTCAGTGATCTGGCCGGGACGACGCTGATCGGCACAACCAGCCAGTCGTTCGGCGTGCTGGGCCGGATCGAGGCGATCCAGCACCGGAACGGGTTCAGTTCGCTGATCGCCGACTACCAATTCGGTTTCGACGCTGCCAGCCAGATGATCGGCCAGATCATCAACGGCCAGGCTTCGGACTATTCGTTCGACGATCGGGGTCAGCTGACCGGCGCGGACAACATGGCCCGGCCGGACGAAGCGTACACCTACGACGCCAATGGCAACCGGACCGGTGGTGACAACGTCATCGGACCGAACAACCAGCTGCTCCTCGACGGGACGTATGGCTATCAGTACGACGCCGAAGGCAATCTCGTCCGCAAGACCGAGATCGCCACCGGCCAGTACACGCATTATGAGTTCGATCACCGCAACCGGATGACGGGGGCGACGACCTTCTCGCCGGGCGGGATTATCCTCGCGGAATCGACGTACAGCTACGATCTTTTCGACCGGATGATCAAGCGAACCGTCGACACAGACGGCACTGGCCCGCTCGCGCCTTCAACTACCTGGACGGTCTACGACGGCGCGAACGCCTGGGCCGACTTGGACGCGACGGGAAACGTCATCGCCCGCTATCTCTTCGGCCAGGGGCTGGACAGCAACATCGCCCGCTGGCGTCCGGCCGGCCAGCCAGCTGCCGGCACGGCCTGGTACCTGACCGACCACCTCGGCAGTGTCCGCGAAATCGTCGATGCTTCCGGCGCGGTGATCGACCAGATCGCTTACGACAGCTTCGGCAACATCCTTTCCGAGACCGATCCGCTTGCCGGCGACCGCTACAAGTTCACCGGCCGCGAGTGGCATCCCGAACTCAACCTCTACCATTACCGCGCCCGTTTCTACGACTCCTCCTCTGGCCGCTTCCTCAGCGAGGACCCGATCGGCTTCGCCGCTGGCGACACGAACCTTCACCGCTACGTCGGCAACAGTCCGCTCACGTTCGTCGATCCTTCCGGATGGACAGCCGTCGATACGGGCGTCGGGTACAATTTGAGCCGGATCGGCGTGTCTCTGGCGTCGGGAATCGCCGGATTCGGTTTCGGCTACGTCTGCGGGTACCTGAATGCCAAGACCATCCACGGCTTGGACGATGCCGCGGCCACCTTCCATGCCCAACGGCTTGGTCTGCTGGTCGGCAGCATCGACTTCGCGGCTTCGATCACGCTGGGCGGCTCGCGGGCTGGCAGCGGAACCAACCTGTTTGGGGCGCTGGTTTTCGCCTCGGCTGCTGCTGCGCTTTCGACCGCAACCACCATCGCCACCGGCGACCACGCCGAAGGCCCCGCCCAGATCATCGACGGTGCCTGCATGGCCGTCTCAGCCGGCGGCGGCCTCGCCGCCGGCCGGGCACTCGGCAGTCTGGGACTGGCCAAGGCGCCAAAAGGCGGACTGCTTCGCACATCGCTCGTTAACGGTGCTGGTGACGCGCGAGTCGTATCGGAAAAACTGGCCGACGGCCTTACCGGTCTGACCGAACAAGGAAATAGAGTTGCAGCCGGGATACGATCTGGCCGCATTCGCGTCAACATTCTTGGCGATAAACTATTCGACAAGGCTTTCGTACTCAAAGGCGGCACCGGGAGCAGTCCACAGGCGTTTCAACTCGCGGAACAAATCTACGTTCGAAGGGGCTCCACGAATCTTCTAAGCGACATCGTGCATGAAGGAACGCACGTCCTAGACCTCAATCAAGCGTCCGCCGGTGGCTTTTCGCGGCTGGCGGGCTGATTTTTTCGGCGCGTGCGCGAGCCGGGCGGAGTACCGCGGGCGAGGGTCGGATTGTCGGGCGGGCATCGCGTGAGTCTTTCTGGGCTGGGCGTGGC
>JANOFL010000199.1:0-22501 GCA_031405895.1 Planctomycetota bacterium
CGTTGACCTCATCGGCGCGGCGGCAGCACCACCCTTCGACCGCCTCCCTGCTTCGGTAAAAGCTGCCAGAGCCAGCATCAAGCCGACGGCGATGACCGCGATCAGCCGCCCGCTGAAATAGGGCCAACGATGAGCCCGATCGTCTCGACTGTGGTTCATAAGCGCTAAGTCGGCGGTCTGGACGGCAGCTGGATTCCCCAAGTTTGCCCCGGCGAGAGATCCCATGCCAGTCGGGGTCAATGTAGCCCCGCCCTTACCGGACGAAACTGTTCTTCAAGCCACTTCCTTTCCTGATGGCTCGCGATTCCCCGCCGACCTGACCTGAACAAGCCGAGGCAAATCCTGATGCAGTACAATGGCGATTGGGTGCCCCCGGGCCCGCCGGCTGCATCGACCTGACCTCTTCCATGACCAGCTTTGTCCATGAGTTCTGCAAATTCGGCAAGGACATGAGGCTGACGGCTGGTTACTCGACCGGTCCGGATGCAAAGGCTGGCTTCGGCTTGTAACCTTGATTCATGAACGCTTGCGCCGGACAATGGGTGTATGACCACGATTGATGACATTCTTGCCGCGGCTCGCGCGTTGCCATCGGCCGACCGCTCACGTCTGATTCCGCTCCTCTGGGACCAGGTTGCTCCTGAAGATTGGGCAGCTCCATCGCCGGCATGGTTGACCGAGACAAACCGCCGGAGTGACTTGATCGACGCTTGCGAAATGGAAACGGATGACTGGACAGCCGTTCGACTTCGTGCTCGCCGCAAAGCCGGTTTGTCCGAATGATTCCAGTCCGTGTTTGTTCTGCACGCACTCATCAACCCAACATGAATCCAGTCGCAAGAAACATCCTGGCCGTAGTTGCCGGTATCGTCCTCGGTTCGGTTGTCAACATGGCCCTCGTGATGCTCGGGCCGATGGTGGTTCCGCTGCCGGAAGGCGCGGACATTTCGGACATGGAGAAACTTCGCGCCAGCTTGGCGCTGTTCAAGCCCGTAAACTTCGTTTTTCCATTCCTCGCCCATGCCTTGGGAACCCTTGCGGGGGCGTGGGTTGCCGCCCGGCTCTCGGCCAGTCAACCGCTCTGGCTGGCGCTCGTCGTCTCCGCGTTCTTCCTTGCGGGCGGGATCGCGATGGTCCAGATGGTCGGCGGCCCGACCTGGTTCTGTGTCCTGGACCTGGTTGTGGCCTACATTCCAATGGGTTGCCTCGGAGCGGCTCTTGCTGGTGCGACGAGAACCAGGTCGGAGTAGCCGGCTATTTCCTGCCCAGCCAGAATCAAATGGCTTACGGGACGACGCTTTGCCCGACCTGCCGGAACCGATTTTGAATTGCCTCTGCCGTTTCCGGGTGCGTTGCGTAGATGGCGGTAAACATGCAACGCGTTTCGGTGATCGGCACGACAGGGACTGGCAAGTCGACGTTCGCAAAGGAGCTTGCGCGGCGGCTGGAATGCCCGCACATCGAGCTGGACGCCCTGCATTGGGAACCGGGCTGGGTTGAAGTGCCGGAGGAAATGATGCGCGGGCGGGTGGAAGCGGCCTGCTCTGGCGAGACTTGGGTGGTGGACGGCAATTATGGCTGTGTCCGTGACCTGGTGTGGGCCCGGGCAGACACGGTGGTGTGGCTGGATTTTGGACTGCCGGTGGTATTGTGGCGCTCGGTGCGAAGGACCGTACGGCGCGTGTTCCGCGGCGAGCCGTGTTGCAACGGAAACCGCGAGACGCTGCGAAAGGCCCTTTCGAGCGACTCGATTGTGCTCTGGGCATTGACCACGCATGGAGCGCGACGAAGAAAGTACCCGGTGCTGCTGCGCGACTTCGGGGAAAAAGGTGGCCGGGTCGTCCGGCTGCGAACGCCCAAAGAGACGAGCCGGTGGCTGGAGCCGTCCGATGGTCGATAACTGTCGCAAATTGCAGTTGGACGACCTTGACCAATACCGGGCGCTGATGCTGCGGGCCTATGCAGAATCGCCCGACTCGTTCACTGCGACTGTTGAGGAGCGGAAGGCAGCACCTGACGGCTGGTGGCTGAAACGGATTGCCGATCCGGTGGGTTTTCACCAAGTGATCGGCGCGACGGCTGATGGACAACTGGTCGGAGCCGTGGCGCTGGATTTCTCGAAACGGCCCAAAACCCGCCACAAGGCTCAGCTGATTGGGTTGTACGTCGCCCCCGAGGCGCGCGTGCGGGGCGTCGGGCGACAGCTGGTCGAAGCGGCCGTGGAGCGCTGTCGTTTGCGACCGGAAGTCAGGGTGATCCAGTTGACAGTGACCGAAGGCAATACGGCGGCAATCGGCCTGTACCGCTGCCTGGGATTCGAGGTGTTTGGCGTCGAACCACTGGCGATGCAGAGCGCGGCGGGATATCTCGCCAAAGTTCACCTCTGGCTGGAACTGCCCGCCAGCTGATCCGGAAATGAACAGGTGATGGTGCACTGGCCGCGGGCCAGAGAATGCGCACGGATCGCGATACGGTTTAGCATGGCGGTGAGTAGGCGGGCAGGCTGCCTCCATCGTCAAACCCCAGCGGCAGGAATCAAACAGTGAACGCACGATTGTTCAGGCTTGCAGCAGTGAACGGGCTGCTGGTGGTGTTTCTGGTGGCGGTTCCCATTCACACGCTGCTGGCCTGCACGCGGGTGCTCTGGAACAGCAACCGCCTGGCCGTGGTGGTGGGGCGGACAATGGACTGGCCGGAGTCAACCGAGCCGGTCCTGACCGTCTTCCCGCGCGGACTTCAGCGCGATGGTGGCCAGCTGCAAGGCGCGGTGGTCGTCGCCGAGAATCCGGCCCGCTGGACTTCGAAGTATGGCAGCGTGGTGACGACCATTTACGGCGTGGGGACGGCTGATGGACTCAACGAGAAGGGCTTCGCCATCCATCTGCTCTATCTGACCGCCACCGACTTTGGCCCTCGCGAGCCGTCACTGCAGGGCGTCCATGCCGGTCTGTGGGGCCAGTACCTGCTGGACAACGCCGCGACAGTGACCGAAGCCCTGGAACTGATGAAGGGCGTTCAACCGGTCATGGTCTCGGTCGACGACGTGAAGGCCACCGTTCACCTTGCAATCGAGGATGCGACCGGTGATTCGGCCATCCTCGAATACATCGGCGGGAAACCTGTCGTTCACCACGGCAAGGAGTACTGCGTGATGACCAACGATCCGGCTTACGACGCGCAGCTGGAACACCTCGCGCAGTTTGATTTCACGAACGCCACGCGCCAAACGCCGCTGCCAGGCAATGTTGATCCGAAAGACCGCTTTGTGCGCTCGGCCTACTACCTGCAGATGCTGCCGGAACCGAAGACTGAACGCGAAGCGATCGCCGGCATCCTCGCGATCGCCCGCAACGCCTCGGTGCCGATTGGCGCTCCCAACAACATCCCCGGGTCGCTTTACAACACCGAGTACCGGACCGCGATTGACTTGACGAATCGCCGCTACTTCTTTGAGCTGTCGACAACGCCGAACCTGATCTGGGTGCATCTCGACAAAGTCAGCTTTGAACCCGGCGCGCCGGTGATGGCACTGGACCCTGACAACATCGAACTGGCCGGCGAAGTTTCGGCCGCCTTCCAGCAAATCGAAAAGCCGTTCTGATCCGGTCAGCCGTCGCGGGCCAGCGTCTGCACAACGCGGTGGAACTCGCGGCTGCTCGCATTGAACTGTTCGCGAAAGTGGTCCGTGTCGAGTCCGATTGGCCTTCCGCCTGCCACAACTTCACGAATCGGGCTGCCGACTGGCCCGGCGGAGTTGACGAAGATCAAACGGTCGAGCAGACGGTCGCAGGCGGCGCCGGCAATCGCCGGATGGCCGGGATCGATCAACATCCAGTCGGCGCGTTGACCGACTGCGATCCGGCCTGTGGGGACGGCGAGAGCCTGTCCGCCACCGGCTGCCGCCAGTTCGAAAATTCGGCGGCCGGTTGATTCCGTTCCGGTACCGAGGACAGCCCGCTGCCGATAGCGCAGCCGCTGGACTGTTTCAAGCGTCCGCAGCTCTTCGCGGAAATCGGTGCAGCAATGGCTGTCGCCGCCGATCGCCATTTTTCCGCCCGATTCAAAATACTCCCGAGCGGAAAAAAATCCATCACCCAGGCTGGCTTCTGTTGATGGGCACAGGCCGACGACGGCACCGGAACTGGCGATCCGTTCACGTTCGGACCGATTCAGGTGCGTGGCGTGAATCAGGCACCACTCCGGCCCGACCGGGAACTGGTCGAACAGCGTTTCGACTGGCCGGCGGCCCGTGACGCGCAGGCAATCGTCGACTTCGGCCGTCTGTTCGGCGACATGAATGTGAACCGGAGATCCCGGCTGAGCCAGTTTCAACGCTTCGTGGGCCTCGTCGACACCTACTGCGCGCAGGGAGTGGATGGCGATGCCAGCCGTCATTTGGGGTCGGTCGGTCAGCGTGCGGCAGCGTGCGACGAGCGTGGCAAACTGTTCGAGCGACTGGTGGAACCGGATTTGCCCCGAGTGAAGCGGCTCGTTGGAGAATCCGCCGCGCTGATAGAGGACGGGCAGCAGGCAGAGTCCAATTCCCGTTTCGCTGGCCGCCTGAACCAGCGGCTCGGCCATCGCGACCGGACTGGAATACGGGCGGCCGCCCTGGTCGTTGTGCAGGTAGTGAAACTCGCCCACCCACGCGTAGCCGCCAGCCAGCATCTCCAGATAGAGCTGCCGGGCGATGACGAGCATGTCGTCGGGATTCAGTCGGCCGACGAAGTCGAACATCAGCTTGCGCCAGGTCCAGAAACTGTCGCGCTCGGCCGTCCGGTACTCGCTCAAGCCGGCAAACCCGCGCTGAAAAGCGTGGCTGTGAACATTGACCATCGCGGGGAGGGCTACGAGATCAAAGCGCTGCCCGGCGGGCTGGTTGCCGGCCTTGATCGATGTGACGAGGCCATCGTGACCCACGGAGATACTCACTGCGTCGAGCCAGTTTCCGTCGCACAACGCCGACGGAAACCAAAACTCATTTGGGTCGCGATTGTTGTTGCCAATCGTCATGCGCGGTCTTCCCTCAACGCTGGTCGCGGTTCTCCGGCAAACATGACATCGACTGGCGGATGCTGGCCCAGTCCGTACAAAAGCTCGGGCACGGTGTTGGCCTGCCAGATGCAAAGATCAGCCCGTTTGCCTGGCGCGAGCGAGCCGCACTCCCGTTCCAGTCCCAACGCCTGGGCCGCGTGGCCGGTGATTCCGGCAAAAGCCTGACCCGCCGTCAGCCCAAACAGGTTGCAGGCCATATTCGCGGCGAGCAGAAGCGATGTGAGAGGCGAGCTGCCGGGATTGCAGTCAGTGGCGACCGCGATGGGAACGCCGGCGCGAAGGAGGGCGACAACAGGCGGAAGCTGCTTCTCGCGGAGGCTGTAGAACGCTCCCGGCAGCAAGGTGGCGACAGTGGATGTTGTGGCCAGAAGCTGGCAATCGGCTTCGCTGAGATGTTCCAGATGGTCGACCGAGAGGGCACCACGTTGCGCGGCCATCACCGCCGCACCGGTCCGGCTGAGCTGTTCGGCGTGGACCTTGATCGCCAAGCCGGTGGATTGTGCCGCGTCGAAAATTCGCTCGGTCTGGGCGAGGCTGAAGGCAATCGACTCACAGAAAACATCGACGGCGGAACAGAGTCCGGTGGCCGCCGGAATCATCTCGCGGCAGACCCAGCTGACATAATCGTCGCCTCGGCCAGCGAACTCCGGCGGGACAACGTGGGCGGCGAGCAAGGTCGTGACGACGCGCACGGGAAACAGCTCGCCCAGCCGCCGCGCCGCGCGGAGCATCCGCAACTCGGTCGCGAGGTCGAGTCCGTAGCCCGACTTGATCTCGACAGTGGTCACGCCTTCACGCAAGAGATGCACCAGACGGCTGGCGGCCGAAGCTATAAGATCGTCTTCGCTCGCGGAACGAGTCTTGCGGACTGTCGACAGGATGCCGCCGCCGGCTTGGGCGATCTCGGCGTAAGTCTTGCCTCCCAGTCGGGCCGCCCATTCATCGGCCCGGTTGCCAGCAAAGATCAGGTGCGTGTGGCAGTCGATCAGACCTGGAGTGAGAAGCTGGCCCTGTCCGATCAACCTGATTGACCTCTCACTCCCGGTGCGCCGGGATGCGGACACCCCCGGCCCCCTCTCCCCGAAGACGGGGCGAGGGTGGGCTGATAAACCGGCAAATTCTTGTGAGCCTGAGGCGCAAGCCGATTCTTTTGGGTGTGAGTCAAGGGTTGAATCAGCATTTTCGGCTAGCGCCTCAGGCTCACTTTTTACAAGCCGAGGACGAGGGGGAGTCGTTGAGAGTCCGGTTTCCGGAACGATCCACGCGATCTGTCCGTCGCAGATGCCAAGGGCCATGCCTTCGAGCGGCGTCGACATCCAGTCGCCTTCGGGCTGGACGAAAACCGCCTCACCCGATTCATCGCGGGCGAGCACCGTGCCCGGGCGGCACATGGTCAGCAGCCGGTAGCCGGTCAGCACATGGTCGGCGGGAGGCAGGTTCAGTCGCATCGCAGCCAGCCGCGAACGGCCGTCAGAATTTCGCAGAGCATTCGCTGAACGGCTGTCGCCCGATCCGGGTGCCATTCAGCAAGGTGGTCATGCAAATAAGCTGATTGGGCGAGTTCGATTTGAAAAGCATGGATTCCGCCAGCCGGTTGCCCGTAGTGGCGGGTGATGTAGCCGCCCACAAACCGGCCATCGCGGACCCAGGAACAGGGTTGCTGTTTCCGGAGCGGCGAGAGCACAGCTTCGACCAGCTCGTTCGCGCAGGACCTGCCGCGGTTGGTTCCAATGTTGAAGTCCGGCAGTCGGCCCGCGAATAGCCGGGGCAGCTCCGGCTGGATGGAGTGAGCGTCGAGGAGCACCGCGCGGCCGTGAACCTCGATCAGGCGGCTCAGCTCGGCCGCCAGCTGGTCATGGTAGGGCTGCCAGAATTCCCGGACGCGGCGGGCGATTTCGTCTGGCCCCGGTTGCGGCCCACGATGGATCGGCGTGCCGTCAAAACACTCGGTCGGGATCAGACCGGTGGTCGTTTGGCCCGGATAAAGTGACTCACCGGTGGCTGGCCGGTTGAGGTCGATCAGAAAACGGGAGACTTCAGCGACGATCAGGCTGCAGTTTTCCGCTTCCGGCAAGTCGTAGAGCCGGTCGACAAACCAGTCGGTATCACGCGAGGAGAGGCCTGCTTCGGTCAAGCCACTGGCGAACGCGGCGGGGATCGCCGACCCGTTGTGCGGGATCGAGATCAGCAGCGGGATGGAGCCGGGCTTGAACCGGAATGACATGGTTTTGAAGCCGGTTCCAACTGCCAGGCCTGAAACACGACTTCGATTCTAGCCGCGAAACCCCGGCCGAAAACCGGCCCGCCATTGACGGCCCAGGTAAATGGAAGATATTCGGTTCGCAGATGGAGGCGGCGGTTTCAGCCGGAACAATACCAGCCCGAAGCGCGAGCAAGGGAACCGGAAACGACCGCCTGACGAACGGGCTTGGGAACGCCGAAGATCACTCGCTTGCGCTGCGTGCTGGGATGGGGACGCCGAGCTGGCTGGAAAAACATGTCGCCGACCATTGAAACCGCGCCGATCAGGGCTCCTACGGGACGGACGCTGAGCTGCAAGAGCTGGCAGACCGAGGCCCCGCTGCGGATGCTGATGAACAACCTCGATCCCGAGGTGGCGGAACGGCCAGCAGACCTGGTCGTCTATGGCGGGATCGGACGGGCGGCGCGGAACTGGGAGTGTTACCACCAGATCGTGGCGGCTTTGCGCAGGCTGGAGGCCGACCAGACCCTGTTGATCCAGTCGGGCAAGCCGGTGGGCATCTTCCGCACCCATCCGGACGCGCCGCGGGTCTTGCTCGCCAACAGCAACCTCGTCCCGCACTGGGCGACGTGGGAGCATTTTCACGAACTGGACCGGGCCGGGCTGATGATGTACGGCCAAATGACGGCCGGTTCCTGGATTTACATCGGCAGCCAGGGGATCGTGCAGGGCACGTACGAGACCTTTGTCGCAATGGCGAAAGCTCACTTCAACGGCGACTTCACGGGCCGCTGGATTCTCACGGCGGGACTCGGCGGAATGGGCGGTGCCCAGCCGCTGGCCGCGACGATGGCCGGGGCCTCGATGCTGGCGATTGAATGCGACCCAACGCGGATCGACAAGCGGCTCGAGACGGGCTACGTCGACCGCCGCGCCGATTCGCTGGATGAAGCGCTGGAGCTGATTCACGGATCGTGTCGGGACCGCAAGCCGCTGTCGGTGGGCTTGTTGGGGAACGCGGCCGAACTGTTGCCCGAGATGCTGAGGCGTGGGATCCGCCCCGATGTCGTCACCGACCAGACCTCGGCCCATGATCCGCTGAACGGCTACCTGCCGGCTGGGTGGAATCTGGAGCAGGCCCGGGAAGCTCGTCGAACAGACCCCGCCCGGATCATCGCTGCGGCCCGCGAGTCGATGGCGGTTCACGTCCGGGCAATGCTGGAGTTTCACAAGCTCGGCATCCCGGTGGTGGACTACGGCAACAACATCCGGCAGGTGGCGCGCGAGATGGGGGTCGAGAACGCATTCGATTTTCCAGGTTTTGTGCCGGCCTATGTTCGGCCGCTGTTCTGTCAGGGAATCGGGCCTTTTCGCTGGGCGGCCCTCTCCGGCGACCCGCAGGACATCTATGCCACAGATCAGCGAGTAAAAGAATTGCTGCCCGACAACCGGCACTTGCACCACTGGCTGGACATGGCCCGCGAGCGGATCCGGTTCCAGGGATTGCCGGCGCGAATTTGCTGGGTGGGCCTCGGAGACCGACATCGGCTGGGGCTGGCCTTCAACGAGATGGTGCGCACGGGCGAACTGTCGGCACCAGTCGTGATCGGCCGCGATCATCTCGACAGCGGATCGGTCGCCAGCCCGAACCGGGAAACAGAGGCGATGCTCGACGGTTCCGACGCGGTTTCCGACTGGCCGTTGCTCAACGCCCTCTTGAACACGGCAAGCGGCGCGACATGGGTCTCGCTGCATCATGGCGGCGGAGTCGGCATGGGTTTTTCCCAGCACAGCGGCGTGGTGATCGTTTGCGACGGCACGGCCGATGCCGACCGCCGGATCGCGCGGGTGCTGTTCAACGACCCGGCGACTGGTGTGATGCGGCACGCCGATGCGGGCTATGCGAGCGCGCAGGAGTGTGCGCGGAAGCAGGGGTTGGACCTGCCGATGATGGAGCAGCAAGAAACGTGACGCGAGTTGACCGGTGCGTTTCACGCACCCTACCCGAGGACAATGATGCATCTGTTGCCGGGTGAGCTGACGCATCAGCAACTGTCGGCGTGGTACTGGCAGCCGGAGCCGGTCGAGCTGGCAACGGCTGGCTGGGAAGCCGTCGATCGATCGGCGGCGGTGGTCGCCGCGCTGATTGAGAAAGGCGATGCCGTCTACGGCCTGAACACGGGCTTCGGGTTGTTGGCCAGCCAGCGGATTCCGCGCGACAAGCTGGCCGAGCTGCAACTCAACCTCGTGCGTTCCCATTCCGCCGGCTGTGGCGAGCTGTTGCCGGACGCCGTCGTCCGGCTGGTGATGTTGCTCAAGGTCGCCAGTCTCGCGCGCGGCTATTCGGGGGTCACCCGCAGGGTGGTCCGGTCGCTGCTCGATTGCCTCAACGCCGGGTTGTTGCCATGTGTCCCGGCCCAGGGATCGGTGGGGGCAAGTGGAGACCTGGCGCCGCTGGCCCATTTGACGCTCGCCCTGATTGGCGAAGGCGAAATGCGAATATGCGGTGAAGTGGTTCCGGCCGCAGCCGCACTGGAGCGGGCCGGGATCAAGCCCCTCGTGCTCGGCCCCAAGGAGGGTCTCGCTCTGCTGAACGGGACGCAGGTCTCGACGGCACTTGCCCTTGCGGCGCTCTACCGGAGCGAGCGAACCTTTGCTGCGGCCATGGTCACCGGCGCGATGTCAGTCGATGCCGCGGCCGGTAGCGACACGCCCTTCGATCCGCGGATTCACGCGATCCGCAACCACCCGGCCCAGGTCGCCTGTGCGGCGGTCTATCTGGCACTGCTGGCGGACAGCGAGATTCGGGAATCGCACCGCAGCTGTTCACGGGTCCAGGACCCCTACTCGCTGCGTTGCCAGCCCCAGGTGATGGGGGCTTGTCTCGAGTCGCTGCGGCACGCGGCCGATGTCCTGCTGCGCGAAGCGAATGGAGTTTCCGACAACCCGCTGGTTTTTCCCGACGACCAGTCGATGCTTTCAGGCGGAAACTTTCATGCCGAGCCGGTGGCGCTGGTGGCCGACCAGATGGCGGTGGCGATCGCCGAGATCGGGGCTCTGTCGGAACGGCGGACGGCAATGCTCGTCGACCAGCACCTGAGCGGCCTGCCGCCGTTTCTGGTCCGCGATGGGGGCCTGAATTCAGGGTTCATGATTCCTCAGGTCACGGCGGCGGCGCTGGCGAGCGAGAACAAACATCTGGCCAGTCCGGTCAGCACCGACAGTCTTCCGACGAGCGCCAACCAGGAAGATCACGTCAGCATGGCCACTTGGGCAGCACGACGACTTGGCCCGATGCTGGACAATACGAACATGATCCTGTCAATCGAATTGCTCGCGGCCAGCGAGGGAATTGGGTTCCAGGCACCGCTGAAAACCAGCCCAAAACTGCAACCGGTGTTTCAGGCGGTTCGCCAACTGGCCCCGCCGCGCGAAAAGGATCGGGTTTTCAGCGGCGAGATGGCAGCGGTTCGTGACCGGATCGTGGCGGCGGAACCGCTGGTGGCCGAGTCTCGTGGCCTGCTCTGGGACGTGGGATAGGCTTCCAGCCTGTCGGACAGTGCTGACCTGTTTGACGACAGGCTGGAAGCCTGTCCGACGTCGAGAACTTTCCCGCATTAATGCAACAGGCCGCTGACAATTGCCAGCGGCCTGTTGCGATTTCTGATTTCGACCAGCCAGTTCCTACCGGCAGAACCGCAAGCCGACGAACAGGCTCTGGGTTTCGTACTGGACGTCGGTGTCACCAAGGGCCGTTTCCAGCTCGAGGTCGCTGGTGCCAAAGAAGCGGTACTCGGCGAACGCAATCGCTCCGCCGTTGAGCGGGCGTTCAATGCCAGCCAGGGCCTGATAGGCAAAGGCTGAGTCGCTGATCGCGCCCGTCTGCACGCCGGCGTCGATGAAGTCGGCATCGACATACGCGCCGCCAACGCTGCCGCCGACATAGGGCGTTGCGCCGAGAATCTTGACGTTGTTCAGGTCGCGGATAATCACCTGCTGGCCCGAGATCACGTTGATGTTTCCGGTCAGGTCAACGGGACCGTTGCCGATGTCGTACGAGTCGTTGGTGTTGTTGCGCCAGACGACTTCCGACTCCCAACGCCAGTTGCAGCCGATCCGGCGGCCGCGAGCGAGACCGACGCCCCATCCGTCGTTGAATTCAACGGACCCGGCTGGACCACCGGTCGTGACGACATCCATGTCATCCGGGTTGTTCCAGCCACCAAAGACCTTGCGGTACCGGTCGCAGCAACCGCCACCGCACGATGCCTGGCCGCCACAGCCACTGCTGTCGCAGCCGCCACCACCGCAGCCACTGCTGTCGCAACCACCACCACCGCAACCGCTGCTGTCGCAACCGCCACCGTACCCGCGACCACTGCTGTCGCAACCGCCGCCGCAGCCTTGGGCCACGCTGTTGACGGGCGAAGCTGGTGTCGGCTGGGTGTTCAGGTAAGTGTCGCCAATGGTTGCCCGGCCCGGAATTGTCCCGTTGGCGGGCTGGGCGATCGGGGTCGAAGCCGGGCGTACAATCGGGCGTGCCGGCGGTGCCGGAACGGCATTGCGATAGACTTCGTTGGGTTGATACGTCTGGCCGGGCTGCTGTGCAACCAGCGCCGGGCCGGCGAGCAGAATCAGGGCGACCGGTAATGTAAACCTGACAAGCATGATTGGCCTCCGGAAATCGAGCGGTGATTTCGAGCCGACGACCAGCAGTGCCAGTTTCGCTCGGTGGGGTATCTTCCCGCGGATCGCAACGACCGCGCGGCACCCCTACACCGCGATTAATCGGGACCGGCCGGACGAACCTCAACTCCGGCATTCGCGACAAATCAGGATTCGCGTGCTGGCAGCATGCGAATTCGCCAAATCCGGCACAATGTCCCAGGCGCGGACAGCCCAATCGCCGGCACGACCGGCTCAATCGTCAAACTTATTGCGAACCATGGCTGGTCAACTAGCATGGGCCAAAGTGCCGGTTCAGGCACAAGGCATCCTGGTCCGCCCGGGACGCCCGCCCGGAAATCTCCCTGGGGATCCGCCTCGTGTCTGAGCGTCGCCCCCGCCGGTGGTCCGGCACGGTCCGTTGTTACGCCTTTCAGCAGCTTGAGCGGCGATTGCCGCTGGCCAGCCTGGAGGTAATCGCCGCCGGCACAACAGGGGAGGAATCGCTCGCGCTGATCATCAACGGCCAGACCGTCCGCACCTGGGACAGCATCGGCGGTGACGCGAGGGGTGGCGAGTTCGTCAGGCTTTCACACACCAGCAGCGGTTCAGTTACGCCCGGACAGGTCCAGATCGCGTTCACCAACGATCTTTATCTCCCGGCCAGCAATATCGACCGGAACCTGCGGGTTGACGCCCTGGTGATTGACGGGGTCCGGTACGAGACGGAAGCGGCCTCGGTCCGTTCGACCGGAACCTGGAAACCCGCTGACGGAATCGTGGCCGGATTCCGCGAGAGCGAAATGCTCCACAGCAACGGCACATTCCAGTTCGGAGCCGGCCCCGAACACGGCGGTTCGACGTTGCGTCTGCGGGCCTGGGGTGATGAAGGTGGCGAATGGATGGAGCTTCAAGTCGACGGGACGGCCGTTGCGAACTTCTCGGTGACGACAGTTCCAACCGACCATGTCTGGCGGGCACCGACCACGGTCACGGCGAACCGGGTCACGGTCGCCTTTCTCAACGACCGTTACGAGCCAGCCAGCAACATCGACCGCAATCTGAACGTCGACCGGCTGCAAATTGACAGCCTGATTTATGAAACGGAAAGCCCATCGACCTGGTCGACGGGAACCTGGCTTCCGGCGGACGGCATCGTTCCAGGCTTTCGCCAGAGTGAAACGCTGCACGCCAGCGGCGAATTCAGGTACGAACTGGCCTCGCAATACGGCGCCATCCGGCTTGAAACCAATGTCATCCGGATCCATGAATCGGCCGGACAGGTGCCCGTGAGACTGGTGCGAACGGGCGGGTCGGACGGCACAGTCAGCATCGCCTGGCGCACAGTCGCCATTTCGGCAACCGCTGGGGCCGACTTCAGCGGGGCGTCGGGTCGCGTCACGTTTCTTCCCGGACAGACCACCCGGACGCTCCTGGTCGCGATCCTGAACGATCCGCTGGCCGAGCCCGACGAACAGTTCAGCGTGACGATTGACAACGCGCTGGGCGGCGCGACGCTGCTCGCGCCACGTACGGCGACGATCACGATTGAGGACAATGACGCCGTGCGCGCCAGCGGCACAGGCCTGCTGGGCGAATATTTTGACGACGCGACCTTTGGCGTGCGAACCGTGGCGCGGGTCGATCCCCAGGTGGATTTCAGCTGGGGGACCGGCGCACCGGTTCCGGGCATGGGTGACGACACCTGGTCGGTTCGCTGGACGGGACGGGTCGAGGCCCGCTTCAGCGAGACCTGGACGTTTCGCACCTTTACCGATGATGGCGTGCGGCTGTGGGTTGACGGCCAGCTGCTGATTGACCAGTGGCGAGCCCAGCCAACCACCGCCTACACCGCGACGATCAGCCTCGAACGGGCGCGGCTCTACGACCTCCGGCTGGAGTATTTCGAAAACACGGGATTCGCCACGGCCCGGCTGCAGTGGAGCAGCCCCAGCCAGCCCCTCGAAATCATCCCTCGCACCCAGCTGCACCCGGCGACGCCTCCCGGGAGTGGCCCGGGGAGCGAACTGCAGACCGACAATCTCTACACCGGTCTGGACGGCCCGACCGCGATTGATTTCTCGGCGGATGGCCGCAACCTGTACATTGCTGAATTTCGCGGGGCCGTCCGGGTCGTTCGCGACGGTGTGCTGCAGCCCCAGCCCATCCTCGATATCAGCGATCGTGTCAACGGAATCCGGGGACTGGTCGACCTCGCCGTGCACCCCGAGCTCGCGGCCCATCCCTACCTCTATCTGACCTACACCTATGATCCGCCGGAAGTGTTTGGGCAGCCGGCGGGCAGTCTGGCCGGACCGGATGGCCGTGGCAACCGCGCGGGGCGGATGACGCGGGTCACCCTCGATGCGGCGACCGGATTTGCTTCCGTCGTGCCGGGCAGCGAAGTCGTGCTCGTCGGGACCAACAGCACCTGGCAGAACTTCAACGCCTTCGTCGACAGCACGGTGGACTTCAATGAGCCGCCCGCGGGTATCCTGCCCGGGGGGGGCAACCTGCGGGACTTTGTCGCCACCGATACCGACGGACATTTCATCGACTCCGTCGAGTTCGGTCCGGACGGAATGCTCTATGTCTCGGTTGCCGACGGAACTTCCTACAACCAGGTCGACCCGCGGACGGCCCGCGTCCAGGACGTCGACAACCTGTCGGGCAAGATCCTTCGGATCGATCCGCTGACTGGCTTCGGGTTGGCGGACAATCCGTTTTTTGATGGCGACGCTGGCTCGAACCGTTCGCGGGTCTGGCAGTACGGCCTGCGAAACCCTTACCGGTTTACGTTCGATCCGTTGACCGGGCAGTCCTACGTCGGCGACGTGGGCTGGGCGCAGTGGGAGGAAATCAACGCGGCCGGGGCAGGGTCCAACTTCGGCTGGCCGTGGTATGAAGGCGGCAATGGCACCAACCTGCGGACCATCGGCTACGAAGACCTTCCGGCGGCCCAGGCTTTTTACGCCAGCAGCGCGCCAGCGACGCCGGCCCTCCACGCCATGAATCATTCCGCGACGGGAATCGATGCCCTGATCATGGGCGACGTGATCGAAGGCGACGTTTGGCCGAGCCAGTATCAGGGCAACCTGTTCTTCGGCGAACTGGCATCGGGCAAGATTCACAACGTCCGGTTCAACGCCAGCGGCTCGATCGCCGAGGTCGGCACATTCGCCACCGGACACAGTTATGTGATCCAGATGGTCTGCGGGCCGGACGGGAATCTCTACTTCGTCGACCTGGATGACAACACGGTTGGCCGCTGGACTTTTTCGGGTTCGAACCAGTCTGGCCAGGCGGCCAGCATTCCTGCTACCGGGGCTCCTGTCGGTCCGCGGGAAGCTGTTGCCTCTGGCGGCGAAGGCGTCGTCGTGGCGATTGTCGACTCGGGGCTGGACCCGGCCCTGGCCGAGTTCTCCGGAAAGCTCTGGGTCAACCCGGGTGAAGTCCCGGGCGATGGGCTGGACAACGACGGCAACGGGCTGGTCGACGATGTTCACGGCTACGACTTTGTCGCCGGCCAGGGCGCTCTGAGTGACCCGTCGGGTCACGGCACGGTAACAGCCAGTCTGGTTGCCGGCACCAGCCACGGCATGGCCCGTAACAGCCGGTTAATGCCGCTGCGCGTGCTCGACGTCGCGGGGCACGGTTCGGCCGCCGATGTGGCCCGCGCGATCCGCTATGCCGTCGATCACGGCGCGGACATGGTCTGTCTTTCGCTGTCCGTCGATGATTCGCCAGGTTTGCGTGATGCCGTGGCACACGCGGCCCGGATGGGGGTCCTGCTCGTTGTGGCCTCCGGGGGCGAAGGCCTCGCACAGCCGAGTGGCATTGCCTCCCTGAGCGGCCAGTTTGCCAATGTGCTTTCCGTCGGCGCGATGGACGCTTCAGGATGGCGTTTGCCGGAATCCCATCGTGTCGGTCAGTCGGGCGCCGTCCAGCTGGACGCACCCGGCGTTTCCTTTGCGGTCTCGACGGGTGGAACACAGGGCACGTTTCGCGGGGCCAGCATTGCGACCGCTTTCGCCAGCGGCACCGCGGCCCTTGTCCTGTCAGCCCACCTGGGACTCGACGCCGGCCAGCTGCGCGAGTTGCTGGTCGCGACGGCAAGTCCGGCCGGTTCCGGTTCGGATTCCGCAGGCCAGATTGCGGTCAACCATGCCGTCGATCTCGCGCGTCGGCTGCGGGAAGTCGCGTTCCTCCCCGATGGCAGTCGCCTCGTGGTTCGGGCCACCTTGAGCGACGACAGCGTCAGTTACAGCGTGGGCGACGATCGAATCAGCGTGAACGGCGTCAGCTTTGCAATCGGTGACCCGGTCAACTGGACTCATCTTGTGATCGAGGGCGGCGCGGGAACCGACCGCATCGAGGTGTCGGGAACCGTGAATGGCAACGACTATGGACTGTTGCGTCCTGATGATCTGAGCCTGACCACGCCGAACCTCTTTGTGCGGGGTGCCGGGTTTGAACGGATGGCGCTGCTGGCCGGGGACGGAGCCAGTCTGGTCGACTTGCACGACTCGGCCGGCGATGACGTGTTGAGCGTTGACGACCAGCTCTCCGGTTTTCAGGCGGGCAGCAGTTCGTTGCGGGCCAGCCATTTCCGCTCAAGTCGCGTGTTCACATCCACGGGAAATGACCGGGCCGTCATCAACGGTACCGCGGCCCCGGAACTTCTCCTCGCGCGGCCATCGTTCACGCGCCTGGTGCGCGGCCCTGTTTCAGTCCAGGTCAACGGATTCGACACGGTGACGGCAGCCCTGTCGGGCGGATTCGATTCGGTGATATTCGAGGGCAGCTACCGCGACGAGATCCTGCTGGTGCAACCGGGCGATGGCCGGCTCAGCGGTCAGGGATTTCTGGTCGAAGTGACGGGACTTGAACAGACGACCAGCTACGGGCATGGCGGAAACGACTCGGCGGAGCTGCTCGGCGGCTCGCAACGCGACTGGGTCAACGCCATGGTTCTCAACGCGTTGCTGGTCGGACCGGGCTACGACCACCGTGTCTGGAGTTTTGAGCAGACCCGGATTGCAAGCTCGGGTGGCGGAGATCAGCTGACGCTGCGTGGCTCGACGGGCGACGAAGCGCTGCAGTCGCGACCCGGCTTTACGCGCTGGGCAGGAACCGGCTGGTTCGTCGAAGCAGCCGGATTCGCGTCGACGCTGGTCTTTGGTGGTGGTGGCAACGATGCGGCCAGCCTGGAGGGCTCGCTGGCGGATGACTATTTCTGGGCGAATCCGCAACAGGCCTACACCAGTGGCGAGGCGTTTTCACTGACAACGAAGGACTTTGGCAACGTGGCCTTCGATGGCCGGGGAGGAAACGATCTCGCTGTCCTCGTCGATGGCCTGGGCGAAGACCGCCTGACTCTGGGCCGGGCCGAAGCCATTCTGCAAGGCGCGGCCTGGCAGCTGGCCGCTCGCAATGTCAGCCGGGTTCGCGCGCGTTCGCTGGACGACCTGCCACCAGACCTGATCGAGTTCGCCGACAGCCAGCTGGACTACCAGTTCGAGCGGCTGGGGGACTGGATGGACGTGTAAGGCGATCAGCAGGTGAGAATTTGCCTGTGAGCCGAACGCGCTAGCGTCGGGTGGCCCGCATCGCGGAACACCCGAGGCTAGCGCCAACGGCTCAAAAAAACGGTCACTTCTCACCTTCCGCCGGCAGGGGCTCAAACGCATCCACCAGACGGCGAAACTCGGGCTCCAGATCGGCCGAGTGCTCGGGCTTGAGCTGTTCTCCAGGCAATTCGTGCCCGAACGTCCAGTGGAATTCGACCACGCGCTTTTCGAGCACGATCGTCCCTTCGATCGCGTGCTGTTTGCAGTACTCGATGAAGTGCTCCAGCTGCGGGCGGAGCCGCTCCATCATTTCAAGCAGCTGCTTCGACGCGAGCCGCGGCGAACGGATCGTCCAGCCGCCGATCTGGCCGTTTTTGCGGTGAGTCAGCCAGATCTGCCCGATCCCGTAGAAGACCCAGACCGGGCCGCGAAAGGCCGAGATCAGCAAATACGAATGCGGCACGAAAGGCCAGCCGCCGATCTTGGTGCGAAAGATCAGGTGCCGGCCGCCAAACCGCTTGATGATCCGGTTTTGTGGCGGCGGGTCAGGCTTGCGACGTCTGGGTTCTTTCACCGTTATTGGCCGGCTCATTTCGGGCTATCCCCGGTTGCCGCAGAAACTCCCATCTCGGCCAGCAGATCGTTCGCGCTGTACACGATCCCCGTGATCCAGAGCACATAGCGGATGTCAACGCCGATCGAGCGGCTATAAGCGTCGTTCCAGGCGAAGTCATTGATCGTGGCTTCAAAGCAGCGGTCAAAGTTGACTCCCACCAGCCGCCCGTCGCCGTCCAGCACCGGGCTGCCCGAGTTTCCGCCCGTGGTGTCGGTGTCATAGAGGATCGCCACCGGCAGCCGGCCCGAATCGGCCAGCGCGAACGGCCCGAAGTTCCGTTTCTGGAACTGGTCGATAACGCCTTGCGGTGTGATGAAAGGGTCGGTTCCAGTCGTCTTTTCAATCACACCCTCCAGGGTCGTGATCGGAGTCTTGATCATGCCGTCAGCGGGCGAGTAGGACCTGACACGTCCGAACGTCAGCCGGAGCGTGGCGTTGGCGTCGGGAACAAAGTCCGCTGTCTGGGCTTCCTGTTTGAGTTCAATCAACCGGCCATACAACTGTGCCAGATGACCTTCACGGCGCTTTTCAAGCTCGCGAATCTCCCGCCAGCGCGGTGCCAAAGTGGAAACCAATCGAAGCAGCGGGTCGTTCACGCCGCCAAAGTCTTTTTCGTCCATGACGAGACATTCGGCCACAAACGCAGCCTCGCCGAGACGGGTCGTACGGATGAGAGAAGTCGCCTTTTCGGGGATCGAAGCCGGATTGGCGAGAATTTCCTGCAGCCCTTCGAGTTCCCGGGCCTCCCGTACCTTGAGCAGGGCAAATAGGGCATCCAACAGCATCACTTCATCGGTTGGTCCATGCCAGTCCGCCATCGCAACCTCATTTGCCTTGCGGGTCTGCTCAAAGTTTCGGTCCATGAAGGGGGCTTCGCGATCCAGGTCGTTTTCTTTCGCCCGCTCATGTCGGGCATCGACGACGAACCATCCAAAGGCTCCTGCCCGAACGGCGGTTCGCAGCTGGTCGAGGCCCATCTCAAACGGCGCTGCGGCCGACATCTCGTGGTAAACAGCCTCAATCTCAATCAGCAGGTTGAGGTACTCGGAACGTTTTTCAGGCTCTGCCGCAAGGGCTTCGGCGAGCGCGGCTTCTTCCGCCAGCCGTCGCTCTTCAATGTCGGCACGACGAATTCCCTGCAGCTGGCCACGGCCACGCTTTTCGACATTGGCCAGCGACTTGATCCGCGACGAATGTTTCAGTTCCACAGCCCGGTCGTCGGCTCCCATGGCTGCCATGACTTCGATCTGCCGCTGGCCGGAACTGACCATCCGCGGCAGGCGAACATCGCGCTCGTACTGGACAAAGCTGGCAGTTCGATGCCTGACGGTCCGGCCGGGGTAGCCGAGCAGAAAGACCGCGTCGTTCTCCACGACTCCGTTCGGGTTGACAGCGATGACCCGTTTGGGGTGGTAAGGCACATTGGCCGCGTCGTAGGTGGCTGCCGAGCCATCGGGCGCGGTGTAGACCCGCATAAAGGAAAAATCGCCGGTGTGCCGCGGCCATTCCCAGTTGTCGACTTCGCCGCCAAAGTTGCCTATCGATGAGGGCGGGGCGAAAACGAGGCGGACGTCCTTGAGCCAGGTGTAGAGAAACAGGACATAGGTCTTGCCGGCAAACATCTCGGCGACTTCGGCCCGCAAGCCGGGGTTCTCCTCCTCGGCGGCCAGTTCAAGTTCCTTGCGACGGCGTTCAATCGCTTTCGCGCGGTCCAGTCCGGTCAAAGCGGGCTGACTGGCGGCCGGCTGGACCGCGGCAAGGACTTCAGCCGAGACATCGCGGTACGACTCGGTGATCCGGACCTGATAATCGGGGGCCGGGATCTCCCGTTCGCGGCTGCCGGCGTGGAAGCCGTTGGCCAGCAAGTCGTTCTCCGGCGTACTCGCTTTCTGGATCGCGTCGTAAGCGCAGTGGTGGTTGGTGATAATCAGGCCGTCGGGCGAGACGAATGAGCCGGTGCAGCCATTCACGCGGCAGATGCCGTCGACAAGGCTGACCGCAGCCGGATTGAAAAGCTCTTCCGCCGTCAGCCGGATGCCGTGCGCGGCAAGGTCGATCCGCCCCAGCTCGCTCATCGGAAACATGCCTTCGTCGGCACGGAGCGGCGAGGCAGAAGCGCCGACGAACATCGCCAGCGCGAAAATCGTCCGAGTCCGGAAATGGAGCAGCGTCATGAGCGATGGTTCCGCTTGGAGTGTGGAGCAATTGTCCTCAACTGCACATGGCGCAAGAAGAGCCGTTGTCTTCATCTGCTCGCGGCACCGGACTCCCGAGATTTGAGATTTCAAATTTGAGATCTGAGATCTGAAACCTCAAACCACAGAACTTCGTGCAACCGTGAACAGTTGAGGACAACTGTTCTACATTGCGGGTCCGCTGCTCGTCCAGGCATTGACGCTGGCTGGCGGCATCCGGTTGCTGATTTAGAATGGTTCGGTTCACCCCGTTGACCCAACCGAACCGGGAACCACAAAAAATGTCCAACCAACTCTCCGACCGGCGGGCATTCCTTGGCGCCACGGCATTGGCCGGCACCACCCTTGGTTTGCCGCTGATGACCCGATCGGCCCCGGCGATTCATGTGCGGCCGGAAAGCAAACCCGTCGTGATCGCCTCGGTCAACGGCTTCGAACATCGCAATGGCGGAACCGAAACCAGCGTGGAGAAGGCCTTTCGCCTGATGCAGGAAGGCAGTGACGTGCTGGATGCCCTGATCGCCGGCGTCAACATCTGCGAGCTCGATCCGGAAGACACCAGCGTCGGCTACGGAGGTCTTCCCGACGCGGATGGCGTCGTGACGCTCGATTCGTGCTGCATGCACGGTCCGAAACGGCAGGCCGGGGGCGTTGCTGCATTGCAAGGCGTGCGGACCCCTTCGCTGGTGGCTCAGGCCGTTGCCCGGACCACCGACCATCATCTGCTGGTGGGAGCGGGCGCCCAGACCTTTGCCCGCAATATGGGCTTCACGATTGAGGCCGACCTGAACACCGAGAAGTCGCGCGGCCTCTGGCTCGAATGGAAACGGCGGACCGATCCCGACCACTACCTGAATCCGGCCGACCGGGCCGCGGCAGGAATGCGCGTCGGATTGCAGATGGTGGCCGAGGGCAAGATCCACCCGGCTCATTTCTGGGGCACGATCAACTGCCTCGGCGTCAACCGGGCCGGCGATCTCTGCGGCGTGACGACGACCAGTGGCCTGGCCTGGAAGATCTCCGGCCGCGTCGGTGACTCGCCGGTTCTCGGTGCCGGTCTCTACGTTGACAACGACATCGGCGCGGCGGGTTCCACCGGCCGCGGCGAAACCAACCTCTACAACCTGTCGTCGTTCCTGATTGTCGAGCTGCTTCGCCAGGGCAAGCATCCCCGCGACGCCGGGATGGAAGCGTTGCAGCGGATTCGCAAAAACACCGTTGAGAAGCGGCTGCTGAACGCCGACGGCAATCCCCGCTTCAACGTCAGCTTCTACATCCTCGCCAAGTCTGGCGAACACGCGAGTGTCGCGCTCTATCCCGGCCGCGACGACAAATACTCGGTTTGTGACGAACGCGGCGGCCGGCATGAACCCGTGGAAACGGTGTTCGACAAGGCGCTGCCGGAAGGGTAGGGGGGCAGATCGGACGGATCGGTCTGATCTGACTGATCTGATGGAAGAAAGCCGCTACCTCGCAACGCGTTTCGCGGGACGTTTGGCCGGGCGTTTGGCGGTTTTCTTTTTCGGGGCGGCCTTTTTCGCGGGGGCCTGTTGCTTGACGGGGGCCTTGCGTTTGGGAACGCCAGGCGATTTCGCCGGTTGGGTACTGGCGAGGGTGGCCGACCCAAAGGCTCCACATTCGGCTCCGTGACCGGTCGCCGAGATGTAGTGGGCGAGGTAGTGGTCGACCGAAACACGACTGACGGATTCCCCGACCACGTCGAGGGCGAGGTCCTCCAGTTTTTTGAAGCGGATGCAGCACTTGCCCATATCGAGTTTCTTGCCGGTTTTGGCCCACCGTTCGCGGAACCAGTTTTCCTCGACTCCGCCGCCGTAGACGGACATCAGGTAAACCGACATATGGTTTTTCTGCGAGGCGAGACAGGCGAACGGCAACGGCTGCTTCGGGTCGCAGTGGTAGCCGGCAGGGAAGACCTTGTGCGGGATGTAGTAGCCAATCATCCCGTACTGCATGCCTTCTTCCACCCGTTTGTCGAGGTTGGCCTTGAGCACTTTGCGAACGGCCGCGATGGCGGCCCTGCGGTCGGCCGGAAGTTCGGCGAGGTACTGGTCGACGGTGGTGGCTTTGCTTTGCATGGCGGTTCACCTGGCGTTCGATGCGACGCTAGAATTCTGCCTCCCGCGGGGGCTGGCGAGACGTAGCCGGAGTTCCGGAAACATTCGCGTAGGGTGGGTCG
>JANOFL010000268.1:0-29108 GCA_031405895.1 Planctomycetota bacterium
CAACCTCAGGCTCGCGGCGGCCCTGATCAAGGGCGGGATCGTCGGCGCGGTCAAGGAAGTCCACGTCTGGACCAACCGTCCGGTCTGGCCGCAAAGTGTCGGGCTCAAGGTCCAGGAGGCCCCCAACGCCGGCCAGGAAAACGAATGGAACCAGCGGCTGAAGGAGACCCATTGGGACCTCTGGATCGGCTGCGCTTCCAGCCGGCCGTACAGCCCCGAAATTCATCCGTTCAAGTGGCGTGGTTTCTGGGCTTTCGGCACCGGGGCCCTCGGCGACATGGCTTGCCATACCTTCAACATGCCCTACATGGCCCTCGACCTGCGCGACCCGGTCTCAGTCGAGTCGGTCAATTCGGCCCACGACAGCATCTGCTTCCCGGAACGCTCAAAAATCACCTTTGAGTTCCCCGAGCGCAACGGCCGGCCTGCCGTCCGCGCGATCTGGTACGACGGCGGCGAATTGCCCGCTCAGGAGTTGATCAGCGACCTGCCAAAAAAGGCCAAAGACGATGGAAGCTCGTCCGTGTACCAGAGCGGCTGCCTGATTGTCGGCGAGAAGGGCAAGTTCTTCGCGCCCGAAGACTACGCCGAAATCGTCAAGGACTCCGGTCTGATCGTCGACGGCGAATTCACGAATATTCTCAAGTTCCGCAAGGATGTCGAGTATGTGAAGTCGCCTGGGCACTTCGAGGAATTCGTCGAAGCGATCCGGGGCGGGGCCACGCCCATGTCGAACTTCCCGGACTACGCCGGACCGCTGACTGAGACGATTCTGCTCGGCAACCTGGCTCTCTTTTCGGGCAAGAAAGTCGAGTGGGATGCCGCGAACATGCTCGCCGCCGGTGCCGACGAGTCAGTCCAGCGGCTGGTGCGGCATGAGTACCTCAACGGTTACTCACTGGCCTGAAACGGCGGTTAAACAGGGGTGATGCCTTTCGATCAGCGAAAATACGCTGCTTTCGCGGAACGAAAGGCGACCATGACGATTGCCCAAAAAGCATCCTGCCGCCGCCACGATTGCCGACGTTTCCGCCAGACAGCCTCCAATGAAAAAATCCAAACACAGTTTTTGTAGGTGGGGCACGTTTTCGCTTTGGGGCTGCTTGCCGCTTCTGATCACGGCCGGTTGCAACCCCGTTTCAGTCGGATTGCAGGATCCGGTCCCTGCTACCGAGCCTGCCCCGGCGGAAACAACAGCGGAAAACGCCGACTCGCAGGAAATCGCGGCTCAGACGGACGAAAAAGGAGAACGGGTCTTGGAAACCATCACACTCGC
This sequence comes from Planctomycetota bacterium, assembly GCA_031405895.1. Classification (GTDB taxonomy): domain Bacteria; phylum Planctomycetota; class Planctomycetia; order Pirellulales; family Pirellulaceae; genus BJ22. Next base: position 1,277 of record JANOFL010000268.1, read on the forward strand.
CGGCGGATGCTTCTGGTGCGTCGAAGCCGTTTTCCAGGAACTCAAGGGCGTGGAGTCCGTTGCGTCGGGCTTCATGGGCGGCCGCGATGAAAACGTGACCTATGAACAGGTCTGCTCGGGCGAAACCGGCCATGCCGAGGTTGCGCAGGTCGTTTTCGATCCGGCTCAGGTCAGCCTCAGTCAGGTGTTGGAGGTTTTTTTCCGGACCCACGATCCCACGACGCTCAACCGTCAGGGTGCGGACGTGGGCACCCAGTACCGCTCGGCCATCTTTTGCCACACCGATGAGCAACTCGAAATCGCCGGGCAAATCAAACAGCGACTGGACGAGGAGCAGGTCTTTAGTGCTCCAATCGTGACCGAGATCGTCCCGGCCGATACTTTTTACGCGGCCGGGGACTACCACCAGGACTACTTCAGTCGCAATGCGCGACAGGGCTACTGCCAGGCGGTAATCGTGCCCAAGCTTGAAAAGTTCCGGAAGGTCTTCAAGGACCTGCTCAAGGAAGACAAGTAATGTGGGACAGGCTTCACGTGGGACAGGCTTCCAGCCTGTCGTTTTCTCTCTCCACCGCTGACTGACAGGCTGGAAGCCTATCCCGCGTTGTCTTGGTGCAAGGCTCCCGCACCGCACTGACCAAAGGTTCTTCCTTCCGCATCCTCCGGAAAGGAGAACTCCCGCTAGCTCCTTTTGACTGGACCAAGTCGCGCTGATTCGCTACGGTCCCGTTCGCACACAGCCAGCTTGCCAGCAGGCTCTCGCTGGCTGTGGCGCGCCAGCTGGTTTCCGGGTCGGCCAGAGTAGAACAGTTGTCCCCAACTGTTCGGCTGACTTGATCCGGACAGGGAGTCAGACGGATTTGCGATTGATTCGGCTGGAAGAATAGCGCAGACGAGCAGTTGGGGACAACTGCTCTACATTTGAAAAGGTGCCATGGATGGCTGAAAAAGAATCTTCGTTTCGCTGGACGGCAATTGCCTTGCCGTTGACGATTCTGGCGAGCATCCTGCTGATCTATCTGCCGTTGCCGGCGGTGGTGCTCGACTGGTGCCTGTCGGCCAACCTTGCCATCTCGCTGTTGATCCTGTTGACGGCGGTCTTTGTCCGCAGCCCGCTTGAGTTCAGCATCTTTCCGTCGATCCTGCTCGTGGCCACGATGGCCCGGATCGCGCTCAATGTCGCGACCACGCGGCTGATTCTGGCGCGCGGCCCGATCGATGGCGAACTGGCGGCCGGGCAGGTCGTGCGGGCTTTTGGCGAGTTCGTGGCCGCTGACCAGCTGGCCGTGGGCCTCGTGATTTTCCTGATTCTGTTCATGGTCCAGTTCCTCGTCGTGACCAAAGGCACGACCCGGATTGGCGAAGTCGCCGCGCGGTTTGCCCTCGACGGGCTGCCGGGGCGTCAACAGGCCATCGACGCCGACCTCAGCGCGGGCGTCATCAACCATGTCGAAGCCCAGGCCCAGCGCCGGCGGCTGCTCGATGGAGCCGACTTTTATGGCTCGATGGACGGGGCCAGCAAGTACATCCGCGGTGAAGCGCTCGCCGGTGCTGCGATCATTGCGATCAACCTCGTGGCCGGAATCCTGTTCGGGCTGAGCCACGGGATGGGGCTTGAAAAGGCGATCGGGACATTCTCGGTCCTGACGATTGGCGACGGGCTCGCCAGCCAGTTGCCCGCCCTGTTGACCAGCCTGGCGGCTGGCCTGCTGGTCACCCGCGGTTCGACGAGCGTCAATTTTTCCGACCAGACCTGGCAGCAGCTGATGGGCCGGCCGGTGCCTTTGTTTCTCGCGGCCGGGCTGCTGGTTGTATTTGCCTTCGCCAACATGCCGGTCTTGCCGCTTTCCCTGCTCGCCGCCTGCGCGGTCGGGATCGGCTGGTGGCTGTTGCAGACGCAGCCGGCAGAGCTATCCCAGTCCCCTGACAAGACACTGTCCGACAGGCGGCAGCACGATCCGCAGTCCATCGAGCGGATGCTGGAGTCCTCTCCCCTGTCCATCGAACTGGGCGGCGACCTGCTGGCACTGCCCGATCGGGGCAACAACGACGGCCTGCTGGCCCGGATCGGATCGCTCCGCGCCCAGCTGGCCTCCAGCCTCGGGATCATCGTTCCCAAGGTCCGGATCCGCGACAACCTCGGCCTCGAACCGGCCGAGTGCCGGATCCTGGTCCACGATCAGCCCGCGCTTCGCTTTCGCGTTCAGGCGGGCTGTTGCTTGCGGATCGTTCGAACTGGCGCGGCGGGCGAGCGCGGTCCCACTTCCAGCCGTGCCAACCGGTCGGACGTGGAAATGCGGATGCCGGACGAACGACCAGTGACCACGCCAGGCGTTCAGGCCACCCTGCCATGGGCCGGGAACTGCGCATGGATTCGCCGCGACCAGGTCGCAGGAGAACAATCGGGCGAACTGCTGGAACCAGTGGAGGTCATTGCCCGCTCGCTCGAATGGATCATTCGGGCCAACGCGGCCGAGCTGCTGGATCGCGATGCGGTACGGCAACTGCTGGATGAAACGGCCCGGCAGCACCCGGTGATTGTCGGCGAAGTGCTCGCCGCACGACCTGGTCTGCAGGCCTTGCAGGGCGTCTTGCAGGCTCTCGTCCGCGAGCAGGTCTCGCTTCGACCGCTGCATCGGCTCCTCGAACAGGTTCTGGCCGGCTGGGCCGAAGGACTGGAACAGGGTCCGCTGGTGGAATTCCTGCGAAGCCTGCCCGGACCGGCGTCATGCCACCTGGTCGGGGACGAGTCGGGCACGGTGCACTGTTTCGGACTGAGCCCCGAGCTGGAACTGTGGCTGGCCGGTCGTGAAGCCTCGCGTGTGACATTCGCTGGCAAGACAGACCAGGTGGCCGCCAGCCTTTTGCGCTCGGTCGAAACCGGTATCCGGCACATGCAGGCGGCGGGCTGGACCCCGGTCGTCATCGTCCGGCAAGCCGTCCGCCCGCGGCTGGCCGCGCTGGTCAAACAGTTTCTCCCCGTGCTGCGCGTGATTGGCGACGAGGAGCTGGAGGGCATGCGAGAAGTGGACGTGATTGCACGAATCCGGATGGGCGAAGTCGAGGAACCGATGGCGGCCTGAGGTCGGAAGACCAATGACCGATCGCGCAACCGGATCGGTCCTGCCCGCAACGATCTGAGATTTTAGATCTGAGATTTGAGATTTGAGATCTGAGATTTCGGTCGGACCGCTGACCGCGGCCAGTCCGGTCCGCTACTGGCCCCGGAATCAGCACTCCCATTCTGCAACTTCGGATGCCGGCTCCGGAAATCCGGCAAAAAAGGCTCATGTGGCAAACTTCCCCGTCCGATGAAGAAGCCGGGTCGGTGCGCCTCCAGCCTGGGGCCAACAGCATTTCCGGCGGTTCGCCAGTTTTTTCATTGACGCACCCCGCGGGCTTGTGATAGAGACCGCACCCCGCGACCGGATGAAGCCAGGGACTGGCCAGCCTCCGCCGCGGAAAAAACACCCGACAACTTTCACGGCCTGAGCGGATCCTGAGAACGGAACCGGGCGGGCCAGAATCCACAGCGCGGCAATCACGGAGGATTGAATGGCGACCAGTGTCGAACCAGTCGTCGAAGATATCCACGACGTCTGGGTCCGCTTCAAGCAGGACCCGGAGAACCAGGATCTGCGAAACCGCTTGATGGAGCGGTACTTTCCGCTGGTCAAGTACAACGGTGAGCGCATCTGGCAGCGGCTCCCCGACGGTGTTGAACTTGACGATCTCGTCTCGGCCGGCGTCTTTGGCCTGATGGACGCGATCAGCGCCTTCGACATGGAACGCGGCGTCAAGTTCGAGACCTACTGTGTGCCCCGGATCAGGGGCGCGATGCTCGACGAGCTGCGGACGATGGACTGGGTTCCGCGACTGGTCCGGAGCAAGGCGAGCAAACTCGGCGAGGCGACCAAGCATCTCGAAGCGCGGCTGGGGCGGACCCCCACCCATCAGGAGCTGTCCGAACACATGGGGCTCTCGATCAAGGAGCTCGAAAAGATGACCCAGGAGGCCAATGCCGTCGGACTCGTGAGTCTCAACAAGAAGTGGTACGAGACCGACAGCTACAAGGATGTCCGCGAAATCGACATCCTCGAGGACAAAAAAGGCGAGGACCCGACCCGCCGGATCCAGAAACACGATCTGATGCGGCTGGTCACCAAAGGACTGAACCGCAACGAGCGGCTGATCATCATCCTCTACTACTACGAAGAGCTGACGATGAAAGAGATCGGGGCCACGCTCGATCTCAGCGAAAGCCGCGTCAGCCAGATGCACAGCAGCATTGTCGGCCGGCTCCAGGGCCAGCTCGAACGCCGCCGGGGCGAATTTGGCGGAATCTGAAGTTCAACGTGGCGACAAAGCTCCGCTTTGCCGGTTTACTCCGCCACTCCACCTTCAAAGATTCCCGCGATCCACACAATCGCCAAACTGCCATTGGGTCTGAAGGCTGGCCGGGTTAGGCTTGAAACTGCCTGCGAAGATTTTTTTGGGCGAGTCCGAACCAACCCTTCACGGAGATCGTACGTCGTCACGTGTCAAGCCGGTCCGTTCCTGATTGGGCAAGAAAATGATCCCCTTCGGCTCGGCAGGCCGGTCGGGAAAAGCCTTCCGCAAAAGTCAGGGCGGGCGGACAGCGAATCGGCCGAAGTCATCGGGAAGCAGTTGCCTGACCGACGCCTTTCGGACGACCGACAGACTGACCCATACCGGCATGACAGGCTGATGGCGTGATCTGTTTCAGCGACGGGAAAGGCTGGCCGAAACTGATAGCGGAGCAAGTGGTCATTGATGACTTCCCGCTTCAGTCACGGACGGTAGCCTCGCGTAACGGATGACGATGCGGACGGGCCGACAGGGTCCACCGCGATAACTCCCTGGCCGGATGCCAGTGGGTGGAGGCAGCCAGAAACAACAGTCGCCAGTCCTTCCCGCCGAAGCCTGGCCCGATCAGTGATTGGAGACGACCATGCAAATTCGCCCCACCAGCAACCTTGGCCAGGCCCAGGGTGTTGTCTTTCAGGAAACCCGCTCGACCAGCCCGGTTCAGCCCCAGGCCCAGGTTCCCGTCGATCAGGTCGAGCTTTCTTTCGAAGCCCAGCAGATCGCCCGGGCAGGTGACGGCATCCGCACCGACCGCGTGGCCACCATTCGCGCCCAAATCGCGAGCGGAGTCTACGAGACGCCGGCCAAACTTGACGCTGCCGTCACTCGCATGCTCGACGAACTGGCCTGATCCGTCGTCCAGCTCCAGGCGATTTGACCGCCAGCGCGATCACTCGTTCCCCGGCTCCCGCCGGGGAATGCACTGCCCCGGGGCTCCGCCTCGTCATCAGCCCCGCCAACGAAAAACGCCCCAGCGGACCTGTCCGTTGGGGCGTTCATCGTTTGGCTGGGCCGTTTCCCGCCTGGATTCAGGAAAAGGCAATTCGGGACCAGGGATTTGAACCCCGACTAAAAGATCCAGAATCTTTCGTGCTACCGTTACACCAGTCCCGAGCACAGGGCTCCGATTTTATCCCCGACCAGCAATTTTGGCCATATGGATTGCCCCTCGCCGTCTCACAGCGTGGCGACGAAGCTCTTGCTTGGTCGGTCAGAAATGTCCCGGTCCCTCTGGGCCTTGGCCCCATCGCTGCCAATCAGGACCGGCCAGGAGTCCTCGCGGTTCACCACGTTCGCATCTGTCCGGGGCAAATTGTCGCGCCGGCGATGTCGGCTAAAATCAGGTGACTGACCCCGTCCCGGAAACCCCGTCCATGCCGCTCCTGCTTTCGTCCGATCCAGCCGTCGCCAAACAGCGGTTCCGGCTGGCTGATCAAGTCGTGACGCTGGGCCGGCATCCCGACTGCGAGGTGATCATCGAAGCGGGGGCTGTCAGCCGTCGCCACGCCCAGATCGAACGCAAGGGCAACGACTACTACATCTCCGACCTTGGCAGCCGCAACGGCACGATTGTCAACCGGAACGTGATCGAAGGACCGACCCGGCTCTTTGACGGGGCCGAGATCAGCATCTGCGACGTGCTGCTGGTTTTTCAGACCGGCGAAACGGCGGCCCGCGAACAGCAAAAGTCCACGCTCGATGCGGAACGTCAGGCCCGCATGACGTCCAGTTTCCTGTTCGACGACTCGCCCGACGTCGGCAGCACAATCATGGGACAGATCGAAGTCCCGTCGCACCATTCGGGCATCAACACGGGCACCGGCACCGAGGCCAAGCTCAAGGCGATCATTTCGGTGACCGAGGCGCTCGGCCGGGCCAATGAACCCCGCCAGATTCTGGACAGCGTGGTGGAAACGCTGTTCCAGCTGTTCGTCGATGCCGATCGCGGCTTCGTTGCGCTGCGGGAAGACAACGGCCGAATCGTCCCGTTTCTCATGCAGACCCGCCGCAAGGGCGACGAGGAAAACGTCCGGATCAGCCGCACGATCGTTAACTCGGTGATGGAGTCCCAGCAAGCCGTCCTATCAACTGACGCCGCAGCCGACAGCCGTTTCGACATGAGCGCCTCGCTCGCCGATTTCCGAATCCGCTCAATGATGGCCGCTCCGCTGGTCAACGCGGCTGGCAAATCGACCGGCATCATCCAGATCGATTCGCTGCGGCCCACGATGGCCTTTTCCCAGGGCGACCTCGAAGTCCTCGTGACCGTCGCCGGCCAGGCCAGTCTCGCCCTGCAGAAATTCGAGCTTTACCGCGAAGCCGAGAACACGCGACGGATGGAGCAGGATCTGCAGCTGGCCCACGAAGTCCAGCTCCGTTTCCTGCCCGAGACGCCACCCGCACTGCCCGGCTACAGCTTTCACTCGTGGTACCAGGCCGCGACCCAAGTCGGCGGCGACTACTTTGACTACATCGAGCTGGGTCAGGGCCGGGTGGCGATCATCGTCGCCGATGTGGTCGGGCACGGCGTCGCCGCGGCCTTGCTGATGGCCAAAATCGCCGCCGAGTCGCGCTTTGCCCTGGCCATGCTGCCCGATCCCGTCGCCGCCGTGACGAGGATCAACCGGGCCATGAGCGGAATGAACCTCGACCGCTTCGTCACCTTCCTGCTCTGTCTGGTCGATGTTGATCAGCCGACGATCAAGGTCGTCAACGCAGGCCACATGCCCCCCATTATCTGCGCGGCTGATGGATCGATCGAAGTCATGGCCGCTACCTGTTCCGGCCTGCCGCTCGGCGTCATGGAAGACTTCGAATACGAGGCGGTGGACCTTGAATTGCGACCAGGCACGACGATGATCCTGCACACCGACGGCGTGAACGAAGCGATGAACGCTGAGGGCGAAGAGCTGACGACCGAGCGCGTCGTCCAGGACCTCAAATCGGCCCAGGCCAAAACACCCGAGGCGATCGGGAAATCTGTTCGCGAAAGCGTCAGCCGCCATGTGGGCGAGAGTCCGCAAACAGACGACATCTGCCTCGTCTGCGTTGGCCGGGGATTCTGAGCCGGCCGTGCCCCCGCACCACGCTTCGCCCGGCCCGACTCGCAGACGGCAGACGCAGGGTGGGCTGTCAAAAAGTGAGCTGAGGCGCTAGCCGAGAACGCTGATTCAGCCATAAACTCACACCCAAGGGAATCGGCTAGCGCCTCAGGCTCACATGAATTCGTCGTTTTGACAGCCCAGCCGCAGGGTGGGTCGACTCTGTCCGGTCACAAGGACGACAGGCTGGAAGCCTGTCCCGCGCTTTCAGTTCGCGGGACCGTTCAGTTCCAGCCCCTCCAGCGTTTCACGCACCGCGTGCCAAAGCGGCTTGGGCCGCCCGCCCCGGTCAAACAGTCCGGCGCCAGGAAACATGCTCTCTTCATGATCGACCAGTTCCTGCCACAGGATCCCCTGGACGATTGGGCGGGCGATCAGCATCGGCAAAACGGTGCGGATCAGGTCCAGCCGGTGCTCATCGTGCATATTGGGACGAACGGCCTCGTTGCCGGAAGGCAGCTGGCCGGGCACTCGCAGCAGGACGACCAGAGGCAGCCCCAGCTGGCTCCAGAGATCGAGCATGTCCAGCCATTGCAGCGGATCCCGGGCGACGCTGCCGCAAAGGTGATAATCGAGGTTGATCTCCAGCCCCAGCAATGAAATCCGCGTCCCGCGCCGCAAGAGCGAATCGGCGATTTGCAACGGATGCGTGCCGCCCACGCTGCGGGCCAGCCGCTCGCCCCACGGGTTGTCAAAACTGACCATCGCCGGGCAACGCTGGCCATGGTCTTCCACGACCTGAAGCACGTCCAGAGTCAGCTGCAGCTGTTGCGGATAGCTCAGGCCGCGGTGCCCGGTTCCATTCAACCCGGCGACGGCGTGAATGAATTTCAGAGCCGGAGTCAAGCCCGCGAGTCTGGTACGGGCCCGCTGCAAAATCAGGTCGCGCCGGGCGTCAAAACCGTTCAGCCCCTGCAGCTTCGCGTCAAAACCGTTCGGCGCGGCATCGACCAGCGGACCGAGTGCCAATCCACGCGCAGCGGCGTCCGGAATCCCTTGCCCAACGGGATTCAGGTCTTCCTGTTCGGCAAGGTCAAGCTGCTTCCACGCTGCCGGCACCGCTGGATCTTCCGGTCGAACCATGCAACCCATCCAGAATCGTGCGAGGTTGACGTTGCCAATCCGCAGCCGCGCGATCTGGTCGCCGAAAATCCGGCAAAGCCGGAAAATGGTCTTGACCGAGATTTCTGTCGAACGGCGCGCGGCCAGGTTCGCGCGACCCGCGTCTGGCTCAAGGACAGCCGCCGCCAGCATCACAGCTGCCTGAGTGGCCGCTTCACGCAGCTCACCCGGAATCTCAAGCCCGCCCTCTTCCCACGCGCTCAACTGGTTGCGCAGGCGGTGCGAAGTTCCCCGCGCGACCTCCACCGCGACCCGCCAAGGGTCATCCGATTCCGGCAGGGTACTCGTTGACAGCACCAGGTCGCCCCACTCGCCTGTCGGCCAGGCCAGGAAGACATGCCCCGATTCATCGCGGTTGCGCGCAATGGTCAGGACCTGTCCCATCCGGTTGATCCGGCAAGGTCCGGGAATCCCGTCGAGGCCGATCACATGCACCGATGCCGCCAGTGACTGGTCGACCGGAAAGTGGTCAGGAAATAGCAGGTGAATCTGTCCCACTGAGAGCCTGTCCGAAAAGGGGTCTGACCCTTTGTCAAGTTGTCATTGCCGACGCGAAATCGTGACGAAAAACAGACCATGCCACTGCAGAGCCCGATTTGGCAGAGGGTCAGACCCCTTTCCGGACAGGCTCTGAAACCCGCGGCGACCGGAGACGAAACTGGCAGGCGGAAAGCGGCACAAGCCGGCACCGCCCGCCCTCCACTTCTGGAAAGCTGGTATTCTAGTTTCCCAACTTGGATCGGGCAGGTGGCAGCTGCCGCTTGAGCCTGAAGCGATAGCCGAAAGAAGCTGAGCCTGAGGCGCTAGCCGAAAAGGCCAATTCACACGCTGCTTCACACCCAAAAGAATCGGCAATCGCCTCAGGCACACAGGAAATTGCCGTTTTGGCGGCAACCAGACATCCCCGGCCAGGAACACAACGTGTGTCCTCCCCAACCGCGACACCGACCCGGAGCGGCAAAGTCCGCGATCTTTACGACTTGGGCGAGCACTTGCTGATTGTCGCCTCGGACCGGATCAGCGCGTTCGACTGGATTCTGCCCACCCGGATTCCGGACAAGGGCCGGATTCTGACGCAACTCAGCCTGTTCTGGTTCGGGTTTCTGGGCGTTCCCGATCACCTCGTTTCGGCCGATGTCAGTGCGATCGAGTTGCCCGTCGGCCTTAACCGCGACTACCTGGCCGGCCGCTCGATGGTGGTCCGCAAGTGTTCCGTGTTTCCCGTCGAGTGCGTGGTGCGGGGCTACCTGGCCGGATCGGGCTGGCGCGACTATGAACGGACGGGAGAGCTGTGCGGGCACCGGCTGACGGCCGGAATGCGGAATTGTGAACGCCTGCCCGAGCCGCTGTTCACTCCCGCCACGAAGGCTGCGTCGGGCCATGACGAGAACATTTCGTTTGAGCGCATAGTGGACCTGATCGGTGCGGACTCCGCTGCCAAGCTCCGCGATACCAGTCTCGCGATCTACGACAAGGCCTCCCGCCACGCCGCCAGTTGCGGGATCATCCTCGCCGACACCAAATTCGAGTTCGGCCGTTTTGGCGAGGCGATCCTGCTGATCGATGAAGTCCTGACCCCCGACAGTTCACGGTTCTGGCCCGCGGATGAGTACGAACCAGGGCGCAATCAGCGTTCGTTCGACAAACAGTTCGTCCGCGAGTATCTCGACACGACCGACTGGGACAAGAACAGCACGCCGCCGCCGTTGCCCGCCGACATCGTCTCCCACACGCGCGAAAAGTATCTTGAGGCCTTTCAGCGGCTGACCGGCAGGGCCTTTGACTCCGCGCCGGTGTGAGAACAACAGGGTGGAAGCCCGCCCCACGCCTGGGAATTCCCGGGTCAGAATTCAGAAATTGGCAACTGTTCAGCCTGCTGAGGCAAACCACGGATTTCCCGGATGCCACGGATGTCCCAAAAGAGGGCTTAGGCGACCGGCAAGTGAGAACCCACTGAAACCCGAAGCGTGAGCGAGGGATCCGCCTCACTTCCTCGCTTACGCAGCGGGTTACGATTGGCAAGCTTTCACTTGCCGCTCGCCCAAGTACGGCTGAAGTGTTCCAGAAATCAGATTTCAGGAGTTTGAGTTCCCGACCTCCAACCTTTCCCCAGCGCGAAAACTTTGTCAGACTGGTTGATTCCCGATCCCGAATCACCCGCCAGGACCGATCCGCTTGAAAACCCCGATCGTTGAACTTCACGATTACGACATCAACCGCGTAATCCACGACAAAGCGTCGGTGGAGCGGATCAATCCCCACCGCTTCGAAATGTCGTTGCTGGACGGGATCCTGTTCGAGGACTGGACCGGCTTTCGGGCCGTCGGGTTTCACGACGTGCCGCTCGACGCCTTTTGGGCGCGCGGGCATTTTCCAGGCAAGCCCATGATGCCGGGCGTCCTGATCTGCGAGGTCGCTGCCCAGCTTTGCGCCTGGTTTGCCAATCAAACTGGCCTGTTGGGCGACGCCATCATCGGCTTGGGCGCGCTCGACGAAGTCCGCTTTCGTCTCCCCGTTCAACCTGGCGACAAACTGGTCGTGCAACTCAAACGGGAAAAGTATCGTCAAAACATCCTGATTAATGGACTGTTCGAAGGCTACGTCGGCGCGAATCTGGTCGTCGAAGGCATCATCAAGGGCGTCGCCATTCACTAACGTGGGACAGGCTTCCAGCCTGTCGATTGATCCGGATCACTCGTTCCACGGGCTCCGCCCTGGAATCCCGGCGCGCCGGGAACCAAAGGCTCCGCCTTCCCGCGCGTACGCTTTCCCGCGGCGCTGGTTCCCCTCTTCACCCCCCCAGCTCATCCCGCCAAAGACACCCCGCCCACGACCAGCCCACACCGAAGCCGACCAGCATGTTGGTCGACTCCCGGTCGAGGCTCCCGTCGCGGCGCATCTGGTCGATCAGGATCGGCAGGGTACAGGACACCGTGTTGCCGACTTCCTCCAGCCGGATTGGCAGCCGTTCCTGATCGACTCCCAGCACGAACTGCAGTTCCTCCAGCATTTTCCGGGTCGCCTGGTGAAACAGGAGCCGCCGGACTTCCGGCAGCCCGACGCCGCCGCTTTCGCAGATCTGCTGCACGAGGCCCGGGATGGCGCTGTTGGTAAAGCTGATCAGCGCCGCGCCATCCATGTAGAGATCGCTTTTCCAGCGTTTGCGTCCTTTCGGACGGATCGCATCGGCCGGCCGCCGGAATCCGCCACAATTGGCAATCAGCGTGTTGGCCCCCGAGCCGTCCGTGCCGAACTGGAAGCCCCACAGGCTGGGCCGGTCATGGGACTCGACCAGCGTGGCACAGGCCGCGTCGCCAAAGATCGTCCGCAAGCTGCGATCGTTCCGGTCGATCAGCTTGGTGTAAGTCTCGGCGGTGATCAGCAGCACCCGCCGCGCGAGTCCTGCGCGGATCAGCCCGTCTGCGAGGGCGACGCCGTAGACGAAACCGCTGCAGCCGAGATTGAAATCCAGCGCCCCCACGCTGGTCCTGAGCCCCAGCCGGTCCTGCACGAGGCAAGCCGTGGTCGGCAGGGCGTAATCCGGCGTCTGCGTGCAGAAGAGCAGGTAGTCGATGGTCGCGCGGTCGACGCCTTGCTCCTTAAACAGCCGTTCCGCCGCCTTGACCCCCAGATCCGACGAACATTCGCCCGGCGCCGCAACGTACCTCTGCAGGATGCCGGTCTTCTCGCCGATCACCCGCATATCCCAGTCGGGCTGCTCGGCCTGCAGCAGTTCGTTGGTCTCCAGCCGATCCGGAAAGTGGACGGCGATCTGGCCAACAGCGGCGTACTTCACTGTGGATTGAAACCCGTGGAATGGCGACTGGGACGAAAAGGTTCAGGCCCTGGTGCTTCGCCAAGGGCAGCTTTTATTGTGAACCGACGGCGCTAGCCGCGGGCTCGTCGAGGAGGCGGGCTTTTCGAGGAACCCGGACGCTAGCGCGTTTCGGTTCACCAAGCCCACCCTAAAACCCGACGTTGACGAACCAACAGCCTGTCGACTGTCTGAAACCCCTGTTTGGGTGACTGGACTGCCAGCCAGGAAGCGCCGTAAACTGGGCTGGCTTGGCTGGCCGGGGCAGACGGCGGATCATACCAGCCGGACTGCTTCGGTTGGAGCCAAGTTTGTCCTCTGAACGGCACAGGCCCTGGACGGCGGAGACCCGGAAATGGCAAACAGGGATCGATGAACGAATCCGGTGCCGCCCAGGCTGACTCGACTGTTTCACCGGCTACCACGGTTCCCGGAAGCCTGCTGAAGCGCTACCTGCTCGCTTTGGCCGGCATCATCTGCGTTGCCCTCGGCTGGATTGGGACGTTTGTGCCCGGCCTGCCCACGGTCGGTTTTCTGCTGATTGCGAGCTACTGTTTCACGCGCAGTTGCCCGTGGCTGGAGCAACGGCTGATCCGGAACCGCTGGTTCGCGCGGTTCCTGCATTACCTCGACGGCGATCTGGAAATGCCGCTCAAGGCCCGGATCATGGCCCTTGCCATGATGTGGACCAGCATCGCCGTCAGTGTCACCGTCCTGATGGTGGCCGGCAAGCGCAACCCCTGGCTGCCGGGTACGATTGTGGTTGCAGGAATCGTTGGCACGGTCGCTATCTGGCGTTTCCGGCGCAGCAGGGCCCTGGTGTCCTGCGCAATTCCCGGCGGACCGGCATCGAAAGAGCTGCCCGGCCAACTAACCGGGCATTGCAGCGGCGAAGCCTCATCCCGGTCAGCTGGTGCCGAGCGAACCTGTCCCGCGGGTTTTGGCCCAAAGGCACCCGTTCAACCCGGCAAGTAGGAATTCCCTGCCAGGATTTGGAGGCGGGCCACTCTGGTTGACTCTGGAACTGGGTCAAGTCCTGGATCCAATAATCCAAAGCAGCCGCGACCATGCGCCGACTCCGAACCGCTTCCAGCTCGCTCGCCTGCCTGCTGATTTTCACCTCACTCTTCTCTCCTCGTCTGGGTGGGGAGTGGTCGAAGGAGTGGGGCGCCCGCGCGACTCTTCCCGCCGCCCAGGACCCCGATGCCCAGACGTCGGTCACTCTTCACCCGCCCGCGAACGGTGCCGAAGCCGCAGCCCTGATCCAGCGGGCCCTCGACCAGTTCTCCACGGTCCAGCTGGCTGCCGGCACGGCCTGGAATGTCGGCGGCCCGATTTACCTCCGCGACGGCGACAGCCTCACGACGGACCGCCACAACCCGGCCACCATCCGGCGGACCGGCAACACGACGCAGCTGCTGGTCATCAACGGCCTCGACACGCGACTCACCAACCTCCAGCTCGACTGGAATTTCGGCGGCCGATGGCGCGAGTATACGAGCCTGATTTCGTTCCAGATTGCGGACTGGCTGCCGGAGCAGCCGCGGCAACGCGGCCGGAACTACATTGCGAACGTCGATTTCGTCTGTTCGTCCGGCATGGGGCAGCACGGCGACGCAGCCGGGCAGAACTGGGGCGACTGCTGGTGCGTGTCGCTCGCAACGGACGCGCCGGAAATCAGCGAAGACATCCGGGTCGTCGGCTGCAGATCGCTGGCTGAAGGGGTTCAGCTGACGGGCAACGGCAGCGGGCCCGGCTACCGTGGCCTCCTGATCGGCGACTGCGAAGTCTACGGCGGTTACGCCAACAGCATTGCGATCAGCGGCCGCACGGCCGACTCCCAAACCGTGTTCTCCGGCATCACGATCGAGCGCAACGTGATCCGTGATGCCCGCGTGATCGGGATTTTTGTCGGACAGGACTCGGAGCAGTTGGCGGCCGACCTCTGGATCGACGGCCTTGTGATCCGCAACAACCATATCGAGCTGGCTGGCGGCCACATGATGTACCAGATGGGGATCCTGATCCGGGGTGGGCAAGCCGAAGGCTGTCACGTCGCGGCCGTGGTGGAAAACAACACATTCGACCTGCGGAACGCTGGCGGGCGGCAGCCACGCTGGCTCAACATGGTGCCGGCAAAGTCCGGCGGAACGCTCGATCTGAACTTCAACCACATGCTCGGTCCGCCAGCCGACAGCCAGGCCATCGGGGTCGAAGTCCGGCAGTCCGGCAACCGGCAGGTAGATGATCGCGGGTCGGTCGAGCTCAAGGTGGCCGCATAACTGCTCCGCCATCCCTCTTTTCAGCCCGTCGGCTTCGGTCCGAAATTCCAGTCCACACCATTGGTCCAGCAACAACCAGCCTGGCGGAATAGCTTCCACATCACGCCGAAGAACTCTTCTGTGCGGCTCTCACCAGCCTGCTGACAAGAAAATCACTCCGGCACGGCGATTGCTCCCTTCAATCGTCGTGTCTCAAGTCCCAACAAGGTGACAGCAATGAAAAATGACAAGGCCACCGATCCGCGCAAGCCGGTATCGCCGCCGATGCCAGTTGGCCCACCAGTTGATTCTCCAAGGAAGGACTCCTCAGCTACGCCCGCGAATGACCCGGCTTCGAAAAAGAGCCCTCCGATGCCCGTTCCCAACGATCCGGATCAAGAACCGGACGGCGCGAAGCCGACGCCAAAGGAAGCAGGCAGCTGCTGAACATGGAGCACGAACCAAACCAGCACGATGACGAGTTGGACATCGAGAGGCTGACAGATCCAGATGGCGGGACCGACTACACCCGCGTTGGCTGGGTTGCGAGACTTCCGTTGCCGACCTTCTTGAAGGCCCCGTCGTCACGGTCCGGCATCGGCGGGAGTCACCTTGAGCCGGACTGGCCGAGGGTCGCTGGTCTTGGCGGTGTAGGTGAAGTCCCCGTCTTCGACCTCGACCTCGACTTCGCAGATTGATTCCCAATCCCGCGCCGGCCCGCCGCAAAGGCGAAGTCCAGCATTGATCCCGGGAAGTCGGCGACGCCATCCTCGTTACACTTCGACCAGATGGTGTCGATCAGTTCGGCCGGCCGGACCCACTGCCAGACTCCGTCGCGATTGGCCGCGCGACATGACCTGCCGGTGCCCGAAGCCGGTTTCGATTCAGCGGCGCGCAGCGATTTTGTTGTTGTGCATGGGGGTGAAACGGGGAGTAACGAGCCCACCGCGTCTCCACTGACCCAGCTTTTCACGGGATTTCAATCATCCCCGAATGGGGGAGTAGCGAAGGCCGGACTCGAACCGGCGACACACGGCTTATGAAGCCGTTGCTCTAACCAACTGAGCTACTTCGCCAAAAAACCTGTTTCGGAAGGGAATTGCGCGGACTTGGCATGCACCACTATCAAAGGGGTGTTCAGGCCGGCTTGACCGTACGCCGGTCCATTACGCCCTGTTCAACGGTTATTGACCGGACGGCAGGGCCTTCGGTTCGTGGACACGCGCCAAGTCAAGCACAAGGCGAGCTTGGGCGGCCAGCCTGGGCTCCGGCGGACGAGCCATAGATTTTGCCGCCGGCGGGCTTCGCCGTCAATGAACCCCACTCTCTGAATCGGCGACCATTGGTCGCGAATGGGCAGCAGCCGTCCGGCCTGCGCGCTGAGGGCGAGTGGGAGACGTGAGAGGCTGAGTTTGCGGCGGCGGAATCGGAGCCAGCCTGCATTTCTCACAACAACTGGTAACCCGAAGCGTAAGCAAGGCGGAACCAGCCATATTCCTCGCTAACGCGTCGGGTTACAAGACGCAACAACCGGGGGCTAACGCCCGGCGGCTGATCCCAGTTTTTAGCCTGGACAGAGCACTAGTCTCCTGCCGCCATGCCACCTTAGGTGTCGATCGTTTCGACAGGTGACCTGCTGAAAGGTTACCGTTTGGACCATGCACAAGGCGACGCGGCCGGAGGGCTGACGCCCTTCCGCCAAAAGAATGACGCCCTCCCCGCTGCAAGAGAAGCCAGCCGCTTCCGCCATTTGGTCACTCCTCGAACTGGTTTTTGTCCCGCAGCAAATGGTGGTAGTGCTGGGCGAAACGGTGGGCTTCGTCGCGAACGTACTGGAGCAGGCGGAGGCTCCAGGAGTGGCGGCCGAGCTTGATCGAATCGCTCTGGCCGGGGAGGAAGACCTCTTCGTCCTGTTTGGCGAGCGAAAGCAGGAAGGGCGGGTCGATCTGCTGGCTGTTGAAGGCGGCGAGGGCGGCGTTGAGCTGTCCTTTGCCGCCATCGATCAGCAACAGGTCGGGAAAAACTTCGCCCTCATCCGATTTGCGGCGAAAGCGGCGCGAGATGACTTCGTGAATGCTGCGGAAGTCGTCGATCCCCTCGACGTCGCGAATCCGGTAACGGCGATAGCCGGGCTTGAAAGGCATCCCGTCGAGGAACTGGACGACGCTGGCGACAGTCTGCTTTCCGCCGAGATGGGCGATGTCGACGCCTTCGATGGTTCGCGGCAGCCCGGCAAGCCGGAAGACTTTTTTCAGACCGACAAGGCCACGTTTCGGGTCGATGTAGAAGACTTCCGGCTGGGCGTGGGTGTCCAGCTCGCCGCGGCGGTCGAGCGACTCGATGGCTTCGATTTCGTCGCGAATCCTGGCCGCCTGCTCGAAGCGGAGATGGCTGGCGGCTTCGGCCATTTCAGCCCGCAGTTTTTTGAGCAGCCGGTCCTTGCGGCCGTCGAGAAACATCATCAGCCGGCGGATATCACGACGGTAATCGGTCTTGCTGATCCGCAAGTTGCAAGGGGCCGTGCACTGGCGGACACTGGCCAGCAGGCAGGGGCGAAACCAGCGCCAGCGTTCGTCCTGCTCCTCAATGTCGAGACTGCAGGTGCGGAACTTGAAGATCCGCTGCAGGACCTGGAGGGCACCGCGAAGCGACCCGGCACTGGCGAAGGGTCCGTAGAGCTTGACACCGCGCGAAGCCGGCTCGCGGGTGATTTCGACGCGCGGGTAATCTTCGCCGGTCGTGATCTGGAGGTAGGGAAAAGACTTGTCGTCCTTGAGGTCCCGGTTGTGGCAGGGCTGGATGTCCTTGATCAGCCGGGCCTCGACGAGCAGGGCGTCGACTTCGCTCTCGCAAGGAATGAAGTCGGCGGCTTCAATCTCGCCAACCCAGCTGGCAGTTCGCATTTCGAGCGCCGCGGCTTTGTGAAAGTAGCTGCCTGCGCGGGCGCGAAGGTTTTTGGCCTTGCCGACATAGATCACGGTGCCGGCCGCATTGCGAAAGAGGTAGCAGCCCGGCGTCGCGGGGAACTGGCGGACCTGTTCAATGACGGCCCGGTTGCCGATATCGGCCGGGAGGTCGGCACCACCTTCCGGCGGCAGTGCGTCGGGCGATAGTGGGGCGGTCATTGGGTTGCGGGGACGCGGGAATCGGACGGATCAGACAGATCGGCCGGATCGGACAGATCGGTCTGACAAACATCCAACACGTCAGACGGGTCGGACAGGATGAGGTGCGCGGATGACAGGCAGGATGCCTATCCCACGTCAGAGGATCCCTTTTGCAAGGGTCTGGAGGTCGGCGGCGAATGCGTCGAGACGCTGGTTCATTGCGGTCTGGACCGCCGCGAGGTCGTGGACTTTCTCGGGTGCAACGTAGGTGAACATGTAGAACTTGACCTTCGGCTCGGTCCCGGAAGGGCGGGCCGCGATGTAGTTTCCGTCCTCGAGCGTTTCGAGAAAGACGAGGTTGTCCTTCGGCCCGTCGAGCGGTTTTTCGTCGCCGTCCAGCATTGTCCGGAGCGTTCCCTTGAGATAGTCGCGCAGCCGCGTGACCCGCAGGCCGCCGAGGCTGCGCGGCGTGTCCTGGCGGAAAGCGTCCATCAACCGCTGCATCCGCTTCATCCCGTCGCTGCCCTCCATCTGGATCGTCACCAGCCGCTCGCCGTGGTAACCGTACTTGCGGTAGAGAGCGTGGAGGTGCGACCAGAGCGAATGGCCGCCGGCTTTGACCGCGGCCGCCAGCTCGCTCATCAACATGCAGGCAACCGCCCCGTCCTTGTCGCGGCAATACTCGCCGACCAGAAAGCCGTGGGACTCCTCGGTCCCGTACAGGAAATTGTGCGGGCCGACCTCGTCCATCACGCTGCAGATCCACTTGAAGCCGACCAGGTTGTTGTTCAGGCAACGGACACCGAAGCCATCACAAATCCGCTTGAGCATCAGCGTGGTGACGAGGGTCGTGACGACGTAGTGCTCGCGATGCAAATGGCCAGCTTCGCGCTGGCGGCGGAGGATGAACTCGCAGAGCAGGGCGCTCAGCTGGTTGCCGTTGAAAGTCGACCAGGTTCCGGCGGGCGAATTGGTGACCGGGGCCGCGGCACCCATCCGGTCGCAGTCCGGGTCGGTGGCGAGGATCAGCTCGGCCCCGGTCTGGCGGGCGCGGTGGATGATTTCGTCAAAAACCGCGGCGTTTTCGGGGTTGCTGACGTTGCCGGGGACGTTGGGGAAATCGCCACTCGGCTGACGGTGCCGGTCGTAAATCTCCAGGTCCTTGAAGCCAACCGCTTCGAGCAGGCTGCGGACGTTGAACTCGCCAACGCCGTGGAGCGGCGAGTAGATGATTTTCAAGTCGCGCGGGCCGCCCAGCGATTGTTTTCGGTGCTGGACCAGCAGCTCCCGGTCGGCTTCGTCGCGGCAGAGGATCACGTGGCCCTCCTCGCGGGCCTTGTCGAAGGACATCCGGTGGATTTCCGCTACCCGGGCGACGCGCGAGATGATCGCGGCGTCGTGGGGTGGGACAAGCTGGGCACCGTTGGACCAGTAAACCTTGACGGCGTTGTCGCTGGGCGGATTGTGGCTGGCCGTGACCATGATCCCGCAGTCGCACTGCTTGTAGCGGACGAGGAAGGAGAGCTCAGGCGTGCTGCGGAAAGCGTCGATGAACCAGACTTTGTCGAAGCCATTGGCAACGAGGATGCTGGCACAGAGTTCGGCGAATTCGCGGGAGCGGTGGCGGGTATCGTAGGCGATTGCGGCGGACCAGGGCCCCGCGGGCTTGACGCTGCGGACGTAGTCGGCGAGGCCCTGGGCGCTTTCGCCGATCGTCTGGTCGTTGATCGCGTTGCTGCCGATCGGGTACATCCGGCCGCGCCGCCCGCCGGTGCCGAACGGGATCACAGTCCAGAAGACGTCGTCGAGCTTCTTCCAGTCGCCCCGCTGAATATGCTGTTCGATCTCGGAGACAGACTCGCGGTAGCGCGGTTCGGTGAGCCAGCGCTGGATGTTGTCGGCGGCAGAGGCGGTAAGCTTCTTGTCGAGGACTGCCTTGGCAAGCGTTGCCGAGACATGATGGTTGTTGGGCATGGACCGGAATGGACGGGTGGCGGGAGAGACGGGCATGGGAGCGTCCGCACCTGGCGGGCGCGGGAGAAACCTGATTGTAGACCGGCCTGGCGGGCCTTCCGAGTGGAGTTCTTGGGAGGGAACTGTCCGCGAAGCGGCAATACCAGCCCGCAGCGCAAGCAAGGAACGGTTATCGGCATTTCTGTGGGAGGCAGTCCGTGAGTGAACTGATTATCAGTGTCTCGGGTTTGCGCGGGATCGTCGGCGAGACTCTTACGGCGGAAGTCGCCCAGCGGTTTGCCTGTGCCTACCTGGCCAGCGGATTGCCGGCGGGACCGGTGATCGTGGCCCGCGACGGCCGGGCGTCCGGGACCGTCCTTGCAAACGCAGTGGCGAGCGCCGTGCAGGCTTCGGGGCGGGATTGCTTCTACGCCGATGTGGCGGCGACACCCACCGTGGGGCGGCTCGTGAAAGAACTTCAGGCCGCCGCCGGAGTTCAGGTTTCAGCCAGCCACAATCCGGTCGAATGGAACGGGTTGAAACTGTTCGGTGCAGACGGTCGTGTTATTCCTGCCTCAGCCGGACAAGCCGTAATAGAGCGGTTCCGGAACTCCACGCCAGGCCGCGTAGATGGTTCACAGACTGGATCCCCAATCTCCCTGGCCGACACAACCTCGGGGCACCTTGCCGCGGTGTTGGCGACGGTCGATGTCAAAGCCATCCGGAAACGGCAGTTCAAGGTTGTTCTCGATGCGAATCACGGTTCCGGCGCCGTGCTGGGCCGGCGGCTTCTGGAAGCTTTGGGCTGCGAGATCACGATTCACGGCGAGCTGCCGACCGGCCAGTTCATCCATCGCCCCGAGCCGACGGCCGACAATCTGCGTGAAGTTGCCCGGCAGTCGGTGGCGGCCGGTGCGGACGCAGTTTTCTGCCAGGACCCCGACGCCGACAGGCTGGCGATCATCGACGCGGCTGGCCGCTATATCGGCGAGGAGTACACGCTCGCGCTGGTACTGGACCACGTCCTGGCCCGGCGCAAAGGACATGTCGTGACGAACTGCTCGACCAGCCGGATGGCAGCGGACATCGCGGCCAGGCATGGGTGCACGTTTTCGCTGTCGGCCGTGGGCGAGGCAAACGTCACGGACGAGATGATCCGGTACAAGGCGGTCTTCGGCGGCGAAGGCAATGGCGGGCCGATCGATCCCCGTGTGGTCCTCGTTCGCGACAGCTTTGTCGGAATGGCCCAGGTGCTGGACCTGATGGCGGAACGAGGGCAGTCGATTGCAGAGCTGGTGTCAGGATTGCCGCGTTATGAAATTTGCAAAACCACGATCCGGATCGAACGGGCCAACGTGCCCGCGCTGCTGGACCTGCTTGAGGCAACGTTTTCTGAAGCGGCCAGTTCACGGCTCGACGGCATGCGGCTCGACTGGCCGGATAACCGCTGGCTGCTGATCCGGCCAAGCAACACTGAGCCGATTGTGCGGGCAGTCGCGGAGGCGTCGTCGCTGGAAGCGGCCCAGGAACTGTGTGACCGTGCGACGGAGCTGGCGAGTGGGGCCTGACCTCCCGCAGTCAACGAGTAGAAGTCGTGAATGGCACCCACATGCCACGGTCACGGAACGGATTGCAGTCTGGATCAGCTGGAAGCATGCGCCGATTGACGGACCGGCAGCTCATGAACCAATGGTTGAATGGCACTTGTCCGGATGGCCAGTTCCGATCCGACCGCCAACCTGGCCGGTCGTGTCGGGGCTCACCTGGTCGCCGCGATCCGTTCGCACTGGGTGATCTCGTTCTCCGTCAATTCAATGTCAAACACCTGCAAATCATCGCGCATGTGGGCGGCTTGAGTCGTGCCGGTCAGCGGGATGATCCCCAGCTGCATCGCAAAGCGGAAGATGACTTGCGGTATGGTGCGGCCGTGTCGCGACGCGATCGCGGCGATTCGCGGGTCCGAAATCTCGCGTTGGTTGGCCGTCAGGAGCGAAAAGCCCTGGTAGGCGATCTGGCTGGACCGGCAGAATTCGCGCACGGCTTGGTCCCACCCCAGGGAAGCGTAGCACCGATTCTGCACAAACGTCGGCGGAACCCGAGCCGTGCGGACCAGTGACGCCAGTTGCGACACGTCCACGTTGCTGACGCCCAGAAAACGGACCTGCCCGGAATCGTGAAGCCGCTCCATCGCCAGCCAGGCCTGTTCGTCCGCAGCCTGCCATCCCCGGCTGCTACTGGGGCCGTGAAGCAACAGCGAATCAACCGTCGCGACGCCCAAATGCTGCTTCGAACTGGCGAAAGACTGCGCGACCTGATTGGCGACCGGTGCCTCCGGGTCGTAAGGCATTCGATGATCCTGGCCGGAGCGAAAGGTGAACTTCGTCTGAAGAAAAATGTCGTCGCGAACAACAACGCCTCGCCCGATCACCGCCGCCAGTGCCTTTCCAACAGCCGCTTCGTCGTAGTGACGCCGCTGGTTGGCGGTATCGATCGCAAGAAAACCCTGCCCGATCGCCAGTTCAGTCAGTCGCTGCGTCTCGGCCTCTTTCCATGCCGTGCCGTAAAAAAACAACGGGCGATCCAGCTTGTTGGACCGTTGTACCGGTGGTGCTGGCGATTGACTCAAGACGGGCTCCCGAAACCCGGAGGGGAGGTGACGTGGATCTGAAACAGACGGATAGTCGATTTCACTTTGGCATGAGGCTGGGTACGCCCGCAAGCGGTCTTGTAATCAATCCCTTGTGGCGGAAGGGCGTAAGCCCTCCGGCCCGCGCGGCGGGAGAAGTCCCGATGTATCTTGAGACGGAGAAGGGAGACCGCGACGGGGAGTTGCTCGATGTGATTAGCCTCCGCACGCTGCGACTGGTGGCTGATGGGTAGAGACCGGCCTGCAGGGGCCTGACAATAGCCAGCACAAAGTACCCAGTACTCAGTACTCCGGACTCAGTACCAAGTTCAGGCTGAACCAAGGCAGCCCCGAACCCTGACTATTCCGGCAACGCCAATTCAACCGGTTTTTTCCGCTCCGATTCCAAACCAGGTTCCCGAATCTTCAACACGACCGCCGCCAGCGGGGGCAGCGTGATCACGATGCTTTGCTCGTGGCCGTGGTGGGGAACAGGCTCCGACACGGCAACAAGAGGGTTGCCGACGTTGGAACCGTCGTAGAAGCGCGAGTCGCTGTTGAAAACTTCGCGGTAGAGGCCGGGTTGAGGGACGCCAACGCGGCAGGCCTTGTGGACGACCGGCGTGAAGTTGCAGACCACGACCAAAAAGCCGCCCTGGGCGTCGCGACGGAGCCAGGAAAGCGTGCTGCTGGCCCGGCTGTTGCAGTCGATCCACTCGAAGCCAGCCTGCGAATGGTCGAGCTCGTGCAGGGCCGGCTCGCCCGTGTAAAGCCGGTTCAGGTCGCCCACCAGCTGCTGGACACCGCGGTGGTGAGCGTGTTCCAGCAGCTGCCATTCCAGTGACTGGTCACAGTTCCACTCGCGGAACTGGGCGAATTCGCCGCCCATAAAGAGCAGCTTCTTGCCCGGATGGAGCCACATGTAGCTGTAGAGCAGCCGCAAGTTGGCGAACTTCTGCCACAGGTCGCCCGGCATCTGGTCGATCAGCGAACCCTTGCCGTGGACGACTTCATCATGCGACAGCGGAAGGAGAAACTTTTCGCTGTACGCATACACCATACTGAACGTGATCTCGTCGTGGTGGAACTGGCGGTGGACCGGATCGTTCCGCATGTAGCGCAACGTGTCGTTCATCCAGCCCATGTTCCACTTGAAGTCGAAGCCCAGCCCGCCCGATGAAACCGGCTGGCTGACGCCGGGCCAGGCGGTCGATTCTTCGGCGATCGTCAACACGCCCGGAAACCGCTGGTGGGCCTGTTCATTGAACTCGCGGAAGAAAGCGACTGCATCGAGGTTCTCCCGCCCGCCGTGGCGGTTGGGGACCCATTGGCCTTCCTTGCGGCTGTAGTCGAGGTAAAGCATCGAGGCGACGGCGTCGACCCGCAGACCGTCGATGTGATATTTGTCGAACCAGAACAGCCCGTTGGCAACCAGGAAGTTGCGGACTTCATTGCGCCCGTAATTGAAGATCAGCGTGTTCCAGTCGGGATGCTCGCCTTGCCGCGGGTCGGCATGTTCGTAGAGGGCCGTACCGTCAAAGCGGGCGAGGCCGTGGGCGTCTTTCGGGAAATGGGCCGGCACCCAGTCGATCAGCACACCGATTCCGTGCGCGTGGCAGTGATCGATCAGGTACATCAGCTCGTGCGGCTGGCCGTAGCGGCTGGTCGCGGCAAAGTAGCCGGTCGTCTGGTAGCCCCAGCTGCCGGTGTAAGGATGCTCGCTGACGGGAAGCAGCTCGATGTGCGTGAAGCCCAGCTTCTGGCAGTACTGGACCAGCTCGTGGGCCAGATCGCGATAGTTCATCCAGCCGTTGGTCTCGTTCGCGCGCTGCTGCCAGCTGCCAAGGTGGACTTCGTAGATCGACATGGGCCGGTGCACCGGGTCAGACTTGGCCCGCTGTTCCATCCAGGCGGAGTCTTGCCATGCGTGCTGGTCGAGATCGACGACGACATTGGCGGTGCGCGGGGGGACTTCGGCCGCAAAGCCGAACGGGTCGCATTTGTCGACCTGGCGGCCATGGAAATTGACGACGCGAAGTTTGTAGAGCTCGCCCGGACCGATCCCGGGAACGAACAGCTCCCAGATACCGCTGCTCTCCTGGCGTTCCATCACCGCGCCGCGGCCGGTCCAGCCATTGAACGGCCCGATCACGCTGATCTGGCGAGCGCAGGGTGCCCAGACGGCAAAGTTGACTCCGGTCGCGCCGTTGACCGTGCGGCGATGGGCACCGAGGTGTTCGTAAAGCTGGTAGTGCCGTCCTTCACCAAACAGATGCAGGTCAAGTTCGTTGATGAGCGAGGGCAATCGGGCAGCAGCTTCCATTGGCTCCAGCGGTGGCCAGTGAGGATTGGGAACCGGTCCGGCTGCCGACAGTGTCGCCAAAGGGCAGGTGAACCGCGTTCCAGTCAGTTCCGTGACAGTCATTTCATCCCTGAGATTATGGCTACAGGTTAGCGGCGTAGCCAACGCGGGTCAGCCGGTTGACATGGCAAGCGACGGCTGCCGAGAACTGGCGGACCGCACGGCGGAAGCGGGGGCGGGGCTGGACGGAGGCTGGGGCGGGGCTGGCGAAACGATCGGATTTCAGGATCCAGTCGGGTTGCCACAGGCGGCAGGACACTTCGTGAATCGACAGTGCATGGTCGAAGCGCCGCCACAGGTCGCCGTTCTTGACCGGTGTCATCTCGTCGAAAAACTCCCAGCACCAGTCGCTCTCGCGCCACTCGGCCAGCCCTTGGCGGATGGCCCGCGCGATCTGGCGGCTGGCCGTAACCAGCGTCACCGACGCCTGCCGGTCGAGGGCTTCCAGCCCCCGCACGACCGACAACAGATGGAGCCGTTCAAGGCCCATTCCGCGCTCGTCGTCGCCCGCTTCGATCCGGTGCGGGCCAGCGGACTGCTCGAGCACAAACTGCCAACGCCCGCCGTCGGAACCGGTCTCGGCGGGAAACGCTTCGGTCAGCAGCAAGTAATGCGGAATTGTCCGGATCATGGGCCAGCCTTTGGGATCGCAGGGTCGTCGCTGCCTGGATCCCGCGGGCGGGCTTCAGGCAGGGCGCGTTCGCGCGCCTTCGCCTGACAATCCGTTGTCGGTCGTGCCATTCCATGAACGATTGACAAAGGGCTTATCGGCAAAGCTTGCCCGGTCGTGAGATTTTGCCCGGCAGAATTTTCCAGCCTGGCTTGACAGGTGCCGTCAAAAGTGTCGGAGCCGATTCAACCGGCAAGTCCGGGTCTTGCTTCCCAACAATCTTCCTGGTCCCAGTTTTCCTGTCCCTGTCTTTCGTTGATTCAACCGGTAAATCCGGGTCTTGATTCCCACAGCCTGTTGAACCAGCCAACTTCATCGGCTATCCCCTGCTCGAGCGAAACTGGCTGTAAAGGCTGGGGCAAGACGTTCCAGGCGTAGGTCTCGATTTCCCAGTCGATCTCCGGGTCTCCGCCGAACAGCCGCACCGCTTCAGCAATGTCGTCCTGAGTCGTCGAAAGCCCTGGTCCAAGTTCCCGCAAGTGAATCGGGACATGAAAATGGACCCGCCAGTCGCCTTGACGGCCGGCTTCCGCCAGAGCGGCCGGAAGGTCTTCGTAGAGCCGGCCGTCGGCGTCGGTGGTCTGATGCAGGTAGCGCGGTTCGGCGAACGCGGCAAGGCGACTGGCGACGCCACGTTGGTCCATCTCCGTCTCGCCAAATGTCGCCACCAGCGCGGACGACACCTGGACCTTGAAAACCGGAATGCCATTCCCGCGGTAAACGGCAGCCACATCGGCCTGGCTCTCACGCATCACGGCCGCGTGACAAACGTCATGGCAGACGCCGAGGTAGTCCTGCCACGACAACTGTTCCTGGGCGGCCATCGGCGCAATGTGATCGCCAAAAAACCGCACAATGTCCCGGCTACAGTCGAGCCAGCCGCCCGGTTCTGGTTCGAGCGCCAACCGGATCCGTTTGCCCGTCCTCTCTTCAAGTCCGCGGGCAAACTTGATCCATTCGAGGAGGTTGGCGACAGCACTCTCCCGTGAAATCCAATCCGTCAGCCCCCGATCAGGTCTCCCGTGTACTCCCCGCCATCCCAGCGGCAACGTCGAAATGCTGCCTGCGTCCCGGTCACCCAGCAGCTCCACCAGCAATCCGGCCAGCTCGCAGGTGTGCTGCAGCCGGGCCGGCTCGCTCCAGTCCGGCAGGTAGACCGCGTGTTTGACTACTGGCTGGTGAAAGTCGCCTTGGGGAAAGCCGTTGAGGCTGTGGACCACCAGGCCGCTGGCTGACAGCTCCTCCTTGAGCCGGTTGAGGTTGTCGCGGTCGCGCAGCTCCGCGGCCGATGTCGCGTTGAGCCAGAGACCGCACGACATCAGCTGGTCTGTGGTCACCAGCTTCCGCACAACACCAACGCGGGTGCGCAGGTTGTCGAGCAGTTCGGTCAAAGACCTGGCCGGATGGACGTTGGTGCAATAGCCGGTGATCAACGCCTTAAACCCTGCAATTGCCGGCCGGCCAGTCGGACTTCAGCGCGAACAGGCCAAGTGCGATCCAGCCGACGATCAAGGTGGTTCCGCCGACGGGGACCGGCGCGATGAACCCCGACTGGCCGCTCAGGACCCAGGCATACAGGCAGCCGGAGAACAGCAAGACACCGAGCATGAACAGTCCAGCGACGACCATGCCACGGCGGCAATGAGCCAGCGGTGTCAACGCCAACACCATCAGCCCGATGGCGTGGACGACCTGCCAGAACACGGCCGTATGCCAGGCCTCCAGCCGCCGCGGGCTGTCGGAGCCATACCATTGCGGGAGCTGCGACTCGAGCAGATGGGCCCCGATCGCGCCCAGGCCAACCGCGAGCCCGGCCAGCATCGCGCCGCAGCAAAAAATGTTTCGCGCCATGAATGAAACGGCTCTCCCGACAGCGTCGTTGAACTTGCCACGGTCAAGCCTTCGCCGTGCTGATTGATTGGCCGGTCGCGCCAGCCTATTCTGTGGCCTTGTCAAATCCGGCAGAGTTCACGGCCCTATGCAGAATACCGCAATCCCGTCCCGTTCGCGCTGCATCATCTTGTCGCCTTGCCGGTTCAAGGCCGCCGTGGTGTGCCTGGCCGTGTTGCTGGCCGCGTCGAACTTTGTGGCGGCACAGGAAAAACCTGCCCAGCCCGCTGACGATGCTCCGTCGCCCGATCTGCAGACCGTTGCCGAATCGAGCGGTTATCGCGCGACCTGCACGACGGCCGAGTGCGACGCGCTGATGGAACGGATCAGCCAGACAGATGGAGCCAGCCACGTGCGGCTGTTCGAATTCGGTGCGACGGAAAAGGGGCACCCGCTGAAGGCTTTGGCCCTGGGTCGCCAGAATGACAACGCATGGCCGGATCCGTCCTTGCCGCCGGCCGATGACCGCGTCGTCGTGCTCGTGATTGGCAACATCCACAGCGGCGAGTGCGACGGCAAGGAAGCCCTGCTGGCCCT
>JANOFL010000272.1:0-2791 GCA_031405895.1 Planctomycetota bacterium
TACACGACCCATGGCTTGGGGTGCGGTGTGGTTTTGTGTCGTTGCGTCACCGGCAAATCCTTTTTGTGGACAGGCCTGGCCGGGGGTGAGGGGTGACCGCATGGAAAAACGCGACCTGGAACCGATTGAGTTCGCGCGGCAACAACGCCAAACTTCCAACTCGTTTGAACGCAAACTCCGGGAGTTGCTCCGCAACCGTCAACGGTACGGCTGCAAGTTCCGGCGGCAACATCCGCTTGGCCCTTACACGGCGGATTTCTTCTGCATCGAGGCAAGCCTCGTGGTCGAAGTCGATGGCGCGGAACATTTGACCGAGTCGGGCAAAAGGCATGACGCGATTCGCGACGCGTGGATGCGCGAGCGGGGAATTGAGGTCTTGCGCTTTACGGGCAAGCAGGTTGAGTACGAGACACATGACGTCGTCGCGGCAATTGATTCCATGCTGATAGCGCGGTCGCCCCCTCACCCCCGACCTGGCCTGTCAAAAATACCAGCCCGCAGCGCAAGCAAGGGATCTTCCAAGACCCCTTGCTTGCGCTGCGGGCTGGTATTGTGTCGTTGCGTCACCGGCAAATCCGGATTTTTGACAGGCCACCCCCGCCCCCTCCCCCGGCTCCGCCCAAAGCCGCGGAGCCGGGGGCGAGGGGAGAGTTTGATTGTTTTGGAAAGGCCCCTCTCATTCCCGGCTCCGCCCAATGCTGCGGATCCGGGGGCGAGGAGTGAGTTAGAGTGTTGTCGAACGGATCAGCGAATTTCGGCTGGTTCGCCGGTCTCGATTTCCGGCTGTTCCGCCGTGCGAAGCGTTGCGGAAACAGCCGGGTCGCGCTGGAAGACGAAACGCTCGCGTAGCGGCACACGGTCGTAGACTGGCGAGTTGGTCGGCTGTTTGTCGGGAACCGTGGCCTCGAGGAAACGGGGCTTGTCAAAGATGTTGCCGCGGACATACGGGCCGGCACCCAGAATCCAGGTGCTGCGGGCGTGGGTCTCGCTGCGCAGCGTCCCCGACTGCCAGACTGGTTCGCGCGTGACCCGGTCGTAGGCGAAGGCCGCAACTTTGGAGGCACCGGCCAGCACATTCATCCGGCCGGCCGAGAGTTCCGGAATCGGCGGCAAGACCGGACCCCCTCCGAGTGAGGCAAGGGCCGAGATGCCGTTCGACGCCGGCAGGCCGTAAATGACTTCATGGCCGTTGGTGGCAAGGGCACCGACACGGGCTTCAACGATCAGGTCGGCGTCATCGCGGACTTCCTGAAGGCGACAATGCGCGGCCAGCATTTTCTGGCGCAACGCACTGGCAACGTACTTGCCATTGATGATGCTTTGCCCCTCAACCGGGCTCAGTGCGGCAACATCGAGGAAGACTTTTTGACCGGCGAGTGGTGAAAAATCGATCTGGTTGACCGCGTTGTCGACGGCTTCACTCAGCAACAGCTGTTCGGTCGCCGTCCGCTGGGTAGTCGAACCACAACCGGCCAAAGCAACGACAATCCACGGCAATACGAGGAAAACGGCAATGATCCGGGTGAATTTCAACGCGGTCGACAGCATGGCCAGGGAGATCGACATTCAGTGGGGCAATGCGGGTGAAAACCGGCTGGCAGGTCTTTTCATGGATCGCGGTTTAGCCAAATCCAGTGTCGGCTTACACCCCAATCCCTGCGGACCATGAAAGGCGAAAGCCAATGATTCGCGGGGTTTTCGCTGTTGGCGCAGTCTGGTGAGTCAGCAGGATTGAGGGGTCACAAGCTGTCCACGCGGGATCGGAATGATGGGAGAACCGCCACCAATTCGCCGGTTTTCAAAGCCGCTTGGAATGGCAGAGCGCAAACTCCCTGGCACCATTTCCAGCAGCTGACATTCCAGAACAACGCTAGCACGTCAGTCACAAGTCCTTAGGCGACAACGACTTGCGATTTCAGAATCAATCTTGACCCGAACTTGAGCCGGCCTATAATCGCGGCCACCTGTCAAGCTTGGCAAGCCGGGAAACCGGGGTTGTCAGTGTAGGCTTGATGGACTGACCGTTGTCGCGGGTTCTGGGAGGACCTTTCCGGCGGCGGAATTCAGGGAACGTTTTGGGTGAACGGGCATGGGTCCGGATGGGGGCAACCTGACCGGAGCTGCATCCCGGTTTTCGCACGAAGCGTTCCCGCAAGAAAATGAGTCACCGGTTTCGGCGAGTGAACGGGTCAGACGCGGCAAGTCAGCCGCAACCTGTTTCGCGCGGCGGACCTTCACGAGGGAGAGGAAGGTGGCATGAGCACCAAAACCGTATTCACGACCGGCGAAGCGGCCAAAATCTGCAAGGTCAGCCAGCAGACGATCATTCGCTGCTTTGACAACGGTTCGCTGAAGGGATTCCGTGTGCCGGGCAGCCGGTTCCGCCGCATTCCGCGCGACCAGCTTTTCTCGTTCATGCGCGACAACGGCATTCCGACCGATGCCCTTGAGAGCGGCAAGCGCAAGGTGCTGCTCGTGGACGACGACGCCGAGCTGGTGGACGTGGTTCTCAAGTTCCTCGACGAGGACGGCCGCTTCGAGGTGCGCGTGGCCCAGAACGGCTTCGACGCCGGCATGATGGTCAAGGAATACCGCCCCGACCTGATCATCCTCGACGTGATGCTGCCGGACATCAACGGCAAGGAGGTCTGCCAGCGGGTGCGGGCCGACCCGTCGCTGGAAGACGTCCGGGTGCTGTGCATCTCCGGCATGGTCGAGGACGATAAGGTCCAGGAGCTGCGGCTGGCCGGGGCGGACGAGTTCATGCACAAGCCGTTCGAGATCGAGAACC
>JANOFL010000275.1:0-5278 GCA_031405895.1 Planctomycetota bacterium
GGCCCAGCCGGGAAGCACCTGCTTGGGCAACGGAGTCGCGATCACCGTCACGACCGAGCCACAATCGGGGCAGTTCACAGTTTTGCCGTCCATGTTGGCTGCGGCGTAAACCGTCGACTCGCAGACCCGGCACTTGGTCATCACGGTCTGTTCGGGCCCCGCGCTGGCCGATTCAAAACCGTCCAGCTTCAAGGACGGCAATGCCTGCTCTTCTGCCCCTTGAGACCAGGCTCCCGCCTCGTCTGTCTGGTCTGTCGAAGCCGCTTCCCCCGGAGCTCCTGCTCGTGCTGAAGGCGAGACCGGCGATGCGGATGGTGCCGGCACCGAATTCGGCGCAGTGCCAACTCCCAGATCAAACGGATCGTCACTAACGGGAGCCGGCGGCAGCGCAGCTGGCGCGGTGACTGGCCTGGAACCAGGCGCGGCGATAGAGGGTACCGATGCCGCCCCGGCCGGGGCCTTTTCGGGTGGAGCTTGACGCCGGGCTGAAGTATCGGCCGGCTTGCCAGCTCGCGGCGGCGCGGTTGGCGAACGAAAGCGTTTCGATTTGTCAGTGGGCGGCGTTACTGAACTGCCCGAACGATCCGCAGGCGGCGCTGTTTCTTCGAGAGACTGCGGCTGTTCGAGGATCGCCGCGTCGAACTCGAAATCGTTCCGGATCGGTTCCACGGAAGGTGAAGCGGACCCCGGAGCCTGGGATCCGGGATCTGAAATATGAGATTTGAGATTTGAGAATTCGGACTTGGCGTCGATCTCGAGCTTTTCCGTCGCAGGGTCCGATGGTGCCGACAGTTCAAACACCGGCCCCGAGTATTTCACCGGCGTCTGCAGCGGCATTCGGGGACGAGAAGCAGCCGGCGAAGAATTCCGGGCTGGAGTGGATGGATTGGCCGGCACTGCTGGAGTCGATGCTGGCCCGGTTCCTGTTCGTGACGGAAGCTGGGGCCGGGCCGCCAATGGCGGAGGGGCGGGTAATTCGAAGGGATCGGCATTTTCCGATCCAGGCGGGAGGCTGGTCGCCACGGGATCGGCGAACAGATCCTCGAACAGGTTGCCACCCGCCACGCCGGTTCCGGGGACGAGCAGCGAGAACTGGCACTGCGGGCACTTGACCCGCTGGCCGGCCTGCTGACCGTCGAGCTCGAGCGCTGCGAGGCACTGCGGGCAATTGACCCGGATCATGGGACGGCTGGAACCAGTCAAACGGATGCTCCCGAAGATGCGAGGGCTGGACACCAGTTCGCGCTCTCTTCCGCGGCGAACGTTGGGGGACCCTTTTTCACCAGACCAGTGACGCCTCACGGCTGGTGACGGTCAATCATATATTGAAGCGCTCCCGAAACGTACTCGTCGCGACTGGTCTGTGCTTTCCGCATGAAACTGATCCGTGTTGCCGCAGCCGCCGTCAACCAGACACCACTCGACTGGCTGGGCAACTTCGCCAACATCGAGGCCGCGATTGTGCAGGCTCGCAAGCAACAGGCGAGCGTCCTTTGCCTGCCCGAACTCTGTATTTCCGGCTACGGCTGCGAAGACGCTTTCCACGCGCCGGGCGTTCACGCGACGGCGATGGAGATGCTTTTGCGGCTGGTCCCGCAGACGACCGGGATGGCGGTTTCGGTTGGCTTGCCGGCGATGTACGCCGGGGGAGTGTTCAACACGGCGGCACTGCTCGTCGACCGCCGGCTGGTTGGCTTCGTCGCCAAACAGCACCTCGCCGGGGACGGCATTCACTACGAGCCGCGCTGGTTCAAACCCTGGCCGGAGGGCATCCACGGCCAGATCCGGGTGGGCGGCCAGCCGATCCCGATCGGCGATCTCTGCTTCGACGTGGGCGGGATCCGGATCGGCTTTGAAATCTGCGAAGACGCCTGGGTCGGCACCCGACCCGGCTCGTCGCTCGCTTCGCGCGGCGTCGATGTGATCCTCAATCCGAGCGCGAGTCATTTCGCCTTTGACAAGCACGCCGTCCGCCAGCGGTTCGTGCTCGAAGGGAGCCGGGCCTTTCATGTCAGCTACGTCTACACCAACCTGGTCGGCAACGAATCGGGACGGGCGATCTATGACGGCGATGTGATGATCGCGGCGGCCGGCCAGATGCTGGCAACCGGGCCGCGACTCTCGTTCCAGCCTGTTCAGGTGACGACGGCCACGATTGACATTGACGGAACGCGGATGAGCCGCGCCCGGACCAGCAGCTTTGAACCCTCAGTCGACGGCGACGAATCCGACGTCGTGCGAACCGAATTCGAGTGGCCGTTGGTCCGGCCCGGCAATGAACCGCGGGTGCCGGCGGAGTGGGAGTCGTCGGACGAGCCGAAGTTCGAGGAGTTCACCCGGGCCGTCGCGCTGGGACTGTTTGACTACATGCGGAAAAGCCGCTCCCAGGGTTTTGTCGTCTCGCTCAGCGGCGGGGTTGACTCGGCGGCGGTGGCCGTGCTGGTGCGAACCATGTTGCGGCTCGGAACGAATGAACTGGGCCGGGCGGCGTTCGTTGAACGGAGCGGACTGCGACAAGCGAGAACGGCGGAGGATAACGAATCCGCGTTGAGGACGCGATTGCCCGAAGCAATTGGGGACAATTGCTCTACTTTGATGCCGCAACTGCTCACGACGGCCTACCAGGCGACGCGCAACAGCGGGGACGTGACCCGCCACGCGGCGGCCGCGGTCGCGCGTGAAACCGGCTGCCGGCATCTGGAACTCGACGTGGACGGGCTGGTCGAGTCCTACAAACAGATGATCAGCACCGCGATCGGCCGCGAGTTCGACTGGAAGACCGACGACATCGCGCTCCAGAACATCCAGGCTCGCGTCCGGGCTCCCGGCATCTGGATGTTGGCCAACCTTGGCAACGCGCTGCTCCTCTCGACCAGCAATCGCAGCGAGGCGGCAGTCGGTTATGCGACGATGGACGGCGACACGGCCGGTGGACTCAGCCCGATTGCCGGGATCGACAAGG
This sequence comes from Planctomycetota bacterium, assembly GCA_031405895.1. GTDB lineage: Bacteria > Planctomycetota > Planctomycetia > Pirellulales > Pirellulaceae > BJ22. The sequence continues at coordinate 2,963 of JANOFL010000275.1, forward strand.
CCTTCCTCCGCCGCTGGCTGAAATGGATGGAAACCGCCGGGCCGGCGGGGCTGGAACCGCTCCCGGCCCTCGCGGCTGTGAACGTCCAGGCACCGACCGCCGAATTGCGCCCGGCGAGTGCCAGCCAGACCGATGAAGCCGACTTGATGCCCTACGACGTGCTCGACCGGGTGGAAAAACTGGCGATTCGTGACAAGCTGATGCCGGTCGAGGTCTTTGAAAACATCCGGTCCGAGTTCCCCCAGCACGGCCGCCGCGATCTGGCGACCTGGACGGTCCGCTTTTTCCGGCTCTGGTCGCGGAACCAGTGGAAGCGCGAACGCTACGCGCCCTCGTTCCATCTCGACGACGCCAACCTCGACCCGAAGACATGGTGCCGCTTCCCGATCCTCTCGGGGGGCTTTGAACTCGAACTCCAGCCGCTGTTGAAGATTTTGGGAGAGAAGACCTGAGCAATGACTCGTTCCACGGCTCCCGCCGTGGAACGCACTGACCAGAGGCTCTGCCTTTCCACCGACGTTGCGTGCTTCAAGAAATCTGAAATCTGAAATCTGAGATTTGAGATTTGAGATTTGAGATTTGAGATTTGAGATTTGAGATTTGAGATTTGAGATTTGAGATTTGAGATCCAGCCCGGTTTTCAGACCGTCGCTCGCGTTTTGCCCCTCTCTATCTGCCGGATGGCCAATCCACCCACGACGAGCATGGCGATCGCCGCCAGGGCTGAGAGCCAGCAGTCGCCCTGGGCGAAGCCAAGGTTTGGAATGCCGAAGGACGGACCGAGCAGGCAGACGAGGGCGGCCGGGATGGCGACGAGGCTGCAGCGCCAGCCGGAGGCGAAAACGCTGGCCAGAATCAACATGCCGACGATGCCCGGTGCGAGTGATCGAAACGAGGAACCATTCACTGGCACTTTGAGTGCCGAAAACTCTTCGATGACCAGGGCCAGCACCAGGACCAGCACGAAGGCCAACCCTGCGAGGGCGACCGGTCCAAACCGCCGGAGGGGAAGCAGGCTGGCCGGGTTAAAGCCCCTCAGGATCATGTTGAGCCGGCCAATGTTCTGTTCGCTGGCGAGCGCCAGCCTGTTTTCGGCGGTGGCAGTGCATTTTTCGAGCTCGGCGATCGCTTCGCCCAAGACGGCATGGCGGCCGGCCGCGTCGCGAGCCGTCATGCGGGCGATGATCCGGTCCATCGCTTCGGGGATGTCGGCGTGGACGGAGCGGGCTTGCGGAAAGGGCGCTGTCCGGTGCTGATCCATCATCTCCTTGACCGTTTTCGCATGAAACGGCGGCCGGCCGGTCACCAAGGCGTAAAACGTGCAGCCGAGCGAATAGATGTCGGCCCGGTGATCGACCGACGTCGCGTCGCGGGCCTGTTCCGGAGCCATGTAGGCCAGCGTGCCCATCGACGAGCCGGCGTCCTTGACGCTGAGGCGGGCCGAGGAGAGGGTCGGGTTCCGACAGAATCCGGTAGCCAACCATCCGCGCCGGGACATCGGTGACCGGCTGGCCAGCGGGGCCACCGGCCCGCTGCGTTGCGCCCTGGCTGGGAACGGCCGTCTCTTCAAGCCCGGTGGCTGGCCCCGCCGCCCGTGGCGCAGGGCGGGCAGTTGGCGCGGCACGCATGGCCGCTTCACTGTCCATCGTTGCTTCAATCGCGTTGCCGACAGGCGCCGGTACGGTGGGCTTCACCGGAGGGGGAGCAGGGTGCCGCCCTGGGATCGGCCCTGGTGGCGCGCAGCGACTTGTCGCCGGGTTTTTTGGCCCCCGCTGTTTCCGCCGGCTTGGTCACCGGCGCATCGCCGGCCAGTTTGCGGACTTCCAGCGTCGGCGGATCGCCCGGATGCACCACCAGTCCAAAGGCCACGTTGCACCGCGTGCAGGCTGGCTTGAACGAACCCGGCTTGATCGTTTTGAGCGTGAATTTGTGCCCGCAACCGGGGCCAATGATCTGGTGCGACATAGTGGTGGCCGGCGTCAACTGGAGGAAGTGCAGCCGATCAGTTCTCTGCCACCCTCAATGCTAGTCTGCGCGAAAAAAATGCGTCAATCAGCCTTGGCCAATACCTGTTGATTCCAGCCGCCTGCTATTCTTCTGGTGACGGTGGATGGCTCCACCGCAAAAACCCGGTTTAGTGGAGCGTCACAGACAGTACGATGGGTTGGATCGATCAGCCGATGGGCGCTAGCCCTTAGGTTTACCCACATTTTTTCGTTCGTTTGGCGATGCGGGCCCCGGTGAGCATGGCCTGCAGTTCGTTCCATCCTTTCCACAGTTTTTGCCAGCCGGGGGGATGGTCGCCGCGCCGGTTCT
>JANOFL010000303.1:0-2449 GCA_031405895.1 Planctomycetota bacterium
TCCCTTTTTGATCAGCGTGGACGAAAACGACTCCCGACCCCCTCCCCCCTCGATTGCCGCCAGTCACGGTTCGATGCCCAACGTCAGGGCCCGTCTTTCGCGGACTTTTCCTCATTGCCCGATCCGACCGGACCTTTTGCGCCAGTCGCACCTATCACCAGCCAGGCACCCAGACCGGCCGGGATGCCCGCGAACACAAGCATCAGGATTGCCGACAGCGCGACGTTGTGTTGCCACTGCCCGGCCTGGATTTGCAGCAAGTTGGTGAACAGGTTCATCCCGCCCAGCACCAGTAAGGCCATTCCCAGCAACATCGCGGATAACCGGGTGGTCGTCATGCCGTCAAACCTGCCTGGAGGCTGGTCCTGTCCTGCCTTCATTGAATTCTTCACACCGTCAGACAGGTCAATCAGGTCGGACACTCAGACATTACACGAGCCATCATTCCAGCTCCCGTTCAATCCGCCGCGCCATCAGGCCGCAATAGAGGCCGGAGAATGTAGCGAGCAGGATCACCGCGGTGACAACGAGGATCGCGCCGGCCAGGCTGCTGCCGGGAAGCGGGATCCAGAGGGTGCCGTAGCCGATAGCGAAAACCAGACCGGCCGCGATACAGCCGGGAAGGTAGCGCAGCCAGTGGATTTCGCTGCCGCGGAAACGTTTGACGACGTCGCGGGAGTAGACTTTGAACGGCGAGCCGTTGTACCACGCCGACAACATCAAAAGCGGACTCAGCAGGCTCGCCGACAGAAAGGCAAGCAGGATCGTCAACCCCTGCAGGCCGCTCATGAACAGAAATGGCGTTCCGAGCAGCAGGCCCGGCAGCGCGCCGAGCCAGAGACCGACGCCCCAGAACAGGGCCGCTTCGCTCCAGTCTCCCAGCCCGAATCCCGGCCACTGGGCATAGCGTGGCCGGCGATCCCCCGACTGCTGGAAGACCAGCGCGCCGGTCACAAATGCCAGCCAGCAGCCTGACAGGGCCGCGAGCACCCCCAGCACACCTGGAAAGATGATCCAGATCATGCTGGCCGCGGCGTTCGACGAGCCGGATTCGTCCGAGGCCATGGCCATGGACACGATGTCGTTCATCCAGCATGCCAGCCCGATCGCGAGGGCCGCCCCACCACAACGGAGCCAGAGTTCGCGGTCGCGGATCAGCAGGCCGAGCCACTTGCGCTCGGTGCCGTCGAAGGCACCCAGATTTTCGAGCTTGATGGCGAACCGTTCGACTTCGGAACTCTCGCCGGCATCGTAGTCTTCGTCAGCCTCATCCGGCGGGGCAGAACCGGTTTCCCTGGGCCGGTCCCGGGCAGCAAGTACCCGGCCAGCAGGCGACTTGGGGGCTGGCGTTTCGTTCGCCGCCATATCGCCCTTGACATCACCTTGCACTGCCGGCTGAGGCGGTTTCTTGCTGGCCGGCCGGCCTTGACGTTCGCGGGCGGCGGTCTGTTTTTGTGCGGCCCGAACACCACCGGGGAATGGGGCGCTTGCCACAGCGGCCTGATCGGCGCGGCGCTCGGGCGGCACGCCCGCCAAAACGTCTTCACCGTCTTCGTCGAGAGCCGCAGCGGGCAGCTCGCGGCGCGGAACCGGATCGCCACTCGCCGTTCCGCCCAGCCCCCAGCCGGCAGGCAATTGCCATTCGCTGGGCGGGCGTTCGATCGGCGCGGCGAGCTTGAAGTCTTCTTCATCCTGCTGCCGGACGACTTCGCGCCAGTCGTCGCTTGTTTTGGCCCAGCCGGGAAGCACCTGCTTGGGCAACGGAGTCGCGATCACCGTCACGACCGAGCCACAATCGGGGCAGTTCACAGTTTTGCCGTCCATGTTGGCCGCGGCGTAGACCGTCGACTCGCAGACCCGGCACTTGGTCATCACGGTGTGTTCGGGGCCCGCGCTGGCCGATTCAAAGCCGTCCAGTGTCAACGGCGGCAAGGGCGGTTCAGCTGCCCGTGGAGACCGGGCTCCCGCCTGGCCTGTCTGCTCTATCGAAACCGCTTCCCTTGAAGCTCCTTGCCGTGCTGAAGGCGAGACCGGCGATGCGGATGGTGCCAGCACCGAACTCGGCGCCGTGCCAACTCCCAGATCAAACGGATCGTCACTGGCCGGTGCCGGCGGCATGACCGACGACGCGGGGCCGGCCGGCATGGGGGCCGCTGGCTTTAGGGGCTCAGCAGAAGGCGGCTGGCCAGCTGCCGGAACCGTAGCGGCTGGTGCCGGGCGTCGTGGTGCAACTTCGCCGGCCTTGCTTGCCTGCCGCGGACCTGAAATTGCCGGCTGCGAACGAAATCGCGGTGGCTTTTCTGGCGAACCCGAGTCCGGTTTCCCCGGCGCAATCACTAGAGGGGCAGGTTTCGCCCGTGTGGCAGGCTGCTCAAGGATCGACGGATCAAACTCGAAGTTTTCCTGCAAAGGTTCTTCAGGCGATGCGGGCTTGGCCGCGGACTGGTCA
>JANOFL010000325.1:0-7328 GCA_031405895.1 Planctomycetota bacterium
CGCGCCGCGATAGTCCTTTCCTTTCGCGGCGCGAAAGGCGACGCTGGCAAGGCAACCACGTCGAACCGGCTCCAGCTCAGCCCCGACCGCCCCTTCTCCGGCCGCCACCGAATCCGGCCAGCGCGGCGAGCATGGTCAACACGCCGCAGCCCGCCACGGCAATCAGGCCCCATGCAATCGTCTTGAGAATCTGTCCCTGCCTGATCCCGGCGCGAATCGGCGACTCTTGCCACTCTGCGATCAGGCGCTGGTCGTACAGGTCCTTCCAGATTGCATAAAGTTCATTGACGCTGGCCTCTTCAAAAACCAGGTCTTCCGCCGCCTGTCGCTCAGGCTCGGCCATTTTCGGCGCAAACTGCCGTGCATAGCGATGGAGACTGTAGCCCGCGATGCCAAACAGCAGGGCCAGCCCAAGACCGGCGGAAAACAGGGCGCCGGACTTTTTTCGCCGTTGAGCGGGGCGCTCAACCGGACGATCCGGAGCACCCGTCGGCAATAAAGCGGCCGGCTGTGATTCGGCTTCGGCCAGCCGCTTCAAATCGCGCAGCTTGGGCGCGGCGAACGGCTGCGAGCAGCCGCGGCAGGTCAGCTCCTGCCCCGCTTGACGCAGCTCGACACGGACCGGCAGCCCACAATTCGGACAAGGGATGGGAATCGTCTGGCTCATGGTTCCGGGTTCGGGCTGGTCTGAGGTCGCGCTACGGCGTGCGCTGGTTTGAAACCTGGGGCGCGATTCAAGGTTATACCGCAAGCATCAGGGCTGACAGCAATCCGCGCGTCGGGTACGGCACCCGCCTGTTTCGCCACCGGATTGGTGCGGCTGCCGGCTGGTTCTCGCCGCTCAACAGTCGAACATTCCAGGTGTCCCGTGGCGCAGACAGATTCCCGATGCCTGGTTCTCCGATCCGGTTGGGGATCGCAGCGATGAACCGGATGGTTTTCTTTCAAATCAATAACTCGATTGGCCCAATGACGGACGCGATGGCGGATTCCCGTGGATGGCAATGATTGGCCTGAAATTTGCCCTGAGCCTTTGCCGGGTGTGTCACTTGGACACAGCTGGAACGGCAGAGTGTGCGGATTGCCTTTTGGCGCTGGACCGCGGCAGCGAGCCGAGTAGAATCTTAAACATCTCCAATACTCCCGCCCAAGCTGTTGAACAGCCCGAAAACAAACTTCAAGCGGCGACAGGAGTGGGGATAAACGGACCCTGGATCTGGGGTCCCTGGCCGGGCATCAGTTCGTCCGGGTCACTTCACGGTGACTGGACGAAAGGACTGGTTCCGGCCTCAACAGGTGTGCCGCACCATCGGTGCGACATGCTGCAACGCGCAAATCAGGGAATGGTGCGCGGCCGGGAGAGAGCCCAGGGACGGCGGGGGAACGTAGGGATGCGCAGCCGCATTGATGCGGGGAAGAGGGCTGCACTGTGCTGAAGTCCGAAAAGGGCTGAAGTCCGAAAAGGGCGGATGTTCGCAAAGGGCAGAAGCTGTTGCCGGACGTTCATCTTCCGCGATTCGCGGCGATGGAGCCCGGCCGGTTGCGGTACTTGGCGATACAGGCATGGGGCAACTTGGGGCTGGCGCGACTGTCGGGCTGGAAACAGACATTGAACAGAAACGACTGACGCGTCGTCTGGAAATGGTCCAGCACGTCGGGCGGGAATGCGAACTCTGTCGACCAGCGCCGCGCGGTGACCTCATGGTTTGCCTGTCCGGTATCTTTTTCCAAACGACGGCGTGCGGGGTCAGGCCCCGGATTCCGGTGGTAGAATTTTGTCCGTATTGTCCGTTGAAAGTCCCGAACAGTCCTGCCAGTCGCGGTGCCTGAACAGTCACCGGCGCATGGCCGCTGTTTTGCGCGCTTCCGGACAACACTTCCGTCAGGCATAACCAGAGGCTGAGGAGTCATTCCCTTGTTTGATACGCTGCTGGACGATTACGAAGACGAATCCACGCGGACCCGCGTTGCGGCGGCTCCGTTCGATGAGACCGTGGTCGAACCCGTCGAAGATGACGAAAACGTCGAGGCCCAGCAATCGGGCGAGTCGGGCGACGAATCGGGTGCCGAAGTCTCCGAAGGCGAAGATCTGCTCGCGGGCATCGAGGAAAACGACTCGTGGTCCGATGACCCGGTCCGGATGTACCTCACCCAGATGGGCGAGATTCCGCTGCTGACCCGGATTGAGGAAGTCACACTCGCCAAGCGGATTGAAATCACGCGCCGCCAGTTCCGCACCCGGCTGCTGGAATGCGATTATGTGATTCAGGTCGCCTATAAAATCCTCCGCCGCGTTCACGCCGGCGAACTGCCTTTCGACCGGACCGTCCAGGTTTCGGTCACCGACCGTCTGGAAAAGGAGCAGATCCTCGGCCGGATTCCGCACAACCTCAACACCCTGGCGGTGTTGCTGAAGCGCAACCGGCGCGACTTCCTGACCGCCTATTCACGCTCCCGCAGCAAAAACGAACGCCGCGCCGCCTGGCAGGCCCTTTCCCGCCGCCGCCGCCGCTGCGTCCGGCTGATCGAGGAACTCGGTCTCCGCACCCAGCGGATCGAGACCATGATCGGCACGCTGGAAAAATTCAGCCAGACCGTTGACGACCTGCAGCGGCGGATCCACCGCAGCCGCAATTCGAAAAAAGCCGCCGGTGAACGGACCGCCCAGATCGTCGAACTTCGCGGCATCCTGATCACCTGCCAGGAAACGCCGACCAGCCTTCGCAGACGGGTCCGCAACCTCAAGGCGGTCTATTCGGAATACCAGAAGGCCAAACGCGAACTGTCCGAAGGCAACCTCCGGCTGGTCGTCTCGATCGCCAAGAAGTACCGCAACCGCGGGCTCAGCTTTCTTGACCTGATCCAGGAAGGCAACGCCGGCCTGATGCGGGCCGTCGACAAGTTCGAGTACCGCCGCGGCTTCAAGTTCTGCACCTACGCCACCTGGTGGATTCGCCAGGCAATCACCCGCGCCGTCGCCGACCAGAGCCGCACGATCCGGATTCCCGTGCACATGGTCGAGACGATGTCCAAAGTCCGGGCCGTCTCGCGCCAGCTGCTTCAGGAGCTCGGCCGCGAACCGACGCTGGAAGAAATCGCCCGCCGCAGCGACACCACCATCGACGAAGCCCGTCGCGTTCTTGCGATGAGCCGCTATCCGATCAGCCTCGATCGTCCCGTTGGGAACAGCGAAGACAGCCAGTTTGGCGACCTGTTGCCCGACGGCGAGGCCGAAAATCCCTCGACCGGTGCCGCCAGCGAAATGCTCCGCGGCCGGATCGACAAAGTCCTCAAGTCGCTCAGCTACCGCGAACGCGAGATCATCAAGCTCCGTTACGGCCTCGGCGACGGCTACAGCTACACGCTCGAGGAAGTCGGCCACATCTTCCGCGTCACCCGCGAACGGATCCGGCAGATCGAAGCCAAGGCCGTCCGCAAGCTCCAGCAACCCAGCCGCAGCCAGGAACTGGTCGGGTTCCTCGACTAACGTAGAGCAGTTGTCCCCAACTGCTCATAGCCAATGCAGTTGTCCCAACTGCTCCCGCGCACAACCTCTTTCCCCTGACCGGCCGGACCTCTCCGACCGGTCAGACGTTTTGGATCCGTACCGCCTGCCCCCCGGTTCGCCCAAGTCGCATCCCGGGTTTCGCGTTCAGCGCGTCACCGCTTAGGCCGGACCGGTTTTTCCCAACCCCATCACGGCGGCAACGTCGACCACAAAGCCTGCGAAGTATCGGCCGCGCGCCGTCTGGCCTTCACGAAAACTGCCCAGCGATTTGTAAGCTCCATCGGCCAGCCCCAACACTTCGATCACCCGCCGCTCCGGGTCGACGATCCAGTACTCGGCGATCCCGGCTTGGGCGTAATCGCTTCGCTTCTCCTCGTAGTCGCGCCGCCTGGCCTCGTCGCCAGCGCTCACCACTTCGATCACAAAGTCCGCCCTGACCGGGTAACCACGCGGATTCTCCGGCAGGTTTTCCGGAGCCACATACAGGAGATCCGGTTCGCGGATGGTTCCCGGAAACAGCCGAAGCGGAAGCGGCGCGAACAGCACCCGTCCGCCGACACCGTTCGCTTGCAACCAGCTCTTCAGCGCCGCGTGCAGAAACTCGACAATCAGCTGGTGCAGCCAGGTGGGCATGGGCAAAACCTCCAGCCGACCCGCGACCAGTTCGGCCATCCGGTTCGTGTGCAAGGCCAGAAAGTCGGCCTCGTTCCAGTTGCCCTGCTCCGGCAACAGCATCGCCGCCTCCCAGGCGGGCCCGCCCCGCGGCGAAGGAATGACAGGTTCGAGTCCGCTCGACATGACAGGTTTAGTCGGGAACAGGTCCGCGGCCGCCGTTCGGGAAACTGCCACGCATTCTAGCCGGCACAATCTCCCCGTACCAATCGCTGTCTTGACCACCTGCCGGAATCAGCCGGCGAGGATAAACAGGTCCAGTTTTCCAGCGACGCCAGCTTGTCGGAATCAGTCGCCGCTGACGTCACTCGACATGACTTGACCTGGCAAGACGCTACGCTGGCATGACTGGTTGATCGAACTCGCGGGCGACAGAGGACCGGGCCAACTGCACGAGGGCGATAATTCCGGCGGGCAGGCCGACCAGTGCACCGGGATGAACCGGCAGCAGGGCCATGATCGCCATCGCGATCGCCCAGCCCCGCCGCCGCAGGCGGAGCATGCTGACCCCACCCGACACCAATAGTCCCCCAAGCAAAATCAAGGCAAGACAGACCAGGATGGTCCACAACGTAAACTGCAGATTGAGATGCATAACACTGTCTTTCACCTGGGACATCGCTCCCGCCATGTAGACGAGGGGAACCATGATCAGATTGATCACGCCGGCGATGATCAGGCCCGTGGCCGGCCAGCCGACGGCTTTGACCGCCGCCTTGCGCAAGTCGGCCGGCTTGTCCGAAGTTCCCGGCAGCGGTGGCTGACCCAGGTTTTGCCGCAACGAATTGACCAGCTCCCGCGCCTGGTGCTTGTCGTCTGAGGCGACAGTAAAGAGGATTTTTCCGGGCTTCTCCGACGGCAAGCCGCTGAGCGGCTGGAGCCGGTCGAGCACGAGCGTCAACCGACCGGAGAAATAGCCCTCGCGAAAATCGGCCTGCAGGACTTCCGCCAGGCCGATCTCGTGCTGGCCCGATCCGATCGGGATCGCGTGAAAGACGTTGTCCTGGGTCGCGTAGTCGATCAGCAGCCGCTGGTCCTGCAGCTTGATCGTCCCGTGCGTCACGGTCATTCCCCAGTTGGGATCTTCAACCGTGAATGGCACGCGAAAACGGAAGCTTCCGCTGCCGGCAGCCGCTGGCTTGGCCGGCGAGCTGGCCCACGCGGCGGGAGCGGCCTGCGGAGCGAACGCGGCAGGCGGGACGGGTGGCGATTGAACGCCGGGTTCGCCAAGCGGCCGGAAGCCGGAACTGTTGCGGACCAGTTCGACCGCCGAACGGACTTCGCTCGCCTGTTGATACCGCCGCTGCGGCTCTTTCTCCAGCGAACGCAAAACGACTTCGTCCAGTGCCGCGGTGGCCCGGCTCTTTTCGCTCGGCAACGGAAACCGCCCCAGCGGCAGCTCGCCCGTCAGCAGTTCATAAAACACCACGCCCAGCGAATAGATGTCGGCCCGGTGATCGACAGTGCCGGGCCGCTCGATCTGTTCGGGAGCCATGTAGTTGGCCGTGCCCAGCACCTGGCGCGAGCCGGTCAGCGTCCACTGCGGGGAATCTTCCTGGACCAGTTTGGCCAGTCCGAAGTCCGCGATCTTCACCCGGCCACGGCGGTCGAGCAGGATGTTTTCGGGCTTGATGTCGCGATGGACGATCCCTTCGTCGTGGGCGAACTGGAGGGCTTCGCAGACCTGGGGGACGATCGCGAGGGCCTGCTCGGCCGTCAGCTCGCCGTTCTGCATCGCCCGTCGCAGGTTGACCCCTTCGACAAACTCCATCACGAGGTAGCAGACCGGGCCGGCCTGTCCGTAGTCATGGACGTTGATGATGTTCTGGTGGTTGAGCCGCGCCATCGTGCGGGCTTCGCGCGAAAACCGCTCGGCGAACGACGGGTCGTCGGCAAAACGTGGCGACATGACCTTGATCGCGACTGGCCGGTCGAGGCTCGGCTGGTGTCCGCGATAAACGGCACCCATCCCGCCCTGGCCAATCAGCTCGTCGATCCGGTACTGCGGCAGCCAGCGACCCAGTTCGGCCGGCGTCGGGTACTTCGAAGGGTCGGGCTCGCGCTGGTCGCGTGTCGCTTGCAGGGCCGGATCCAGCCGCTCCGGTCGTGCCAGCCCCAGCAGACAGGCCGGGCAAACGCCGCCCATCGCATCGGCCGGCAGCGGTTTCTTGCAACGGGTGCAGGTGGACATGGAATGACCGGGATTGAACGAGACGGAACGGATGCGATGCACCAGTCCATAACCGGTTGCCGGACCAAAGTTACAGTCCGGCAGTCCGAAACGGCCTGGAAATCCGTTCTTGGCCCATTTTGGGCCGCCCAGCCAGCCCCGGCTACTGCCCGAGTACCTCGCCCAGATGCTGAAGTTCACTTTCTACTTCATCGTCACTGATCACGGTCGAGCGAATCTCCTCGCGGATCATGGTCCCCAGCCGTTCGCGCCAGCGATGGACGGCGACCTTGACGGCGCTCAGGGTCAGGCCGAGGCGGTCGGCGATCTCCTGCTGGGCGAGCGGGCTGTCTTCGCCGGAGAGCTGTGGCTTGACGAGACTGAACAACTCGCCCCGTCCGCGCTCGACCGCCTCTTCCTCCATTCGCTGCAGACTCCCGGCCAGCAGCTGCAAGGCCCACTTCCGCTCGAACAGCCGCTCGGGCGTCAGCTCATGGAACGGTTCGCGGGCGTAGTTCGCCTCGGCGGTTCCGAAGTCCAGAGACAGGTGCGCAACGCTCCCACCCCGCTTCTGTGCCTGCCCGGCCCGGAACTGGTTGGCCTGAAAGTTCCGCAGGCTCGCCAGCAGGAACGACCGAAACCGGCCCCGCTCCCGATCCGCCACCTCCAGCCGGCGGTGTTCGATCAAGTCGAGCAGAAACGCCTGGGTCAAGTCCTGCCCGTCGACGTGCACAGCACCACCGCGACGCAGAAAGGCATACAGCGGGTACCAGTACCGGCCGCAGAGTTCCTCCAGCGCCGCGCGCGATCCGGCGTCATCGGCCGCGCCCGCCGCAGCGACCAGGCTCCATTGAGTCGTGGCGAATCGGTGACCGGAACCGGGATTCATGCGTGAAGGGGTCGGGAGTCGTTTTAGTCCACCCAGAGCCAACGGGTTTAGCTGTTTGCGAAAAAGACAACCCAACCCCCTGCTTGTGG
>JANOFL010000369.1:0-21940 GCA_031405895.1 Planctomycetota bacterium
CCCAGATATCCGTTCGTCCGTCGATCAGGTGGTTCTCGCCGCGAATCTGTTCGGGAGCCATGAAGACCGGAGTGCCCGGCGTTTCGGGCTCGGACGATTCTTCAGGGGTCAGCTCTTCGTGCAGTGCCAGACCAAAGTCAACCAGATAGACCTGGTGCTGGTCATTGACAATGACGTTGGCTGGCTTGAGGTCGCGATGCGTCAGGAGGTTGCAATGGGCTGCCTGGAGGGCTTCCCCGATCCCGACCAGGTATTCCAGAGCCCGGGGTGGTTCCACGGGTCCGGCCTTCAAGAGTGTCTGCAGTGACTGCCCCTCGACAAACTGCATGACGACAAAGGGGATGCCGTCTTCGGTCACGCCATAGTCGTAGACCGAGACAATCGCGGGATGGTTGACCTGGGCCAGCATCTGGCCTTCGTACAGGAATCGTCCGAGGCCTTCCGGGCTGAGGTCGCGGTCCCAGCGCGGGACCTTGATCGCGACCTTGCGCTGAAGCGTGCTGTCCTCGGCCTTGTAGACAAACCCGAATCCGCCCCGGCCCAGTTGCTCGATGACCTGGTAGCGGCCAATTTTGGCCGGTTCCAGCGAAAAACTGGTCGAGTCTTTTGCCAACGCCCCGTCCCCCGCCATTTCGGTGGGTTTCAGGTCGTCGGAATCGAAGTCGTCGCTGTTCGGACTGGGCATGAATCGGGTTGCCGGGGAACGCGCCGCGGCAGTCGCGAAGGTCTGGCCGCGCTCTCAAATGATAGTCCAGTATCGTACCCGACAGCCCGGCCAAACAGCCAATTCCTGACTTGACGAATTGCCGTTTCTGCCGCAAGATTCCCGGACCTCCTCAAGCCACTCCCGGTGTTTTCAATGGAGTGACTTGTCATGTCGAAGCATTTCGTCCAGTTCGTTGTTCTTTCCGTCGGCTGCCTGGTCTGGTCGGATCGGTCGGCAGCCCAGTGGGCCAGCCCGTTCGAGGGCTGTCCTTGTCCAGTTGTCTGGCAGTCCGCGCCGGCGTGCCAGCCGGTTGCCGTGTGCCGCCCCATTTGTCTGGCGGTACCCGGTCCAATGCATTCGTTTCCCGAGGGGTTCGTTGGGCATCTGCCGTTTGTTCCCGGGCCGGCGGTCACCGGCTGTTGCAACCGGAACTGTTGCTGCCCGTGTCCCCTTCCAGCCTGTCAATGCCCAGCCGGCATCGTGGTCCTTTCACCCAACGCGGAATTGTTCCAGTCGCATCCAGTGACCATCAACGGAATGTCACAATGGACGGTGGGCAACGCCTGTCAGCAACAGACGCTGACGATTGACCGCACGGGAGTCGCACCGGTTCCAGACGACATGTCCCTCTGTATTGCCTACTGCCAGGAACACAACAAAGGCAACTCGGCCTGCACAAATGATTGCATCGAGGAATGCTATTACTTTTACGAAAGCGGGCCCGATCCCGGACCAAGGTCGCGCGTGTGCAACTACTGGACTCCGTCGCCGTCGAATAGCCGTTGAATTTTCCGGCAACAACTGGACGGTTGCAGTCGCCATGCCGGCAGCAACTTGCTCCAGCGTCCGGCGGTCTGTCGCGCGTTCATCGAAGGATCAGCCCCCGGTTGGTTCCCAAGAGACCGGACGCTAACGCGTTGCGGCTGATTGGGCTTATCCGTCAACCGAAGTGTGACAAACCACCAGCCCATGCGCGGTCGAACTGAATCTCGCCACCCAATCTGGCAGCTGGCGGGCATTCAGGACGCCGGCTCCCGATCGGCTGGCACTGGGACGACCAGCAACGGCCGTAAGCCAACGTCGATACCGTGGAACTCGACCGGAAAAGGCTGTTCAAAACCTGTTCTAAGCTGTTCGGGTTTGGAAAGATGACTGCCGCCGGCGACGGTGCATTGCATCTTCCACCAGGGTCCCGTGACTTCATCAGTCAGTTCGCGGCTGCCGGCGGTCATGTCAAACAGTCCGAATCCGTTGGGCACCGACGATTGCAGTTGTGGCCCGGTCGTGTCCAGCCCCTGTTCAAGCAACGGCAGCAACCGGTCTGTCACGCGGAGCGTTGAAGCGAAGGGATACTCGGCTGTGGCACCGGCGGCCGTCGCCCGGTGAAACAGCCCTTTGGGTACGCCACATGCATTCGGGCCAGTCGGGAAGGCTTCACGCAAGCCCGGCTGGCCTCGCATTGCCGCCTGGATTTTTCGTTCCAGCCATCGATTGAATTTGGTCGCCGCACCCGTGTTGATCCGGATCGCGGGTCGTCGGCCGTCATGCGCATCGTCCCAGTTCGGATGCGAGGAATCTTGGCGGAAACAGGCCAGTGCCTGGTCGTCTTCCACGTTTTCGGCAAGGAAAAGCCCGAACAGCTTAAGCGAGGTTTCCGTCACCGCCATCCAGACCGTTGCACCTGTTTCGAAATCCTGCTTGAGCGGATTCGCCGACAACCCGTGTCCCAGAAAAAGGTCGGGGCGCTCTTCGACTGGCAATCGCACGAACTGGATCTCCACGGGCTGGCGACCCTCGATCGCAGGCTGAATCCGGATGGCGATCCACTCCTGGCCCACGGTGAACTGGTCGACGACGTCCGGATGCGGGATTTGCCACTGGTCCAGCGCGAACCAGGCGGCGGAGTGTGTACCGGCGTGAGGATGGTGCTGGTAGAAGTCGCTGAGCCAGGTCACTGCGGCATTCCGCTGGACGACATTGAGCCGGTCGGGCCGGATCAGTCCCAGTCCGGCGACCAGCGCGCTACAGGCATCACCCGACACGGCGGGAGTACCGGTCAGCACGTTGCAGAGAACGGCAACGTCGCCGCGCCATTGACCGATCTCCAAAATGGTGTGGGTTCGCGCGTGGGGATCAGCCTGGAGGCAGGTGTTGGCTTCGATGGCCCGCCAGTCGCCGAGCCAGGCGAGGAGCAGGCCGAGGCGGGCCCGGGCGATGTAGTCTTTTTCTACCGGCTGGTTGCGGCGTTCCCATTCGGCGTGGAGGGCCGGAACCAGCCGCTTGCGGTCGCTGTTGGCCGCGGCGCAGTAGCTGGCGAACTCGTCACCCGGAACATCGGGGACCGACTGCAGCCAGGTTTGCAGGGCCTGGTCGTGGCTGGGATCCCGGACGACGACTGCGGCGGCGGCGCGGATGCGGTTGAGGAGCGGGTCGGAAGTCAGGCTGGCTTCCAGCAGGCGGCTGGTTTCGCCGCGGCGATCAATCACCTGACTCCAGTTCCGCTCGACGTAGCTCGCTGGGCAGCCGAGGTACTCCGCGACCAGCAGGCGGGTCCGGTTCTGGTATTGCCAGCTGGCGATCAACGCGGCGGCGAGGACCAGCAGCAGGGCGGCCATGCCGAGCAGGCTGGCGGTCCAAAGCGTCTTGCGCCTGGCGGCGGACCAGAATCTGCTTTCCGCCTCGCGCATCGGATGGGGCGTGAGCCGGCTGATGCGGAGGTAATCGGGCAGGGAGGGGAGGAAGCGGGAATCGCCGGTCAGCTTCCACTGGCTGGCGAGTTCGTTGAACAGCGTGGCGGCGCGGCCTTCGCGCGTTTCGTTCTGCTTGGCCATCCCCCAGGCCCGGATCGGGGCGACGAGAAAGTCGTGGGTCAGGCCGTAGAGGACTTGGCGGCCTGACGGGCCGCCGGGAGGGCCTGCCACGGCAGACTCAGGCCGTGGCCGGGTGGCCGCGCCATCGTCCACGGAGGGCTGACGCCCTGCCGCTCGCCGGGGGGCAGGCTCCGGCTGGGACCCAGCCGCCGGCGACTGTTCCAGTTCGACTTCAGGGAGAGAACTCTCCAGCGGCGAGACGAGGCGGGCGTGGGTGATCAGGAAGTCGAAGAGCTGGCCGAAGTGACTGGCCGGCGCGACGGCGCTGGCCTGGCGGAGGGCCGCGCGGGTGAGTGCCTGGCCCTTGAGGTCCGAACCAGTCTGGGGGAGCAGGCAGGCCAAAATCTTCCAGGCGTCGGCCGCGTGGCGGGTGATGTAGCCCGGCGTCTCGGGATCGTTGAAGATCCCGGCCACATACTCGCGGCCGATCCCTTCCCAGCCGCCGACGTTTTTCCATGCGCCCGGCGTCCAGGGGCGGTTGCGGCAAGTCTCGGCAAAGACGCTGAGGTGGACGCAGATTACGCGGCCGCGACGGGCCAGGGAACGGACTGCTTCCTTGAGAAAGCGTTCGTGGGCCGATTTGAGCGGCTGGTCGCCCGGCGGCAGACAACCATGGACCCGGCCAAAAGCCTCAAGCACCCGCCGGGCATGCCGCTCATCGAGCAGCGGCAGCGCCATCGCGTTGCGGCTCTCCTCGATCCGCCGCTGCAAACAGCGGAAGAACTGCGAGGCGCTGAGCCAGAAGTCATCGCGGATCAGGAGCAGGGTCTGTAGCCGGTCGGCAGAGCATTGGCGAAGGGCTTCGGTCAGCTCCTGTTCGGCGTAGTGTTCGGTCCGGCTGAGCCACTGCTCGAACTGGTCGAGCACGAGCAGGAGCTTGTCGCCGCGGTTGAGGTGCTTGCCCAGCCGGACCTCGCGAAGCAGCTCGACGAGGCCGGTTCCAGCCGGAATCCCGTCGACTTCGCGCCGCAGCCGCTCGACGATCAGGGCGGGGAGATCAGCGGTGGTGCAATCGATGTAGACCGGGATGACACGACCGGAGAGCCGGGGGATCAAGCCGGCCCGGACGAAGGAGCTCTTGCCACAGCCCGAAGGCCCATAGATCAGTCCGACCGGAACCTCTTCCACCTGGTGTTCGACATCGAGCCGCGCGGTCCAGAAGCGGATCGACTCGGGGACCCCCAGCCGGTCGACCGGCCCCGGCAACAGGCTGAGAAAGAACCCTGCGTCGTTCTGGTCAAACGACCGCAGCCCTTTGGGGACAATCGCCTTGAGCTCGGGCGCGGGCTGGCCTGGCAGCGACGGACGCGAGCCTCCCGAGCCGTTGGAGCTCACTGACCGGCGTGAATTGCGCGAAGGTGTCTCGCCGCTGAGGCCATTTGCCGTGCCGAGTCCCTGCAAAGACTTGACGGTCGGCAACACGCCCCACTCCTGCGAAAGGCGTCGTTCCTGAACTTCCGCTTCGACCTGGAACAGCCGCAGTTCCTCCAGCAGTTCACGAATCGATGGGTACCGGTCGTCCATCAGCTTCTGAAGGCAGCGAATGCAGATTCGCTCCAGTTCGGGCGCGATCGAACTGGCGTGCTTGCGCGGCGGACGGGGCTGGCGATAGCAGACCGCGCGAAACAGGTCGTGGGAGTCCTTGCTGCTGAACGGCAGCCGGCCGGTCAGCATCCGGTACATCGTCACACCAAGTGCCCAGACATCCGTGCGCCCGTCGATCAGGTGGTTCTCGCCACGGATCTGTTCGGGTGCCATGTATTCGGGCGTGCCCGGCGTGCTTTCGCCACAAGCCGTGCCAGGCAGCAGGTCATCATGCAGGGCCAGACCAAAGTCCACAATGTGGACCCGGTGATCGTTGTCGACAATCACGTTGGCGGGCTTGAGGTCGCGATGGACGAGCGACTGGCGATGGGCCGCGACAAGGGCTTCGGCAATCTGGATCAGATAGTCGACCGCCTGGAGCTGTGAAAGCGGCGGGCCCTTGAGCAACTGCTGCAGGGACTGGCCCTCGACCAGCTGCATGACGACAAACGGAATGCCGTCGTCCGTCGCTCCGTAGTCATGAACAGCAACGATCCCCGGGTGATGGACCTGGGCCAGCATCTGGCCTTCATGAAGGAACCGCCCCAGTGCCCGCGGTGCCAGTGCCCGATCCCAGCGTGGAACCTTGACCGCCACTTCCCGCTGCAGGACGTCGTCGCGGGCCAGATAGACGAAACCGAACCCGCCTTCGCCAAGCTGCCGGACAACCTTGTAGCGCCCGATCGCAGTTCGCTCAGGCTGAATCGGACTGACGGCAACCCGGTTGTCCAGCTCCTGCAGCTGGGTCGAACGGAGATCCTCCGAGTCGAAATCGTCATGCTCAGGTTCAAGCATCGTTCGACTTCACGGCCCATCACGGCCAGCAACTTGCCGTCCGGTCAGCCATGGTCCTGTGCAGGGCAGGGGACGCTATTCCAAGTCTGCGCCCGCCTCGAGTTGACTCGACCACCGGACCCTATCGTAACACAGGACAGTGGCGCCTTCCCGAAGGCGATGAACGGAACAGGGGCCGGGCTCGCCCGATCAGGCGGGACGAACGGCAATGGACAAGCGAGCTGTGCCGCTGTGGCGGATGCCGGGAGCGATCAGCCCAGCCAAACCGGAAAGACTGCCGCCCTTGCCGTTCAGGGCGAAGAGTTGAACTTTTCAGCCCATCGGCTCATCAACAATCGACTTGAGACAGACCGCTACCGCCCGTCCCACGATTCCGGGTAGATCACGATCTCGACGCGGCGGTTGGAAGGACCGCCCTGTGGATGACGGGGCCGGTTGCTGCCCATCGCCATGGTGAAGAGCTGCCGCTCAGGCAAGCCGAGACGCTTCAGGTATTCGAACACGGCCAGCGACTGGCTGGCGGTCAGCTGATGATGTGTCGTGGTCGCGGGCTGGACCGGCGTGCCGTCCCAGTGGGCTTCCACGCCGACGATCTGGCGCGGAAAGCTGCGCGCGATCGCGGCCGCAAGCTCCTGCAACATCGCGGCGTGTTCGTTGCTGATCTGGTACGAGCCGGGGACGAAGAGCGGGTCCGAGGGAACTTCGATCCGGATCAAGTCGCCATCGAGCCGCGCCGTCACGCCGGGAATCCGGATTTGTGGCAGCTGCTGGAGCAGACTGTTGTTGGCCCGCAGAACCACAGCGCCTGGCAGCTGGGAGGGAACGCCACCATTCGATGATGCGAGCAGGCCGGATCCCTGTCCCTGGCCAGAGCCGCCGAGGCGCGCCGCGGCCAGCTGCTGTTCCAGGCCAAGTTTGTCCTGTTGCATCTGATGCATCTGCGCGACCGTGTCGGTCAGCTGCTGCTTGAGCTGGTAGTTGTAGTCGCCGGCCGCCTGGATCCGCTGGCGGTAGGAGGCCAGTTCGGCGTGCAACTGCTGGTTGTCAGTGTCGAACTGGCCCAGCTTGCCGTTCAGCTCCTGGACCTGACCGGCGAGGGCGTTGAACCACTCGGCCTGCTGGTTCGGATCGTTGGGCAAGCGGATGCCGCTGGGCGTGTTCCCGTTCGATCCCATGATTCGCTGGGCGAGCGAACTGCTGGCGTTGCTGCCGTTGCCGCCGAGCCAAGCCGGGCGGTTGGCTTGCGAAAGAAACGCGGGTGGCCGTGAAAGATCGATCAACGCGGTCCGCTGGCCGCCGACCGGCTGTTGGCAACCGGAAACCACCAGCGCAGCCAGCATCGTCAGCGATGCGGCAACCGCAAGTGGTCCATTTGCCTTGTTCATCTTGCCTGTCCAGTCGTGGCGGCGTCCTGCCGTGGCGGCGAAGCTCCGCTTTGCCGGTCAACACAATTCTTGCCGCGCCACCCGCAATCGCCTGCCCTGCGCAGTATCCGCGCGGATTCCCGGTATTCGGGGCGGGACCTTAGCAAGCCCGGCAACCAGGGTAAATGGCAGTCTGCGCCAATCTGAATTCGCGGGTTCCCCGTGGCGACAAAGCTCCCGCTTTGTCGGTCAAGCCTTTTCCTTTCACTCGGTCCGGGGCTCCTGCCTTGGACCGCACTGACAAAAGGCTCCGCCTTCCCGTGCCACGCCGACGCTACGGCCCGAAGGTAAGCCTGGATTTTTGGGGTATCAGGAAATGAAGTGAGTCGCGTCGATCAACTTCGCGTTCAAGGGCGAGTAGCCAGCAGAATCGGTCGCTGTACTTGACCGACAGGCCACTCAGACTTTGCGGTGTACCGAGTTCCCGGGCAGGCTCAGCGTTCGACGCTTGCGGCCATGTCGGGCGTCACCCGCGACCAGTCGCCATAGAACCGTTTGATCCAATGCCAACGAAGCGGTGCCACCCAGGAACTGCCATGGCAGTTTTCCACCACGCCCCGCGCAATGCCGGGGCGGCGACCCGGCAACGCGGACTGGTGGATGACCCGTGAAGGTAGAGCAGTTGTCCCCAGCTGCTCGTCATGCGCAGCCTCATTCCGCAGCGCTCCGACGCTTTTCCAAAGGCCATGGGCACCTCGCGAGCAGTTGAGGGTCCGCCACAGGCGGTCGCAACTATGTACGAGTAGCCGGCGAGGGGCAGTCATCGACAGAACGGGGCGCGTGGCGAGCAGTTGGGGACAACTGCTCTACATCGCCGTTCAGTGCCTGACGGCCGAGAGCTGGCCGACGAGGGCCCAGACCGACATGAACGTGACGACAATCAGAGAGTGCATCCAGTCGATCGACATGGAACAGACCTCCAGGTACGGGATGGAAGACATCCGTGCGAAAAACCTGAACATCCATGTCGCGCCGTTCGGGGATGCAGGGGTCTTCGATGACCCGAGCGCAGAACAGACACGCTGGAGGAGGTATCGGCCAGCCAATACGCGGCACCTGCAAAAAAAATCCCGTGCCGGAAACCCTTCGCCAGCCGGCAAGGTCCGCTGACGGCGGGTCATGGATCGGTGCCGCCCCAGGGCTCCGTCGGGGCCGGACCGGACTGACCTGATTGACCGGGGAGACCTGATTGACCGGAGTGAAAAAGAGTGCCGGAAAGCTGTATTGGCCCGGTCGATGGGGAGCCCGACCCTGCCTGATGGTTCCGGTTCGTTCCATGAGTCCCATCCACACAGGTGGCGTTGAACCCGACCCTGCCGGATTCGCCGGTTGCACAACCTCCGTCTGGCGGCGAAAATCCGGCCCGGTTCATCCCGGGCATTGAATGTCATCCACCGGAACGGAGGCCGCCATGACGATCCGCCACGAAGACACCCGCCCGCTGCGCGACCGGCTTTCCCGGCTCAACTTTACCCAGGCCTGCAGGATTCTCGGCCCGGAAGGCGCGCGGCTGATCCGCACGGGCGGCAGGCGGGAGATCGTGATCGCCGAACAGGTCTTTCAGCAAGGCGACCTGTTCCAGCTTCGCCTGCCCGACGCCACGGTCTCGATCACGCTGATGGCGTCGGCCCGCGACCGGCTGCACTGGAACTGCACCAGCTGCACGGAAGCGTGCGAACACGCCGGGGCGGCGTTATCGCTGGTGCTCGAGGAAAAGATGGCGCTCGGCCTTGCAGCCCCGCCCAAAGAACGGGTGCCGGTCGAGAGCCTGAACGAGTCCGATCTGATTACGAACGCGCTGCTTGAACGGGGGGAACGGTCGAGGACCGAGAAGTTCCGCCTCGTGTCGGGCGACCCGTCCACGCCGTGGACCGACTACACCATCACCAGCGTCCTGTCGGGCAAGAGCTACCGGGTCGCACTGCGGTCAACCGAACGCGGGATGTCGTACTGCTCGTGCCCCGACTACAAGACCAACACGCTGGGAACCTGCAAGCATATTTTTTATGGCCTGCGGACCGTCGAACGGAAGTTCACGCCGGCGGCACTGAAGCAGAAGCCCAAACGGAGCGGGTTCAGCCTGCGGCTGAACTATGCCGGTTCGTGCGCGTTGCGGCTGGAGCCGCCTTCGCGGATTTCTGATGAAGCCGAATCGATCGCGCGCCCGTTGCTCAACCGCGACCTTGACGACATCGACGGGCTGCTGAAACGGATTGGACGGCTGGAGCGGGCGGGCTGGCCGGTGCGGGTTTATCCCGACGCCGCCGAGTTCATTGACCAGCGGCTGTTTCAGAACCGGATGGAGCAGCTGGTGACGAAAATCCGCCGCGATCCGGCCGGGCACCCGCTCCGGACCACGTTGCTCAAGACTGAACTGCTGCCCTACCAGATGGACGGGATCGCGTTCGCAGCGGGCGTGGGGCGGGCCGTGCTGGCCGACGACATGGGGCTGGGCAAAACGATCCAGGGAGTCGGCGTCGCCGAACTGCTCGCCCGCCAGGCCAACATCAGCCGCGTGCTGGTGATCTGTCCGACGTCGCTCAAGTCGCAATGGCGGAACGAAATTCACCGCTTCAGCGACCGGTCCTGCCAGCTGGTTGTCGGCCAGGCAAAAGACCGTCCCGGCCAGTACCTCAACGGCACGTTTTTCACGATCTGCAATTACGAGCAGGTCCTCCGCGACCTGCTGGCGATTGAAACCGTCCCGTGGGACCTGATCGTGCTCGACGAAGGACAGCGGATCAAGAACTGGGAGGGCCAGACGACGCGGATGGTCAAGAGCCTGAAGTCGAGGTTCGCCCTCGTCCTGTCCGGCACGCCGCTGGAGAACCGGCTCGATGAACTGTACAGCGTCGTCCAGTTCGTCGATGACAGGCGGCTGGGGCCAGGGTTCAGGTTTTTCAACCGGCACCGGATGGTGGACGAAAAGGGCAAGGTGCTCGGCTACAAGAACCTCGCCGACCTTCGGGCGCGGCTGGCCCCGGTGCTGCTGCGCCGGACCCGCGACCAGGTGTTGACCCAGTTGCCGCCCCGGACCACCGAAATTGTCCGGATCATGCCGACCGACGAGCAGCTGGAGATTCACGGTGCCCAGATGCGGATCGTGGCTTCGATCGTCCGCAAGCCCTTCATCAGCGAGATGGACCTGTTGCGGCTGCGGCAGGCCCTGATGATGTGCCGGATGGTTGCCGACAGCACGGCCCTGGTCGACAAGAAAGAACCCGGCTGGTCAACGAAACTGGAACGGCTGGAGGAGCTGTTGGAGCAGGTCTTCTCCGAGCCGGGCCGCAAAGTGGTCCTCTTCAGCGAGTGGACCTCGATGCTGGACCGGATCGAGAAGATTCTGAAGAAACAGAAACTCCGCTACGTCCGGCTCGACGGAAAAGTTCCGCAGCAGAAACGCCAGGAGCTGGTGCATACATTTCAGAACGATCCCGGCTGCCAGCTTTTCATCACCACCAACGCCGGCTCGACTGGGCTCAACCTGCAGGCCGCCAACACGGTCATCAACGTCGATTTGCCCTGGAACCCGGCCGTGCTGGAACAGCGGATCGGCCGCGCCCACCGGATGGGCCAGAAGAATCCGGTCCAGGTCTATCTGCTGGTCAGCGAGAAGACGATCGAGGAATCCCTGCTCGCCGCGCTGGACAGCAAGGCCAACCTCGCACTGGCTGCACTCGATCCCGAATCCGATGTCGACACGGTGGACATGGTCAGCAGTTTGGAGGAACTCCGCCGCCGCCTCGAAGTGCTGACGGGCAAGCAGGCCCCGGCACCCGTAGACCGAACGCGGCTGGCGGACGTGACGGCCGACGTCGCCGCGACAACTGCCCATCGCGAGCGGGTCGCGGCCGCCGGTGGCGAGATGCTGGGCGCGGTCTTCAGCTTCCTCGGCGAACTGGTCAGCCAGCAGCCCTCCACCGCGCCGCCCGAGCTGGTTGAAACCGTCCACAACCGGCTCGCCACCTGCGTCACTCCCCAACCCGACGGCCGCCAGCAACTGACGCTGACCCTGCCCGATGCGGAAGCACTCCAGCGCCTTTCGGAAACCCTCGCGAAACTGCTGCTGAGCCAGGCGACAAGTCCGGCGGGTGGAAGCGCCGGCGGAGGCGGCTGAGGGCCGTTCGGCAACAGGGTCTGGTTTGCGTTTTTCCTGAAACTGGTTTTGCAATGCAGCACGGCCAATGTCGCGAAGCCCCATTTCTTCCCCCCTCCGCCCGCAACGGTTCTGGTCTTCCCGGAACCATTGCGTGGGGAGTTGGCCGCGGCTGGAGTCACGACGATACATGCTTCGCCCATGAGCTCGACCGACCCTGCGCCTGGAATCGCGGACCGTCATCACTCGCGCCGCGGGCTGGTACTTTCTGATTATCCGACAGGCTCCAGGCAGTCCCCCGACCAGGTTGGCACGTTTCGGGTTACGATACAGCGATGCCACGCGACGCCAGTGAACCCCCGAATCATGCTGTTGGCCTGACGCCGGAGTACATTGCCGCTCTCCGCCGGATGTCGGGTGCGGAACGTCTCACCGTGGCCACCCGGCTCTGGTGGACTGCGTGGGAGCTTAAAGCCGCTCGAATTCGCCAACTGCATCCCGAATGGGACGAAGGCCAGGTGCGAGACCGCGTTCGGGAGTTCATGCAGAATGCCACTGCCTGAACTGTTTCAGGTTTTCACCAGCCGGCTCAACAGGCTCGGTATCCGCCACATGGTTACGGGCAGTGTCGCGGCCACCTTCTATGGCGAGCCGCGACTGACCAATGATGTCGATATTGTCGTGGAGCTGCGGCAGGAGGATGCCCCGGCGATCGCGGCAGCATTTCCCGCCGATGACTTTTACTGTCCACCGTCCCAGATCATTGAGGCGGAGCGAAAACGGCCTGCGCGCGGTCATTTCAACCTGATCGACCACGCTACGGGTTACAAAGCCGACATCTACCTGTCGGGCGACGATCCCCTTCATGCCGAAGCCCTGACGCTGGCCACGGCCGGACAAGTAGGCGGCGAGGAAGTCTGGTTTGCCCCGCCCGAGTATGTCATCGTCCGCAAGCTTCAGTTCTATCGCGAGGGGCAGTCGCCCAAACACCTGCGCGACGTACACCGGATGTTGATGGTACTCGGTGAGAAATGCGACCGATCTCGGCTTGAGGACTGGATCGGACGGCTGGGCATGAATGAGGAATGGCAGGCGGCCCAAGTCTTCAGTGAGTAGCTCCAGATCCAGGCTTAGTGCCGGCTGGATGATCGCAGTATTGCCTTCATTGCACCTGCAACCCCCAGCGTGACCTCCGTCATCGCGTCGTAGTCGAGCGTCTCCGGCATGTCGCTTTCGAGGTGGTAGTTGGGATTCCGGAGGTAGCTGGTGTCGGTCAGCATCAGGGCCGGGTAGCCCTGGTCCCAGAACGAGCTGTTGTCGGAAAGGCGGATTTCGCCAATCCGTTCGGGCAGGCAGATTGTGAACAGCGGCTGCCGTGTCGCGCGGCGGAACCCGCTGCGGAACTGCCAGGCCAGCCGCCAGGAGCTGAGGTTGCCCACGGCGGCGAGGAAGTCGCCCCGTTTCGGAAACATCCAGCGGAGAACCCGGGGAATTGCCTGCGGGACCCCCTGCGTGCCGGGCTCTTTGCGGAAGTACCCGACCATCTCAAGGCACAACATGCCGACAATCCGCTCGCCGCGCCGGCGGGCTTCGCGCGCGTGATGCTGGCTGCCCATCGAGTCGACGTTGAAGTAGGGCGGTTCCTCGCAGGCAAACGCGACACACCGCAGTGTCCGCTGCCCAATGAAATCCTTCAGCAACCGGCTGGCCTCCAGCATCACCGCGACCGCCGAAGCGTTGTCGTCGGCCCCCGGCGTTGCATCGACCGTGTCGTAATGGGCACCCAGCAACACAATCTCGCCGCCCCGTGAGGTCCCCTTCTTCTCAACCACCAGGTTCGCGGCCGGATCGCCCAGCGCATCAAACTTCTCCCGCGCCACCTCCCAGCCCATCCCGCGCCAGACTCCCTCAATGTATCCGGCCGCGGCCTCCATCGACCCCCGCTTCTTCAACGTCCGCGGCCCGATCAGCCCCGCCAGGCAGTCGACGTGCCTGAACAAACGCTCGCGAAGGACTTGTCTGTCGGCTGAAGCGGGAATAATTGCCTGTCTCCCGGCTGGGTCAGCCTTCATTGCGATTCGGACATGCCTGCGGCACGGTTCATGGACGCCGTTGATACATGATCAGCAAGCAACATCCCATGGTCCAGCTGAAGGATTGAAGCCAGCGATTCAATGGCCGCCTGACATTCATCAACAAGCCTCGGGTCGCGCAGGTCTTCCGGTGCCAGTGACTCGCGGTAATGCTTTTGGACCCAGGCCGTGAGCCGGCGGTCGAGGGATTCGGTCCAAAAGACGCCGGGGGCGCAGCCGGCGCGATCCACTTCGTCGAGGACGACGCGGAGGCGGAGGCAGGCGGGGCCGCCGCCGTTGCGCATGGACTGACGCAAGTCGGCGAACTGGAGGTCGTCGATCGGGGTGCCGGCGGCGAGGATTTTTCGCGCGGCGGCGTGGGCCGTGGGAGTTTCGGCGACCTCCTGGGGGCAAAGCAGCGTCATCCCGCCGTCGGGCCGGCTGAGCAGCTGGCTGTTGAAAAGATAACTGCTGACGGCGTCGGCCACAGGCAAGTCACGAGCTGCGATCTCAACGATTTCCAGTGGGCCATCACAAACCTGGTCCCACATCCGCCGCAATTCATCCAGGCGATTGCGCTGGTCGATGAACGCAAGCTCGTGGGCGAGCAGGACGTTGCCCCGGCCGACCGAAATCACATCGTTGTGAAAGACTCCGGCGTCAATCACGACCGGATTCTGCTGGAAAAACAGCGTGGCCTGCTCGAGGTCGAGCTGATGGCGACGCGCGACAGCCTGGGAGGCTTCCAGAGTCTGCCGGGCCGGGTAGAGCGCCGGCGCCGCGGCGGAGCGGTCGAATGCCGAGCGGCCGGCGACAAACAGCTCGATCCCGCGACTGCCATCCGCGCTACACAGCCGCGTGTGGTTGGCCGCACCTTCGTCGGAAAGGACAAGGCAACCGGGCAGGGAATCGTGGACCGCGAACCGCCGTTCATCGCGAAAAACGGCCCGCAGCACACGGGTCGTGTCGATGGCTTCGGCGGAGCGATGCAGGAGCGTCGCCAGATTCGCCGGCGTGAAATGGGTCCGGCGATCGGCGCAGTCGGCGGCGGGCGAAACCGTGGCCGCGTTAGCCGTCCACATGCTCGACGCGCTGTAAGCCGCCGCCAAAAGCACCGGGTCGGACTTGCCAGCCCGTTCGATCATTTCGCCGGGCGAGCCGCGAAAGCCAAGTTCGTGCAGCAGCCGCAGGTTGGGCCGGGCCAGCGGCGGCAGGACGGCCTGGCCGATGCCCATTGCCGCGACGCGCCGCATCTTGGCCAGCCCTTCCAGCGCCGCCGCGCGGGGATTCGCCGTCGCGTTCTGGTGCATCGCCGAAGCGACATTGCCCCACGACAGCCCGGCATAGTTGTGGGTCGGCCCGACGAGGCCATCAAAGTTGTATTCGCGGGCTGACATCATCCCATTCCAATCGGCTGCCCAGTGGCAACACCGTTTGCGCAACTCGTACTCGTAAGCCTAATCGGTCTTTCAACTCAGGCAGGACGATCAGGAGCACGAGCACCGCTGCGCTGAGTACGAGCATGAACTGGGGATTTAGGGTGGGTGGAGTCTTCGGAACCCACCATTGCCCCTGCGATCATTGATTAGCCGACTGCGAAAAAAAAGATGGTGGGTTTCGCGGACTCCACCCACCCTGCCGTCAATACGCAATGGCCAGGCGGGTGCCTGGCCCCACGATCACTTCACCAGGAACTCCGCCATGACGGGGTAGTGGTCGCTGATATCGCGCTGCTCGCGGGGGATCTGGTAGTAGCGGTTGAAATGGTCGGTGTCCCGCTCGCCCACGATCACGAGGTCGGGCCGGCTGATGATCCGGTTGAAGACGAGGTCTTTCTTCACGGGGTCGTCGACCGTCAGAGCCGGGCTGGCGAGGATCAGGTCGTATTGTTTGCCGCCCAGATGCGTGACCCGCAGTTCGGCCGGCAGTCCCCGGTTGAGGAGTGTGAAATCGTCGGCAGTCGACGCCGATCCGAGACCTTGCAGGGTGCCGATGTCGGTCACCGGAACTGTTGTGTCGGCATCGTGTTCGGAGTTGAAGTCGCCGAGCAGGATCACGTTGTCACCCTTTTCGGCCAGCGGACCGACCCACTCATGCAGCAGCCGGGCCTGGCGGATCCGGAGGGCTTCCTGGTCCGGAGCGGCGCGGAAATGGCTGGTGCAAACCAGCAGCTCCTGAGAATCGTCACCGCGGCCCCACTGGAAGCGGGCGAAAAGGTGTTTGCCGAGGCTGTAGTGCTGCCCGGACGTCGCCTGTTCGGCCGTCTGCTCGCGGCGGCTGTATTCGGCCAGACCGGAGCGGTAAAGCATCCCCACATCTTGCTCGGTACTGAAGTCAAAGCCGTCGATGAAAGCGTAGCGGTACTTGAGCTGGTGGACACTCTCCAGCTCTTTCGTCAGTTCAAACAGGATGTCGCGGTCTTCGACCTCCTGCAGCGCGATAATGTCCGGTTCGAGCGCGGCGATCACGCGAGCCAGCTGGTTCTTTTTCCAGTCGTATTCATCGCGCGAAGGGGCCGACTGTTCCTTCGCAAGATCGCTCCGGTTGTCGGGCTTGAAGTCGTCGAAGAACCACTCGACGTTCCAGGTGGCGACCCGGATCGTTGCGGGCGGGTCGTCGGCTCGGACCGACCAGGTCGAGGCGAGAACGAGGAATGCAAAAACGGGGGCGGGGCGAATCATTCAGGAATTGTCCTCGTCGGAGGTTGGCTGCGAAGGAGACGGGGCCGGTGGCTCAGAGCCGGGCACCGGGTTCCCGCTGGAGGCTGGAGGAGTTGCCGGCGGCGCGAGGCCGGTGACCGTCGGCATGATCAGGCCGACCACGTTCTCGTCGATCAGGTAGAGCCAGCGGAAGTGGCGGGCATTAAAGGCTTTGGCGAGTTCGGCCTGGGCGGCTTTCTGTTTTTCCCAGGCTTCGGTCTCGCGGCTGAACTGGCGGCGCTGATCGTCGGTCGGCTCAGCCCCGTCAACGCCGGCCGGCGGTTCGGGCGGCTTGTGCCAGTCGGCGATTGCTTCGGCATGCAACAGCGCGAAACGGCCCAGTTTGGACTCGGTCTGCGCGGCGGGGAAGGCGCTCCCGAGCAGCATCCGCAGCCGGATGCCGGACTCGGTCAGCACTTCGACCTGCCCACCAGCCGACTGCAGCCGGAGCGGCTCGCCCTCGGCTGCGGACTGGGCAAAGCCTGGCTCCTTGAGCGGATCATAGAGTGCGGCAGGCCCGGCCAGGGACCCGGCAAAATTGTCGGCGAGCGGTTCGGGTTTGGCCCGCACATCGTCGACCGGAATGGTACCCAGCCGGTTGGCCGCAGCCGCAATCAGCGCGGCCGGCTCGGCGGGAGGATCGGCCGGCTGCCAGCCGCTGCCGGCGGGGACTTCGAGGGTTCGCAAGGCAAATCCGCGGGAGCTGAAGGCGAGGGTCGCGCGCCAGGCACCTTCACCCGCCGGCGCGCCGCTCATTGCTGCAACACCCGCGATGGCCGAAGTCATCACGGCTTCGCGCGCGAACTCGCCATCCGGACGCAGCTGGGTGCGAAGCCCGAACAGGTTGGGATCGATCCAGTTGCGGAACTCGACCGTCAAAACCGCCGGGTCAAACTCGGCAAGGTACACCTGCGGCTGGCCGGCGATCCGGACAAACGCCTGCTTTTCCCCCTGTTCGCTGTTCAGGGGTTCGCCAACCACCAGAGTCGCCAGTTCGCGGCGGTTGCGGTCCTCGAGGCGGACCCGGACCCCGATCCCGGTGCGGTTGGTCAGCTGCTGGTAGTCGCCGGGATCGACGACACCATACTTGACGTGGTCTTCCTGACTGTCGGAAATGCGTTCCAGCACGGCTGAGCCTTCCGTCAGGCGAATGAGCGAATTGATCACGGCCAGGCGCTGGGCCGTATTGTCCGAGGGAAAACCAGCGTGGGCCGGAGCCAGCCAGCGGTCGCCCTGGCGCTGCAGCACCAGCGACTGGTTCAGCTGCTGTCCCGCGTCGTACTGCACGATCTCCAGGCCCCAGATCCGAGCCTGGTCAAACGGCGCGAACAGCCCCTGGCCGGCCGCGAGGCGGTCGCCGGGCGGGGCAGGCCAGGGGTAAAACCATGCTGCCGCCGAACAGCACACCGCAGCGATCAGGCCCATCAACAGCGTTGTTCGGGTGGGGGAATTCATTGGATTTGAGGGCTGTTAACCAGGATTCGATGCGACGCCGTACTCAAGCCGGCTGTCATTCGTGCTCGTGCTCGTGCTCGTGCTCGAATGTGTCTTTGTGTGCCCACTTTGGGGGTAACTTGCTGAAAAACGGGGCAGCCAGGAAGTTCGAGCACGAGTACGAGCAAAAGTCCTTGATTGGATTGGACTGTTACTTCAGCCGGCGGGCCCGGGAAATGCCTTCCCGTTCCCTTAGCCGACGGCGGGTGAACACGATCAGGCCCATCAACAGGGGCGGAATGGGCGGAATGACAACCGCCGCCAGTTTGAAATTGCGTTGTGTTTCCTGGATTTTCAGTTCGGCGTCGAACTGGATACTGCGCAACGCCTCGGCCTTGGAATTCTCCAGCTGTTCGAGCTGGGACTGAACCCGCTGGGCCTGTTCACGGGCCCGGGCTTCGAAAGTCTGTCGCTTGAGGTTGTACTCTTCGTTCCGGGTCCCTTCGGAATCCATTCGCTCGATGTCTTTCTGCAGCGGGCCGATCTCGCGCTCGACCTCCGTCCGGATCTTGTTCATCGCTTCGATCCGCTGTTTTTCCAGCTCCTGGGTCACCTCGTAGACTTCCTGCATCGCCGCGTCGACCGTCTGCTCCACAACCCGCAATGTGCTCTGTCGCTGGCGGCGGTTCCGCAGATCGAGCCAGGTCTCGTTTCCGGCGAGGTAGTCGACCAGATTCTGCAACAGGGCCACGTTCTGGAACTGGTACTCAATGCCATTCTGGATCGGATACTCGGCAATGGCCACGTAGCGATCAGAGAGAAAATCAACGTCGCAGACCCAGATCACATTGGCGCGCTGGTCATCCGGCGTCGCAATGTCGGCTGCCGCGAAGTCATCTTTCTGGCGGCTGCCCTGGATATGGGCGACCAGCGGCCAGGAGCGCCGCGGCGCCTCGCGAACCGCATCGCGATTCTCGGGCGGCAGCCGGATGAAATCCCGCGTGTTGATCCGGCCCCAGCCTCCGCTGTTGACCAGCTCCGTGAACACAAGCTTTGAGTCGGGCAACGGCGTGACCGGGGCCGTGAAGTCCATGCCGATTTCGGTGATCCCGCGCGTGGCCGGATGGTCGGGTGCGAACTTGGGCAGATCTTCGACCTCGTCGGCCCGGACAATCAGCCGTTCCGGCTCCGAGAGAATGGTGTCGCGGCGGTAGGGATTGGCGGCCGCGTCCTTGTACAACAGCCAGGGATACCAGAGGCCATCGGCTTTCTGACGGTCGACGTCGAGCTGCAGCTGGTCGATCAGACGCGTGATGTCGGCCGGTTCGCTGCTGAGCCGGTTGAGGCGGCGGGGAAAGAATGTGCCATAGATCGTGGGGAAGGCCTCGGGATCGGTCAGGGCGTCCTCGAAAACCAGCAGTGGCTGGCCGAGGCGGACCAGTTCCAGCAGGTTGTCCATCTCGCCCGCTGTCATCTTGGATGGCTGGACCACCAGCATCACATCGTAACGGCGGCGAACGGGGCGGCCGGCTTCGTCTTCCAGCCAGACGGGGACGGGTGAACTGGCATCGACCGGTTCGACGTCGTATTCCTTTCTCAGCTCACCGATCATCCGCAGCATCGGCAACTGGACGCGCTGGGGCTGGCCGTCCTCGCCCGGCATCTGCAGCATCGCGCCCATCACCGACGCGTCGGTCTGGATCACGCCCAGCTTTTTGCGCTCGGGATGGGCGACACTGCGGATCGCGCGGATCAGCTCGTATTCGACCGGGGCACCATAGGGGATGAACGGCATCACGATCCGCTGGCGGCCGGAAGAAACCGAGACGCCGAAGATGGTGTCCTCTTCGCGGATCGCGCCGCGCGACTCACTGACCACTTTCCGGGGCCGGATGCCAAAGCGTTTCTCCGCCAGGATCGCTTCCTCGCTGAACGGCTGGATGCCCTGCTGCAGATTGACCTGCACACGATTGCCGCCCAGCACGTCAAACTCACGGAGCAGGTTGACGAGGTCATAGCTGGCCTGGACATACTCGGTCGGCAGGTTGCCGCTGACAAAGGCATCGACGTTGATGACGGGCACGGACTTTTCACCCTCAGCCGCTGGCTCGCGTGCCAGTTCAGCGAGAACCTGGCGGGATGTATCCGACAAGGTGCTGACCTTGCCACTGGAAATGTCGACCCGGGCCTGGTTGATCGGGCTGTACTGCACGATCAGCACGGCAGCGATCACGGTGGCCACCAGAAACACGCCGCGCAGGAAATAGTGCCAGAACATCGAGCGGCCGTCCCGCCCACCCGCCCAGTGCCGCCGGCCAATCAGGACGAGGCTGAAGAAAATCCCGAGGACCACAATCCCCAGGAAATAGCAGATCGCCGAGGGGCTGATCAGCCCGCGGCCAAACGGCTCGAACCGCTGCAACAGCGACCACTCGAACAGCCGCCGGATCCAGGCACTGTCGGACACGATCAGGTCGGCGCGCGAGAAGAACGCCAGCGGCGCATTGAAGGCCGCCCCGAAAATGAAACCGACGGTAAGGTTGTTGGTCAGAAACGACGCCACCATTCCGACCGCGAGCATCGCAATGCCCATGAACCAGTAGCCGAGGTAGGTCGAGAACAGCAGCAGCGTGTCCAGCTGGCCTCCCGTCATCGCCAGCAGCACGGCGTAGTTGGAGAGCTGGCTGAAAAGCAGTGAGAGCGTGAACACAAACACGGCCGCGAAATACTTGCCGATCACAATGTCAAAGTCATGCGCCGGCAGGGTCAGCAGCAGCTCATCCGTGCCCTGGCGCCGCTCCTCGGCCCAGAGGCTCATCGTGATCGCCGGAATGAAGATCAGCATGATGAACGGCAGGAAGCGGTTCAGCTGGTTGAAATTGGCAAGATTGGTGGTGAAAAACTCGTGCGGCCAGAAGGCGGCGAAACTCGTCAGCAGCACGAACAGGCAAAGGAACACATAGCCGGTCGGATTGCTGAAATAACCGGTGAAGTTCCGCTTCATCACCGCGAAAGCCGCCTGCCGCCAGATGCCGAGCGGCAGCATCAGGATCAGCAGCGCGAACAGGAACGCAAGGTCGATCACCAGCAGGTAGACGAACTCGGCAATGACAACAATATCCATCAGCCAACCTGTTCCAGAACTGTCCGGATTCTGCCCCGGCCACCGAAAGTCCGTCCCGCGCCGGACGAACTGGCATCCACCGCGGTTGCGATTGCCGGTTTTCGCGCCGCTCGAGCTGCCTGCTTTCGCGGAGCGAAAGGCGACTCTCTCATCCGCCGTCGTCTCCGCCCTTGCCCTCCTGGCCCGGTTCGGCCAGCCGCTGGCCCGTCCGTGGATCGTGTCCGGTCAGTTCGGCAAAGACATGATCGAGCCCCCGGCGCTGCGGGTCGATATCGACCAGCAGCCCGTCGTAGACCTTGCGGCCTTCGTTGACCAGTATCACCCGGTCGGCCATGGCGGCGACTTCCTGCAGGATGTGGGTCGAGAGGAGGATGGTTTTTTCCTTGCCCAGCCGCCGCATCGTTTCGCGCACACCGCGAATCTGGTTCGGATCGAGTCCGGACGTCGGTTCATCGAGGATCAGCACATCCGGTTCATGGATCAGGGCCTGGGCCATGCCAACGCGCTGGCGGTAGCCCTTGGAAAGTTTGGCTACCGGCTTGTAGATCACGCTGCCGAGGCTGCACAGCTCGACGACTTTCGCGATCCGGTCCAGCTTGGTCCGCTTGTTCATTCCCCGGGCTTCGGCGAAAAAATCGAGCAGCGAATAAGGGGTCATGTCGGGGTAAAGCGGCCCGGTTTCCGGCAGATAGCCGAGGCATCGCGAGCCCGCCAGACGGTCCGAAGACATGTCATGGCCGGCAATCATCGCCCGCCCCTCGGAAGGCGCGAGGTAGCCGGTCAACATTTTCATCGTGGTGCTTTTGCCGGCCCCATTGGGTCCGAGAAAGGCAACCACTTCGCCCCGGTAGACCTTGAACGATACGTCGCGAGTCGCGGCGAAAATGCCGTAGAACTTGCTCAGCCGGTCGGCCTCGATCATCGGCGTCCGTCCGGCGGCCGCACCACGGCCCAGGTCGTCCGGCTGGTCGTGAATGGTGTCTTCGACGGACAGGATGGTGTCAGACATGGGCGCGAAACGGGCGGTTTTTCTGCGGGGAAGTTGCGTCAGCGGCGGCTTCCAGGGAACCGGCAGCCATTCTTGTGGGACTGGTCCAAAAAGTCGATCCGGCTGCGGCAGACTGGCATCGGCCAAT
>JANOFL010000383.1:0-10110 GCA_031405895.1 Planctomycetota bacterium
TGAAAAGCGAGCATGCAACGGCTCAAGGCCCCGGAAACTTCTCGTCGGCCGCCTTTGCTTCGCCAGCCGCCACTATACGGGCTTGCTTTTTGAATGGTCAAGAGTGACGGCTGGCCAACGGG
The DNA here is from genome assembly GCA_031405895.1 of Planctomycetota bacterium. Taxonomy (GTDB): domain Bacteria; phylum Planctomycetota; class Planctomycetia; order Pirellulales; family Pirellulaceae; genus BJ22. The sequence continues at coordinate 123 of JANOFL010000383.1, forward strand.
GCCCTGACCTTGGGTTTTCCCTTGATTGGGGCGAAGGGATTACCGCATTCCCCGGCCGCGCCGGGCAAGGCGTTACGATACTACCCCCGGCAACGGCCGGAAAACCATTGCCCGCCCGTGAAAGACAGGGCATTCGCGGACGAGCAGTTGGGGACAACTGCTCTACATTGGGACACCAGTGCCAGCCCGTGAAAGGCATTGCCTTGGCAAGCGGTGATCGCCTGCCCAGTTTCCGACATCCAGGCTGGACCCGGACTCGTGACCGGACTGAACTCCCCACAGCAGACTGCCGTTGGCCACCGGACCGGCCCGCTACTGGTCCTGGCCGGCGCGGGGACGGGCAAGACGCGGGTGATCACTTTCCGGATCGCCCAGCTGATCCGCTCGGGAACTCCTGCAAACCGGATTCTCGCCGTCACGTTTACCAACAAGGCCGCCCGCGAGATGCAGGAACGGCTGCGGGCCATATTACCGGGCAAACAGCGCGAAGGTCCGCTGGTCACGACTTTTCACTCGCTCTGTGTGCGGATTCTCCGCCGTCACATCAGCCGGCTGGGCTACCCGGCCCGGTTCGCGATCTACGCCGGTGGGGACCAGGAAGCAGTCGCGCGGAGCGTCCTGCGCGAAGTCAACGTTGCCGACGCTGCGCTTTCGCCCAGTCAGCTCGTCTGGCAGATCAGCTCGTGGAAGTCCCGCGGCCTGTCGCCCGACGCAGCGTCAAGCGAAGCCGATTCCGACCGGGCAACGCTCGCTGCGATTGCCTTCCGCCGTTACCAGCAGGAACTCAAACGGCTGGGAGCAGTTGACTTCGACGACTTGCTCCTGCTGGTTGGCCGGCTGTTCAGCGAACATCCCGATGTGCTGGCTGTTGAAGCCGGCCGCTTTGACCAGATCCTCGTTGACGAGTACCAGGACACCAACGGCAGCCAGTACCGGATCGTCCGCGCCCTCGCGGAGGGCCACCGCAACCTCTGCGTCGTTGGCGACGACGACCAGTCGATCTACGGCTGGCGCGGAGCTGAAGTCCGCCATATTCTCGCCTTTCGCAAGGACTGGCCCGACGCCGTCACTGTGCGGCTCGAGGAAAATTACCGCAGTTGCGATGCGATCCTGAAGCTGGCCAACACGCTGATCCGCTTCAACCGGGTTCGCCACGACAAGAAGCTGGTCGCGGCCCGCCCGGGTGGAACGCCGCCAGCCGTGATGCAGTTTCCCGATGAAGCGGCCGAAGCCCGCGAGACGGTCGCCGCGATCGCCGCGCGAATCGCCACGGGCCGGGTCGAGCCGCGCCATTGCGCCGTGCTTTTCCGGACCAATGAACAGCCCCGGCTGTTTGAGCAGTTTTTTCGCAAGGCCGGCGTGCCCTATGTCCTGGTTGGGACCAGCTCGTTCTTCGATCGCAAAGAGGTCCAGGACATCGTCGCCTGGCTGCGGCTGGTCGACGGGAACGAAGACGACGCCACGCTGCTGCGCGTCTTGCAACGCCCCCGTCGAGGCGTGGGCGAAAAGGCAATCGAGTCGCTTGTCGCGGCGAGCATTGAACGCCGTCAGCCGGTCTGGCAAGTCGCCACCGACCGGCGCGCCCGCCCCGCAATCAGTACCGCGGCAACGGCCGGACTGGAGCAGCTGATCGCCTGCATCGAAGAGACCCGCGAGCTTGTCGGGAAGTCTGGCCTGGCGACGGCGGTCGGCCGCCTGATCGAACGCAGCAACTACCGCCAGGAAATCGACCGCTGCTACACCGAGGCCACCGACCGCGAAATGCGCTGGAATTCGGTCCAGCAGGTCGTCAACGCTGTCGCCGATCACGAACGCGAGCACAAAGAACCAGCGCTGTCGGCTTTTCTGGACGAAATCACACTCGGCGACCGCGAAGTCGAGGACGAGAAGGAAAAACAGTTGCGGCGAAACGCGGTGGCCCTGATGACGTTGCATAGCGCAAAGGGGCTGGAATTCCCGGAAGTCTGGCTGGTAGGACTGGAGGAAAACATCCTGCCCCATTTTCGGGCTCTGGAAGATGGCGAGAGCGGTGTCGATGAAGAGCGCCGGCTCTGTTACGTCGGCTTGACCCGGGCCCAGGATCGCCTGACGCTCAGCATGGCCCTGACCCGGCTGAAATGGGGCAAACCCCGCGACAGCATCCCCAGCCGCTTCCTCTACGAGATGACCGGCCAGGCCGAACACCCGAACTACAGAAAAGTGTCGGCAGGCAGGCCCGCGCAGCCGGCGCCAGTGGAAACTGCGGTTCCCAAACAGCCTGCTCAGCCTGCGTCCGTCAACGCACGATCTGAAAGCCTTCGTGATCGTCCACCAAAGCCGCCGGGGCGCGGGTCACGGACCTGAGGTAGTTCCCCATTCGCTCACTGATTTGATCGAGCAGCGCATCCAGCTGTGCTTTCGATCCGGTCGCGACGAGCTCGACCCTTCCGTCGGCAAGGTTTTTCACCCAGCCCCGCACACCCAGCTCGCGCGCGATCGCCTGAGCCGTGTAGCGGAAACCAACACCCTGCACATGCCCGGCAAACAGAAATCGCTCAGTCATCGGGGCAATCTTCCGGCATCCAGCCAATGTAGAGCAGTTGTCCTCAACTGCTCGCGGCAGAGCGTCCTTGAATCTTAGATTTGAAATCTGAGATCTGAGATCTGAGATCTGAGATTTGAAATCTGAGATTTGAGATTTGAGATTTCAAACCCCGGCCAACCCGGCGGCCAGGAACAGTTGAGGACAACTGTTCTTCATTGAATAACTACGCCGAGAGCGGCAGGTCGGATTGTTCGAACTGGTCGGCGATCTGCCGCAGGATGGCCAGCCGGGCATCCACCGGTTCGCAGTTCGTGTTGGCCAGCGCCATCAACAACCGCATCCGCCGGATCACGCCTTTTTCCAGGTTGGCAGCGCGCAGCCGGCACTCGACGCGAAGGCCACCGACGCCGGATTCGACCGACATCCAGCTCAGGTCACCCGGATGTACGGCGACGAGGCAGCAGGCCGGGGACGGGGCTGGTGTCAGGATCGCGATCCGGTTTTCAGCGGCGAGCTGGGAATCAAACGCTGGCGACACGAAATCGAGACTCGCGTCTTCTTTGCGTGGAAGCGGCAGAGGCGTTCCCGCCGGAAGCTGGAACTCGGCAACGTTCAGCGGCGCGGCGTCGAGCAGCGCGGTCTGCATCGAGAGAACGAGTTCAACGACCGAAGCCCCGCCGAGGCTCCACGGCTTGAACTGAAGCAGGACCTCCAGCGGCAGTGCCTCCGTCGCACCGTAACGGAGCACCAGCGAACCGGAACGCTGGAACTCTTCCAGCAGCGGCGGTACCACTGCGGCGAGTTGGGGCAACCGGAAAGCCGTCGCGACAGGTTCACCGTCGCCTCGGGTCAGCCTCAGGCCCGCTCCGCCGTGCTTTTCAAGCTGCCAAGCCGCTCCGCCCGCGGCGGGACAAGTCATGGCGTCGCCGGTCTGTAGCCATCCCGTCATGAACGAGGCATCGCTCCTCTTGAATCAACCAACCTGTGGACCAAAAAAATTAGCCCCGTCACCAGCAATTGCCAGTGACGGGGCCGGAACAGAGAAGAGGCCGCCTGATGTCTTTTGGACCCTCAAGCCACAAGGATTATTGCGCCGCTTCTGGCAAATGTCCATCATTCAGCCGGTCAAAAAATGAAAAAAATCAGGGGTTCTCTACCCTCGTAGCTTGCCTCGTTACCGTGAAGGTACGGCAATTGCGACGAAACAGGCCCGTTTTGCGGCCTTTTTGGGGGCTAGACCGCTCCGGAAGCTGGTCCCGCTGCCGACCGGCCGCTCAGCCGCCTGGTGCCCCGTCACAGGCCGGTTTTAGGGTGAGCCGACGGCGCTAGCCGCGGGCTCTTCGAGGAACCCGGACCCTAGCGCGTGCCGGCTAATGAGTGACACCCTAAAACCCAGCGTTGACGAAGCACTAGACTCTCAAGCCACGACGTAAACCACGTTCACGCAGTCCCTGCCCTCAATCTCGCATTCGATGCCTGACCCGAATCCCAATCCAAACGCCGGGTTTTTGGCGGCCGCCCTCGAAGCGGCTGCCCTGGCAGCGGAGTACCTTCGCACCCAGCTCGGCCGGGTTACGGCCCAGGAAAAACAGGCCCGCGACCTGGTCACCGAAGCCGACCACGGTTCCCAGGCAATGATCGAGAAAACACTGCTCGGCTGTTTTCCCGACCACCGTTTTCTGGGCGAGGAGTCGGCCAACAAGATTGATTGGCGGGACGGATTCTGCTGGGTCGTCGATCCGCTCGACGGGACAATGAACTTTGTTCATGAACTGCCGTCGTTCAGCGTTTCGATTGCCCTCTTGCACCACGGTGAACCGCTGGTGGGCGTGGTCCACGATCCGTGGTTGCGGGAAGTCTTTCAAATCACGCGTGGCGGCAAGCCCCTGCTTGACGGGAAACCTGCCCGGCCAAGTTTCTGCACGCAACTCGGCAGGGCGTTGCTGGTTTCAAGCTTTCCCTCGACGGTGACGGCCGATTCGCCCGAGCTGAAACGCTTCTGTCGTGTCGTCCAACGGGCGTCGATGCGGCGGCTGGGGTCGGCGGCGCTGAACCTCTGTTACGTCGGCTGCGGCCGGCTGGATGGCTATTGGGCATCGACGCTCAGCCTCTGGGACCTTGCGGCGGGCATGTTGTTCGCGCGCGAGGCCGGCGCGGTCGCCACACACCTTGATGGCGGACCGGTCGATCTGAACCGGCCAGAATTCCTGGTCGCGGCGACCTCTGGGTTGCACGCGGAGCTGTTGCCGCTGTTGCAGATCGACCAATAGTCCGGTCCAGTTTTTCGGATCCGACCAGCCCATCGGACCATGAAAAAATGTCATTCGCCGCATGGCGATATCTGAACACCGGCCGCAAATCGGCCGAATCCGGCCGCTGAGTGCCTGGCATCGAACCTGCTAATGAACGGCTATGGCGCGACAGATGGCAGGCCCGCACATTCCTCCGCACCATCAGGATCCATGGCATTCGATTTCAACAAACTGACCGCCAAATCCCAGGAAGCCCTTGCCGCGGCCCAGTCGCTGGCGACCGAAAAGGGTCACGCCGAACTGGCACCATTGCACCTGCTCGTCGCGCTGCTTCGCGAACGCGAAGGGCTGGTCGTGCCGGTGTTGCGAAAAATGGGGGCTCCAGTCGATCAGCTGGTTGCCCTCGCCGACAGTGAGCTGGCCCGCATGCCATCCAGTCGCGGCGGCAGCGTTCCAGCCCCGAACCGGGCGACGCATGAGGTTCTCTCCCGGGCAGCTGAAAAAGCCCGTCAGATGCAGGACGAGTTCGTCTCAACCGAACACCTCCTGCTCGCGCTGTGCTCGATCGAATCGCCGGCGGCCAAACTGCTGAAACTGAATGCTGTTGATGAAGCCGCGGTTTTGAAAACCGTCCAGGAGATCCGCGGTTCGGCGCGTGTCACCGACCAGCACCCCGAGGGCAAGTTCCAGGCCCTCGAAAAGTACGGCATTGACCTGGTCGAACGGGCCAAGGCTGGCAAGCTCGACCCGGTGATCGGCCGCGACCGGGAGATCCGCCGTGTGATCCAGGTGCTGTCCCGCCGGACCAAGAACAACCCGGTCCTGATTGGCCAGCCCGGGGTCGGCAAGACAGCCATTGCGGAAGGTCTTGCCCTCCGGATCGTGCTCAACGACGTTCCGCAAAGCCTGCAGAACAAACGGGTCATCGCCCTCGACCTCGGAGCCCTGATCGCCGGGACCAAGTTCCGTGGCGAATTCGAGGAACGGCTCAAGGCCGTACTCCGTGAAGTCACCGACGCGGCCGGCGATGTGATCCTTTTCATCGACGAACTGCACACGGTCGTGGGAGCCGGAGCGGCCGAAGGCGCCAGCGACGCGGCCAATCTGCTCAAGCCCGCCCTCGCTCGCGGCGAGCTGCATTGCATCGGTGCCACGACGCTGGACGAGTACCGCCAGCACATCGAGAAGGACGCGGCACTCGAACGCCGTTTCCAGCCGGTCTTCGTCGAGGAGCCGAACGTGGAGGACACGATCACGATTCTCCGCGGCCTCAAGCAGCGTTACGAAACTCACCACGGCGTCCAGATTCGCGACTCGGCCCTGATTGCCGCCGCGAAACTCTCCAGCCGCTACATCACCGACCGCTTTTTGCCCGACAAGGCGATCGACCTGGTCGACGAAGCCGCCAGCCGGCTGGCGATAGAACTCGACAGCGTGCCCCAGGAGATCGACGAGGTCCAGCGCCGGCTGACCCAGCTCGAACTGGCTGCCCGCCAGCTGGCGGACGAGGACGACGAAGGCGTCCGCAGCCGGCTGGACGAAGTTCACCGCGAAATGAAGGAGCAGAAACTCAAACTCGCCAGCCTCCGCGAACAGTGGGAATCGGAAAAGCTTGGCATGTCTGGCTCGCGGCAAGTCCGCCAGCAACTGGACGACACTGTCCGCCAGTTCGACCAGCTCGACAGTGCGATCAAATCCCGCCAGTCCGCAGGAACTCCCGTCAGTGAACAGGATTACCACAAGCTCTACGAACTGGACGTGCTCCGCCGAAAACTGGCCTCGCAGATCGAAACGGCCCACCAGGCGTCGAAGCAGCCGGTTGCCAAACCAAACAGCAAACGGCTGCTCAGCGAGGAAGTGACTGAGGACGAAATCGCCGAAGTCGTCAGCCTCTGGACGGGTGTGCCGGTCAGCCGGATGCTCGAGACGGAACGTGCCAAGTTGCTGGTGATGGAGGAACGGCTCCACCAGCGGGTCGTCGGCCAGGACGACGCCGTGGTCGCTGTCAGCAGTGCTGTTCGCCGCAGTCGAAGCGGTTTGCAGGACCCCAGCCGGCCGATCGGCTCGTTTCTCTTTCTCGGCCCAACCGGTGTCGGCAAGACCGAACTCTGCAAGGCCCTCGCCGAGGTCATGTTTGACTCGGAAGAGGCGATGGTCCGGATCGACATGAGCGAGTTCATGGAACGGCACGCGGTCAGCCGGTTGATCGGGGCCCCGCCGGGCTATGTCGGTTTTGAACAGGGCGGCAAGCTGACCGAAGCCGTCCGCCGCCGGCCCTACAGCGTCGTGCTGCTCGACGAAATCGAGAAAGCCCATGAAGACGTCTTCAACATCCTGCTCCAGGTGCTGGACGACGGCCGGCTGAGCGACAGCCACGGCCACACGGTTGACTTCACCAACACAATCATCGTGATGACGAGCAACATCGGCAGCCCCATCATCCAGCGGATCGCGGAGGAAGGCGGTTCCATCGACGAAATTCGCGAGGCCATCGATCAGACGTTGCGGACGCGGTTCCTGCCCGAACTGCTCAACCGGATCGACGAGAAAATCATTTTCCACCCGCTCAGGCGAGACCAGTTGCGACGGATCGTTGACCTGCAGGTCAACTTGCTGGCGAAACGGCTGGCTGAACAGGAGCTGGAGCTGGAGGTGACCGAAGCTGCCCGCGCGGCAATCGCCGAATTGGGCTACGATCCGGTCTATGGGGCACGACCGCTCAAGCGGCTGATTCAGCAGCGGCTGGCCAATCCGCTCGCGACCGAGTTGCTCAAGGGCACGTTCCAGGCCCACCGCGGCGTGCGGATCGACTGGCAACACGACGACGTCGTGCTGACAGCGCTCGCCTGACGTGGTGACAAAGCTCCCGCTTTGTCAGTTGCATTGGGTATTGCATGGCCCCGAATCTCGAGTGTGAGAAAGAAGGCCGCCATGGATCAGGAGCCAACAGCCGGAAGCTCCCCGCGGAGTTCCCAACGCTGGCTGCTGGTTGCTCTTCGCTGGCTGATCGTGGTCCTGACCATCGCCGGACTCTGCTGGGCGACCCGCAGTTCGTTGATTCGCCTTGGTGAGTCGTCGCTGGACTGGGACCGGGTGCGGTGGAGCGGCGTGGCAGTTTCGGGGGCGTGGGTTTGCCTTGCGTTGTCCTGTGCCGGAGTTTTCTGGTGGCTGGTGCTGCGTGAACTGGGGGCAAAACTTCCGGCCGGGCTGGCCTTGCGGACCTTCTTCGTCAGCCAGCTGGGCAAGTATGTTCCCGGCAAGGCGATGGTGATTGCGATCCGGGTGGCGTTGCTGGTCCCCGCCGGAGTCAGGATTCCGCTGACTGTCGGCAGTGTCTTCATCGAGACCCTGATGTGGGTCGCGGTTGGCGCGATCGCAGGACTCACCGCCCTCGCGCTCTCCGGGATCAGTCTTCACGAGGCCAGCTGGCTGGCGTCCCTGGCGGCGGTCGGGGGCGGCCTGTTGACGCTGCCGCCTGTAGTACGAATCGTACTAATGACCGCCGGCAGGCGGCTGCAGCGCGGTGACGTCGAGCTGCCGAAGTTTGGCTGGCGGATCTGGCTGGTGGGATGGATCCTGGCCCTGGCCGGCTGGTGTTGCTCGGCGCTGGCCATGCGACAGGTCCTCGATGCGATCGGTCCGGCCGCGTGTCCATTTGCCCAGTTTCCGGTTTGCCTCGCCGCGGTAGCGCTGGCGATGGTGATCGGCTTCGTTTCGATGGTGCCGGGCGGGTTGGGGGTCCGGGAACTGGTGACATTGCCGCTGCTGGCAACGGTATTTCCGCCGCAACAGGCTCTCGCGGCGACGGTTTTTTTCCGATTGGTCTCGATTGGTTCCGAAATCCTGATGACAATCGGTTCGAGCGGGCTGATCTGGAAACGTTCCAAAACGGGATAGGCTTCCAGCCCACGTGGGATAGGCTTCCAGCCTGTCGTTGGTTGTGAGAGAGTTTCGGGATCGGAACGACAGGCTGGAAGCCTGTCCCACGGAGGCCAGGGCATCGCCATGCAGCGTTCGATTTCCGTAATCGTGCCAGTCCTCAACGAAGCGCCCAGCCTCCGGCCGCTGTGCGATGAGTTGCTGGCGATGTTCGACGAGACCGGTCTCGATGGCGAGGTCATCATCGTCGACGACGGCTCGACCGATGCAACCTGGATTGCGGTCAGCGAGCTGGCGGCGGAACATTCTGCCGTTCGTGGCATCCGTTTCCAGCGAAACTTTGGCAAGGCCGCGGCGCTTTCGGCCGGCGTTGCGGCCAGCGGGCATCCGTTCCTCGCCACGATCGACGGCGACCTGCAGGACGACCCGCGCGAGATTCCGGAGCTGCTCAAGGCCCTTGACGAAGGGGCGGACCTGGTGAGCGGCTGGAAGGTCACCCGCCGCGATCCGTGGCACCGGCGCTGGGCTTCGTGGCTCTTCAACACAGCCGTTTCAACGCTGACCGGCGTCAGGCTGCACGACCACAACTGCGGGCTGAAGGTTGCGCGGCGCGAAGTCTACGATTCGATCAGCCTGCATGGGGGGATGCACCGCTTCATCCCTGTCCTCGCGGGCGCGAACGGTTTTCGCGTGACCGAGCGGCCCGTCAAGCATCGCCCTCGCGTACATGGCCGCTCCAAATACGGACTCGGCCGGCTCCCGCGCGGCATCTGGGATCTGCTCACCGTGACCTGTCTGACGGTCCACCGCGAGCGGCTGCAGTTTGCACTTGGACTGACGGGAGCAATCGCAATCGGCGTTGGAATGCTCGGACTGGTCTGGATTTTGGTCGCCGGAATTGGACTTTCAGCGGGCTGGTTCAAGGGCGAGCCCGTGTTTCAACGACCGCTCACCTGGGTTTCGCTGGCGAGCCTGCTGGCTGGACTTCAGATCCTGGTCACCAGCTTTCTTGCGGAGCTGCTGGTCCAGAGAACGCGAACTCATCGCGAGAGTTACCTGATCGCGGCCGAAACGCGGGCGACTGGCGCCGAGGGCACCAAACTGCGCAGGGCGAATTGACCAGGGCGTGGATTGTTCAATTTGGCGTTGTGTTGGCGGACGCCTGGCTGGCCAGAGAATGATTCCCTGACAACAATGGCATCAGGCAAGATTTACAATGAACAAAACCATGAAGTACACAGCAGTCATCCGAAACACCGGCAAGTGGTGGATTGGCTGGATCGAAGAGGTCCCCGGCGTTAACTCCCAGGGAAGTACCCGCGACGAGCTGATC
>JANOFL010000080.1:0-6638 GCA_031405895.1 Planctomycetota bacterium
TGTTCCACTGCCGGGGGTCGGGGGGGTGCAAGTCGTGCGTCGCGCGGGCCCAGGGGGTATGCTATTCGTACTGGTCGTTGTTGTGGGTGTGCTAACAGTGGTTGTTGATGAGCTCGCGCCTGGTTATCAGCTCGTCCAGAAACGACTCCCGACCCCCTTGGGTGACGCTCATTCAAACAGCCGGGCCGGCGGCTCGCTGGAGTATTTGCGGATGTATTCGCGGACCTTGACCTTGCGGGCCGTGTTCTCGCTGGTCATGTAGCGGATCTGGCCGTAGATCGGCCGCTCGGGGCCCCATGGGCGGTCGTAGCGGCCGAGGACCCAGAAAATGCCGCTGTAGGAGTTAGGGTTGCGGCCGTCAGTCGCGTACTTGTTGTTCAGTTCGATCAGCCGTGCAAGGGCCTCGCGCGGTGAGGGCGACCATTCGAGAATCTTTTTGCCACACAGCATCCGCAGATAATTGTGAATTCGGCCTTCGCGGACCAGCTGGACCTGGGCCGCGTTCCAGAGCGGATCGTGGGTTTTGGATTGTTCCAGCTGCGCGAGCGAATAGTTCCACTGCCGCGGGTCGCGGGCGTGCAGGTCGAGCGTCGCACGGGCCCAAGCGGGGAGCGATTCGTACTGGTCGTAGTTGTCGGTGTGCGAGCAGAGGTTGTAGCCGAGCTCACGCCACGTGATCAGCTCGTCGAGGAACGACTCTACGGCCGGTGGCGCGCCCCACCAGCCCGTGTTGCTGCCCGTGACCTTGGACGAGACGTTGCCGGGCGTCCAGTCGCAGGACTTCGTCACGCCTGCGAAGACTTCATGGACCGAGATATGACCAAAGTGCAGCCACGGCGAGAGTCCGCTGGCGACTTCCTGTTCGGGCTGGTTGCGGTCCTCGTGGTAACGGCCCAGCCGCTCTCGGAGGAAAAGCCCGAGTTGCTTCGAAGCGGCTTTCGATCCACCCCGGTAGCTGACTGGTTTCACAGCGTGGTTGATCGGGAAACATTTCAGCCCATCGAGTCCGCCCGCCCAATCGTCGAGTCTGGCCGCTGGCCAGCGCTTCTGGAACGACTGGGGAAGTTCAAGGGTTGGCAGTTTCAGGCCCCGCAAAGGTTCGGCGGCCGGGACTTCCGCCAGGTGCGGCAGCAGGCTCTTTTGAAGGTGCCGGCGAAAGTCAAACGCCCGCGCGAAAACCCGCTCGGTTGCCCGCATCGGATAGAGGCCGTTGGAATCGACCAGTTCGAACCGGACCGGAATCTGGCCTGCCGCCGACTCAACCATCCGCGGCAGGAAGAAACAGGGAAAGTCGTCGCTGACTACGACGCAAGCCTGCTTCGCCAGCGCGGCGAGGGCCCCTGAACCATCTCCGGGCTTCGGCTCGAGATAGGGCCAGTAGGTGACGGGGTGCCCGGTGAAGGCCGCCGCGTTGTCGGTCATCCCCTCGATCACGAAGCCGTGAATCCGGTCGCAGGCCCACGGATATCCGGCTCGCAAGGCCTCGAAAACCACCACCGGTTTGGACAGCTCTTTCGCCCAGTCAACTGCCCGCTGGAGCGAAAAGTTGGACCGCGTCCGCCGGTTGGCGATCATCCAGTAAAGGACGAACCCGGCCTCGGGATTGACGCCTTGTTCGCCTGGAGTCCGGATTCGGTCAAGTGGGACCTGCGAGTCGGGATGGATGATGGACTTGAGTTTCATTGGTGGGTCGCGGAATGGCCAATTGTCTGCGCGGTTATTAACCGGCGAACGGGAGCCAGCATTCACAAAAACGGACTGCGATGCTGGACTTGACTGTCCTGCGTCCCATAGCCGGATTTAGCTCGGCTCGCGCTGATTCAAGCCGGTTTCCCGAGGCGATTGGCAATGGATTCCGGATCGCGGCGACAGTCAAGGACTGCCACTACATCAACCTGCGTTCCGGCCACCTGATAGTAAATAGCAAACGGAAACCGCCGGATCAGTTTGCGTTAGAAGCCAAAAACAGCCTCGTGAACCACGGGCGTATCCTCGAGTCCGGCAAGTTCCGCATCAACGGTGGCCAGAAAACGATTCCCAGGTCCAAGCCGCTGGTGGTCGTAGAAACTCGCGGCCTCAACAAGGTCCGCGCGGGCTTCAACCCGAAGTACGACGTGCATTGACTATGCCCCGGACTTCATTCATGGCTTCAGCGAGTGGCAATGGATCTCCGGGGGCAGGATTCGCAAGCCGCTGCGCAAGCACTTCGCGATGCCATTCCGGTGAGACGTACTGGCGGGAAGTCTGCGACAGGTCGCTCCAAAGCCACTCCATCGCTTCCAGCTTTTCGCTCGTGGACAAACCACTCAGCAGGGTTTCAATCGACATGTTGATTCCTCAATGCTGTCATCCGCCCGGCTGCCACGAGAGGCACACCCAAGCGAAACCAACAATCAGTTTTGCATCAATTCGCCGTCTCCGCCATCGCCTGCCCCGGGTTGTGGTGCAGGTTCAGAGGGCATTTCCGGAACAATTGGCGGAGTTGCGTCACTCCCGCCGGCCGCATCTGGCAAACTTTCGCCTCCGCCAACAGGCGTGGCGGGATCGACGGGGGGAGCCGTCGCTCCATCGCTCCCGGCTGGTGAAGCAGGCATTTCTTCGCCACCTGCCGGCTGCGCATCCGCCGACGGCAAATCGGCGACGGGAACTGGTTCCACTGCGGCCGGATCAGGGTTTTCAGGAGCGACCTCGCCGACGTCGGCCGGGATCGCGAAGGGCGGTGGGTTGATGGTGGGAATATCGATCACGATGTAGCCGGCCCAGAAGAGCGGGTGGTCGCATTTCGCTACTGGTGGCTGCGGTGGGGTCCGGACGCGGGTTTCGTCGGCAAAGACGAGCGGCGTGGCGCGAACAGCGGCGCGGGCCGTCTCCATCGCGACGCTGGGCAACGCTGTTTCACTGGCGTTGAGGTAGCTCGTTGTGAAATCCAGCGTCGATTTGCCCTCCGTCGGCCAGCGGCTGATCATCACGGTCCGCGCGCCCGAGGCGACCAGGCCCATGGTGGTCAAGAATAGGTCCTGGCCATCGCCGGGAGAACCAACACCAGTGGCCCCTGCGCTTTCATAACAGGGCATCACCACCGACTCGGCACCTTCCAGCGGCAATGACAGCCAGGCCGCCAGGTTATTACCCGTCCGCCCCTGATCCTTGACCAGCGGCAAGAGCGCGAACGGTCCGCCCCGCGGTGGTCCACCCATTTGTGCCAGGACCAGAAACTGGTCGGTGACCGCCGTCAGCAGGCTGCCCGGAATCATCAGCCGGTCTGCCCATTTCGCCGCGTCGGGCCTTGGTTGAACCAGCCCATCCACGGCGGTCGTGGTCAGCTCGGGCGCAAGCGAATCCGCCAGCCGGTCCTCCATCACGGCCGTCCGCGACAGTTTGCGCCACTCGCGCGATGGCACCAGTGCCAAGGCCAGCGTCGGCGAGTAGCGCGGCCGGACACATTCCACGAGCATCCGGGCCGAGGCCGGATCAGCTCCAAAAAGACAGACTTCCACCGGCAAGTTCCAGAAATTTCCGTCCGGAACGATTACCAGTTCGGTCCCGGGAGGCTGCCCGGCCGGCGACCACCCGGGCAGCAGCTTGGCCGTCTCTTCCAGCACCACCGCGCGCCATTTCTGGTCGTTGAGTTGTTCGAGCGTGAGCTGTTTCTGGTCGAGACCAGTGGCTTTGAGAATCCGGTTGACGGCACCCTGGACGTCTTTGGTCCGGTGGGTGGCAACCAGTTGCGTGCCGCGCGGGCTGAGTTCAAAGATCCAGCAGCCGCGCGCTGTCGCAGCGACATAAAGCACGATCGACGTGGAAAGTTCACCTCGCACGGCGCTGATATCGCAATCGGGAGGAAAGCCCATCTCGGCCGGTTCGCGGCGCAAGGCAAAACTGGCCAGCATCGCTTCCTGTTTTTGGCTGATGTTCATCAGCTCCACGAACAGGTCGCGTTGCCGGATTTCCGCTTCCGATTCGGCCTCCGGCCGCAGCGGCAGTTGCAACAGGGCATCCCGCGCCCGCCCGGCCTGCGCGGTCAGGTCGGCATAAGCCGGCACGCGGGTCATGAAGTCGGTTCGCTGGGCGCGGGCCTTGTCGTTCAGCGCCGTCACCGGACCGTGCATCACCCAGCGGAGCGACATCAACCGTCCGCCGAGTGGCAAGGTCGCGAAAAACCGGTGCCTTCGCAGCAACTCGGCAATCGCGACTGCCCGGTCGTAGGCCCGGTTCCCGATTGCGATCTGCAGCCACGCCTCGATCGCTTCCAGATGCGGTGACGCGAGGTACGACATCGCCTCAAGCGGATCGGTTCGCCAGTGCATTTCCTGCGGATCGCCGAGCAGCTGTTCGTACAGCTCATCGGCCTGGCGGCTCGTGACGCCTTGCCCGCGCGCAACTGACTGGTTGAGCAGTCCGAGCTGGTAAAGCCAGCGCGAGCCGGGCGCGTAGACCTGCAAGGCTTCGCCAAGCGTCTCGCGACCGGCATCGAAATTGCCCGCCCAGAACTGGTTGACCGCGCGGAGGTAGCCGATCCGCCCCGCAATCGGCCCGCGCATCACGTCCGAGCGCTGCGCCGTGCGTTGCGTGTCGTCCAGCAGCTGCAGGGAAGCCTCCACCTCGCCTGCTTCAGCCAGGCAATCGGCCAGGCGGACGGCTGCCGAAACCTGCAACGGTCGGGCCCGGTTCCGCCCGGCCCACGCGATGGCAGGCTGCAAAGGTGGCCACGCGGTCCGTTCGGTCAGGAGGTGGATTTCGGTTCCCAGCGCCAGCGACTGTTCGATGATGTCGTACTGGTTAAAGACAGCGGCCACGAAGCTGGCCTCAAGGGCCAGGCTCTGTGCCCGACCCGGATCACCCGACTCGCGATAGATCCGGGCCAGCTCGAGTAGCGCGATCGCGGTCAGCGGATGGTCGAGTCCGGCACCGAACTGGAGGTTGTTGGCCAGCGTTTCGCGCGCCCGGTCCAGTTCGCCATTGCCGGCCTGGGCCAGCCCCAGCAGGACGCCGTTGCAGCGTGAAAGCAGGCTGGCGTCACCCATTCCGGCGCGGCTCAATCCATCGACGACCTGCCGGCTGAACGCGTCGGCCGAAAGCGGACCCTTGATCCACCGCCGCCGCTGCAATGCGATCGCCGTGGTCCGCATGAACTCCATCACGTCGACCTGGCGGTACTCGGGATTCCGGACCGGACCGCCAGTGGTCAGTGCCAACTCGGCCCACAGGTCACCGAACAGCATCTGCATCGTGTCGGGCAGGCCGGGAATCGCCACTGCCCGCTGCGGTGTGTACCAGGTGATCTGGGCCCGCTGAATCGCGCCGTTCTGCGCGTTGATCACGGTGGGCTGCGTGATCCGGGCCTGCCAGTCCTGCTTCGTGTAGTCGATGTACTGCGTCAGCGCCAGCTCGTATTGCGCGACCGCGCCGGGCCAGTCGCCGAGCTGAAACCGGCACTCGCCGTTCATGACTTGGGCGCAAGCCGTGTCGAGAAAGCGGGCCGAACCGGCTTGCCAGGCAGTCTGGGCAGCCCGCGCGAAGTCATTCCCGGCGCGACGAAACTCGCCTTCGTAATAAAGCCCAAAGATCTGGTAGTAGTCGGTGCCGGGCAGCCGGTTGTTGTTGATCTGGGTCAGTGGAATCTGGGCGTTGACTCCCCGCTGTCCCGCCAGCCCAACGACCAGCCAGGCCAAACTCCACCATCCAAGACAGCGCCCTATCGGATGCTTGCGCATGATCCTGTTCCGGGTCTTTGTGTTCCGCCCCACCACCCATCTTATCGCCGCGATCCTGCCAGCACGTTGCCAGCAGTTCCGAAACTGGGCGTGAAGTCGCTGGTTTTGGTCCGACGAGCAGTTCCCGGCGTCGTTTTTCCCGCAACTGTCAAAGTCTGCCGGATATGCGGCCGATAAACCATTTGACGGTTATCCGGCCCGCCGCGGCCCGGCTGACTCCATTTCACCCACGCAGTAACACGGCAGGCCAATCCGATGAACTCGCGCCGCCCGCATTGTCTCCTGTCCGTCGCGCTTGGTGGACTGCTGGTCGTCGGTTCCCTGGCCTGCTCGGGCTGCCAGGTCAGCATCGGCGGGCAGACCCTGCCCAGTGCTTACTACATGCAGGACGATATCCAGTACTTCCCCAAGGGCCCCGAGTTCAAGCTCTCGCGTGAAGCCGACGCCATCAAGGCCGCCCGGCTGGGAGACAAGGCCGTCCGCTAAAGCTCGCGGCACCACTCGCCGCTCCACCACACATCGCAGCAGCCCGCCCGCGAAACACCTGTTTCCGGCGGGCATTTTTTTCGTGGTGACCGGGCCCGTGGTGGCCAGGCTCCCGCCTGGTCAGCTGCCAGCCCACCGGTTATCGTCGGAAGATCGCGGACAACCCCAACCGACCGACCACATCCGTCCATGATCGCCTGGATCATCGCCCCGCTCGTAACGTTGGCTGCCCTGATCGGGCTGATCGCCGCTGTACTTGGTCTGCCGGGCACCTGGCTGATGGTCGTGATTGCCATCCTGCTCGCCAGCACAACCGCCGCCGAATCATTCGTCCACGTCTCCTGGCTGGGAGTGATTGCGCTGGTCGTCCTGGCCGGAATCGGTGAACTGATCGAGTTCATCGCCGGATCGGCCGGGGTTGGCCAACAGGGCGGCACC
>JANOFL010000044.1:0-27321 GCA_031405895.1 Planctomycetota bacterium
CGAAATAACTACAGGTCCTCTGTTGCCACCTGAAAACGGCGAGGCTCAACCGGAAGGCGAATCCGGCGCAGCACCCCGTGAGTCTGAGGCGCTAGCCGATAACGCTGCTTCAACCACTAACTCACAACCCGGGGCATCGGCGAGCGCCTCAGGCTCACAAGAACTCGCTGTTTTATCGGCACCCCGCAACCCAGCGGGGGAACCGTCGGAAACGGAACTTCCCCTATCGCCGGAAAGACTCTATGTGCGATCGGGCCGGCAGGTGGCCCTTTTGAACCGAAGCGGTGGTGCAGGTGGCTCGGTCGACACGGTTTGCATTGGCTCGGGTGAACTGATGGATGCGGCCCTGGCAAGTGGAGCCAATGTGGTCGCTGACGGAACGTTTGGCCGGCTGGCGGCACTGTCGGACAATGAGCGGCTGGTTACGGCGCTGATCGTTCCGGCGGCCCTGTTCAACGACGCCGGACAAGCGCTGACGACAGGCACCTGGGCACCCGTTTTTGAACGGCTTGCTGCAGTTGCGGACGACTCGTTGCGGGCCGTGATGGTCTCGGTCGACGTCAATGGCGGGTGCTTTGTCGAAGCCGCGCTGGACCACTCGGTCGACTTGCGGCCGGACGCGGCGCTCGAAAAACTCCGCACCGAGTTGCGCGGGTTGCGGGCCAGCGCGGCCGACGGGCTGGCCGCAACGCCGGGCCATCCGTGGTGGGAAAAAGTCCGCTTGCAGCTGACCGGAATGTTCCACCTGCTTTCCCGACAGACCAGAACCGGCATCGAAAACGACCTGATCGTGGCCAACTGCTGGCTTCCCGAAGTCGCCTTGCACAACCTCGTGGGCGGTGGTGAGCTGGCTTTGGGCGGAATGCGGAGTGCCGGGGGAACCGCCGTTGCAGATGTCGCTGAGCCAGCCACGGCTGGCCCGCAGACGATCGAAGACCTGCTCCGGTTGCCGCGCAGCCTGGAAGTCACGACCAACCCGGACCTTGCCGTCCTGCTCCAGGGAATCGAAGACGAAGTCAACAGCGAACAGGGCGGGCTGGGCTTCCGGTTCCGCATCCGGCTCGAGGGGCCGGATTTGCTTAAACAGGGAATCACGCAGAACCAGCGGCCGGGCAATTTTTCGATCAGCGACAAACCGCTGGCCGACATGCTGACCGAGATTATGTTCCGCGCGAACCCGAACAAGACCGCCAGCGGACCCAACGATCCGCTGTGTGAACTGGTCTGGATCGTCGCTCCCGACCCGGAACAGCCGGGGCAAAAAATGGTCCAGGTGACCACGCGGACGGCGAGCGAGGAAAAGATGCTGGAACTGCCACCCGCCTTCCGGCTGGAGTAGTGTGGCATACACTTCGCGGCCACATTTGTGATGTCTTGGCGAGCGGCAGGGCGTCAGGATCAAATCTGGCCGCTTGAGGTATAACTTGCGGGAACCGGCGGACCGTTGGAATCGTCTGGAAGGGCAGGGGCGTTTGACGGCGGAACAGAGGGCGGGTCAGGGATGTTTTCGATCACCTGCGGATCGTGCGCAACAAAACTGATAGTCCGCAATGCGGCGGCCATCGGCCAGGTGCTCGCTTGCCCGCGTTGCGGCGAAATGATCCGGGTCGCGGCTCCCGACGGATTTGTCCCGCCGCCCTCCGAATCGGGCGAACAGTCATCGGCCGACGCTTCGAGTTACTCCGCGGCTTCGGGCTTATCCGACTTCGACGATATCTCCGAAGCGTTGCTGGATCCGGCCGGAAAGAGGAACGGCTCCAGCAGTAAACCCGCTTTGCCGGCGGGCGACCAATTCTTTGCCGGACCGCCCTCGGCTGAATCTCCAATCCAGGTGACAACCCGGCCGTCGGTGACCACAGAACCAGTCGGTCGGGCCGCAGCCAACGCGGCATTTTTGGCTGCCGAATCCGATCGGCGGCGGGAAAGTGCCGCAACGGCTGCAAACGGTTCGGCCGCGCCGATCGGGGGCCCAAACGGCTGGATCAGTGCCGAGTCCGTCCGCCGCAGAAAGCTGCTCTTCGCCGGCATTGCATCGCTGGTGGCGATCGCCGCGATCACGGGCGTGGTACTCGCGTTGCGAAAACCAAACCCTGCGCCGATAGCCACCCTGCCGAACGGCGCAAACCTGCCTGCCGCGATCGAACCAGCTGATCACGTTGACGAACCCGCGGCAGCCGAAGTCGGCAACCAGCCTCCCCAACCTGAGACTCCAGGTACGCCACCAATAGATGCACCAGCTTCAACAACGGAATCGGAAACGGGAGACAATTCGACGCCAGAAATCCAGCCCGCGCCTGTCGGGGATGGCCCAAACGGGATTCCCGGGGCCTCTACGACTCAAGAGCCGGTTGAACCACCGCCCATCGAAGGGCTTGACCCCCCGGCCAACGAACCGGACTCCGGTCAGGCAGTTCAGCCAGCAAGCGGAGTCCAGCGACCCGCCAATCAGGAGTCGCCCCTTGTCTCGTCGAATCCCGGCCCAGGCGACGACCGCCTGCCTGGTCGCGTTCCGGTGGCTGGAATGAATGATTCGATCCCTGATGCACTGGGCGAACTGACCGAGATCCTTGAGCAACAGGGCCTGAGCTTGACGGCGGCTGAAGGTGCCGCAGCCTCAACACGGCCCACATCGCGGCCGGGGTTGCCAGCCCTGCTGTTGCGGAAGCCCGAGCCGGCGGAACCCGTCGACCTCGCCGTCGTCATGCAGCTGGGAGTCGGCCGCGTGGTCTACCGGGACGTGCCGCATATCGTGGTTCTGCGCGAGCTGGCCCAGCTGGCGGGAGTGCCAGTTGTTTGGGACCTCCGCGGAATCGAAGCGGCCGGAATCGACCTCAACCAGCCCATCTCCGTCGATGTGAACAACGAATTGTTCTCGGATGCCATCGCGGAAGCCGTCGACTCGCTTGGCCTGATGTGCTCGATCCAGCCCTGGGGCCTCGCCATTGCCGTCCCCAACGACGGGGAAGTCGCCAGCGAGCAGTTTCCGGCTGGTGGAACTCCGCTGGAACCGGCTCAGCTGGAGCTGCTTGCCGCGGCCCTGCCCCAGCTGGTCAATCCTCCGTCGTGGGCGCTGCCTGAACCTGTCCGCTCGGCCGTCGTGGATGGAAACCGGATGATCGTGCAGCAAAGCCGCGGCAATCTTCGACAGGTTGCAGGCTTGCTCGCCGACCTCAGCCGGGCACCGGATGCCAACAGTGCCGGTTTCTCCAATCGCACAAACCGGGCTCAGGTGGCTCTCGACCTGCCGCTTCAGCTGACGCCCGACTTCGGTGCGCCGCTCGAGGAGTTTCTTGCGCGTGTCGGCGCAAAGGCCAGCGTGACGATTGTGATCGACTGGTCGGCAGTGGCTGCTTCGGGCTGGACGCCGCTGACGCAGGTCCCCGGCCGGGTTGACGCCGCGACGGTTCGCATACTGCTGGAGCAGCTCTGCCAGGCGATGGAGCTGGAGTGGCTGGCGGTGGGGCCGCGGTCGTTCCTCTTGACCACGCC
The DNA here is from genome assembly GCA_031405895.1 of Planctomycetota bacterium. Classification (GTDB taxonomy): domain Bacteria; phylum Planctomycetota; class Planctomycetia; order Pirellulales; family Pirellulaceae; genus BJ22. The sequence continues at coordinate 3,490 of JANOFL010000044.1, forward strand.
AGCCGCTGCCCGGCAGATCTTTGACGTCGAAGTCTATCCCGTTGGCCCGTTGCTCAACGAGCAGCTGACCAGCGACCGGCTCGGTGAAATCCTTTACCGTGCAGTCGTCGCCGGGAATCCCGCGGAGACTTACTCCTGGACCGTATTCGATCCGGTCAGCCAGTCACTGATTGTCTCCGCGCCGCAAAGCGTCCAGCGTCAGATCACGGCGGTCTTGCAACAGCTGGCCCCGCCGGCAATTCCCGCCCCGCCCGAACCCGAACGCCCGATCCAGCAGGATCCTGGCGTGGGATAGGCTTCCAGCCTGTCGGAGAGCGCAGAAAAAATGACAGGCTGGAAGCCTATCCCACGTTGGCAGCCATTCCTTCCGCGCCGGTCACCCCCGTCATTGAACGGGAGAATGCCGCGTCTCCCGCTTCGCGGCCAAAATGTTGTGACCGCAATGAATAGAGCCGGTCAAACGTCGTCTCCAGGTGCTTTGCCCGGTCGTTGTCCTGCCAGGCCGTGAGTGTGTGCGTTCTGCCTAACGGACTTGGCAGCAGCTCGCCATCGACGAAAACCGGCACGCCGGATTTGAAGACCCGCCATGGCAGCTGGAACATGCGTTCACGGTCGGTGTCCGGCGTGTAGATCGCGATGTCGGCCACGGCACCTGGACCGAGATGGCCTTTGTCGTGAAAGCCCAACAGTTTTGCCGGTCCGGCCCGCGTGATGATGGCGATTTCGTTGAGCGTGTATTCGCGGTCAAAATCGGCAACGCGGCTTCGTTTGAGCAGACGCGCGGGCAGCCGCTTGACCTGCTCGCAGCGGAACTCGCGGTCCATGAGCAGCCGGATCAGGAGCGGGTAGGCGAGGAAGCTGGCTCCGTTGGGGTGGTCGGTGCTGAGGACCACTTGCCAGGGATTCTCCACGCCAAGAAACCACTCGAGGCCGGCCGCCCACTGGACGCAATTGAGCAGGTCCCGGTCGCGATACTCGATCGGAGAGATTCCACAGCCCGATTCGGCTTCGGTTGACGAAAGCCAGGTCTTGGCCCGTGTGATCCCGCCCAGCCACTGGGCCAGCGGCGCGTCGGCGGTCAAGCTGGTCGTCTTGCCAAACAGTACCTGCCCCACATCGACGCTCAGCTCCGGGTGCTGGTTGACATGATCGATCAGCGGGCCGGTCATCGTGCGGATGGACCGCGGATCGGCGTCCTTGCCGCCGTAGCTGTGAAACTGGACGTGAGCCAGATGAACCTTGAGCCCATCGAGGCTGCGCATCGTTTCCAGCGTCGTCTGCCAGTTGCCGGGCAAGCCGAGATTGTTGCAGTGCAGGTGAATCGGATGGGGCAGGGCGGCTTCACCGGCCGCGCGGGCAATGGCCTGGATGATCGAACGCGGCGTAACGTTCCACCCATCCACGGGCTGGTCAAGGTCCATCGCGTTTCCGCCGCGATGCCGCTTCCACTGCTCGACCCCGCCCGGATTGACGACTTTGGGCGCGTAGCCGCCACAACGCCAGAGCAGCCAGCCCAGCAGATCCCGCAGCCCGCGCTGGTCCTTGCGTGCCACGCAGTCCAGAACCGCGTGGTGGTTTCCGGTGAGGATGTAGCAGCCCGCATCCAGCACCGGGAACTGTTCCAGTTCGGAGTGAAACTGCCGTGCCGCAAGGGGTGTCACCGCCGCGTCCATCACCGTGGTGTAACCCATGCCGAGATACATCACGGCCGTCCGGCCGATAGTCGGCAGCGTCCGGTTGGCCAGGAGCCTATCCGGGAACCTTCGGGGTCTGACGCCAATTTGCGCAGTCTTCGGAGCAATTTGGGGTCTGACCCCCTTCCGGGAAGGTTTCTGGATAGGCTCTGAGTCTGCTCCGCCGGCCACTCCTGGAAACCCAGGCTCAAACAGCTCCGGTTGCAACCGCCGCGCAAGATTGACTTTGGGCCCGGCAATGTGCGAATGCAGGTCGATCCCGCCCGGCATCACGACCCGACCGGAGCAATCGATTGCGACGAACCCGGCAGCAGCTGCTGGATCGGGCGGCGACACGATCCGGCCGTTTTCAATCCAGACATCGGCAACTTCACCATCGACCCGGTTCGCCGGGTCGTGAACGCGCCCACCCGTGAGTCGGTAACGTCCTTGCATCTGCAGCTCCCGCGAAACGTCCGGATCAGCTTCCCAGCCGGGGGGCCGCCGCTACTGGATCTCCTTCCGGTCACATAAAGCAGTCGGCAGGAAATGCTCTACCGTAACCCGCCGCGTAAGCAAGGAGTTCCGCGTTCCCTCCTCGCTAACGCGTCGGGTTACCGTGGGAAAGCTTTCATCTGCCGCCTGCCTAAGACCTCGTACTCGTACTCAGTCCCGCCGGGACGGTAATCGTACTCGTACTCGACGCGTCACGGCATGATTGGGTCAGGATTACGAGCACGAGTGCGAACTCAATCTACCCGTCTTGTGTACTTTGTGCCCTTTGTGGCCAGTTCTCTTCACCCGCCTCCCGGAATTCCCGGCTCAGCTTGGCAACGTCAGCTGGCTGACCGTCGAGAGGACCACAAAGTTTTCATTGGTCGGCTCAGGATTGACTCGGGCAATGGCCCCCGAAGTCGTGACCGTCGAGCTGGTTGCCAGCCGGATTTCCGTGTCGGAGATGACCGACGAGATCACAAACTCCTGGTCGCCAATCCGGATCCGGTCGTCGAGCGCATCGATCTGCGTGAAACTGGTACCAGTCCCGGTCAGCACATTGGATCCGCTGGTGACCGCCACCGAGCCCGGCAGGAGCGTGGAGAACGGCACATAGTTCTCAAGCGGCACATCGGTCAGCGCCCCCTGGCTGGTGAAGTCAGTCAGATCAAACTCGGAGAGGGCATTGATCGCGTCGGCTACGTCAATGCCCGTCCCGATGATCCGTCCGAAGACCGTGAACTGCTGGGTGTTCAGGGTCGCGTGATCGGCAAGGTTAAAGAACCACTGGCTGGTGCCGCTGTTGGGGTTGCCTGACAGGGCCATTGCGATGGTGCCCCGAACGTTCGGCCGCGCGGCTGAGAACTCGCTGGTGACCGGCGCCGAAGTCGTGACCGCGGTCACGGTGGTGCCGTTGACGGTGAAACCGCCACCCTGGATGACGTCGAGCCCATCGGTCGCGGCCGAGATCGAACGGTGAACGATCGAGTTCACATAGCGGGCAAAATAGGTCTTGAAGTTCGCCACGGTCAGTGGCGTGGCCGCGTCGAACAGGTCAATGTCGATGTTGCCCCGGTCGGTCGCCATCCGGACGACCGAGCCGTCGGCGAAGTAGACCCTGAGCGTCTGGGTCAAGGTGTTCCCGGCGATGTCGCGGGCCCGCACGATGATCGAGTTTTCGCCTTCATTGGTAAAGTTGTTCAGCAAGCTGGCCGCGACCGTGTAGTTGCCGTTGGCGTCGGCCACGACCGAGCCGTCGTTGAACAGGCCATCGCCGTCGCGTGCCAGCTCAACCGTCGTTCCAGCCGTTGTGGTACCGCTGATCGGGAGGTTCTCGGTCCCCGTCACCTGAATGCCGCTCGACTGCAGCAGCTGCGACGCCTGGAAAGCGGCGGTCAAAGTCAGCGTCGGGACGTTGGTCGGGACCAGAATTTGCCGGGCTGTGGTCAGGCGTGCGTTCAACCCCGTGGTCGCGTCATTGAAGCGGGCTGTGAAGGCGGTCGCATCGAAATTGCCGGCCTCGGCTCCGCGGATCGCCCCGCGATCGTTGGCCGCCGTCGCCGCCGTTCCGTTGAATGAATCGTCGCCCCAACCGCCTGCGTACTCAAAACCCGCCGGAGCAGTGCCGCTGCCGGTGAACTGCAGGGCGTCATCGCCCGACTGGCCGCGGATTTTCATCTTTGCCGCCGCCGTGGCGTCTTCCACGCGGATCACGTCATCGCCGCGGCCCATCAATACGTCCGCTGCACCGCTGAAAACCGCGTCGGCCAGGCTGATCGTGTCGTTGCCACGACCCGTGTCAAGGTTCAGAAATCCGCTGATTGTCGTGTCGCGCAGCTCGATCCCGTCCGCGTTCTTGCCACTGTGAATCGCCAGGTGCCCGCGCAATGTCATGTTCTGCAGGCTGATCGTGTCGTTGCCGCCGCCGGTTGAAAGCACCGTGCCGCCGCCGACAGTCGACGAGGCCAGCGCGATGTCGTCGGCCCCGCTGCCGCCACCCACATAGACGTCCTTCGTCACCGTGACGCCCGTCATGCCAAAAGCGTTGTTGCCTTCGCCCAGTTCGATCAACACGCTGTCGGGCAGGCCCACTCCGGCCCGGATCGCGACCCGGTCATCGCCGAAAGCCATGAACGCCGCCAGCCGGCCGTTCAGACTGGTCGTGCTCGACACAATCACCGACGCCAGGCCATTGACCGTGGTGTTGCTCAGCCCAACCACGACCACCTGACTGTCGCGGATAACGATCTCGACCGAGTTGGACTCGTCGTCGCCGGCCAGCAACAGGTTGCCGATCGAAAGTGAAGCCAGCACGTTCCCGGCAAGGGTCCGGCGTGGCTCGAAGGTCTCGAATTCAAGTCCTCGTCCTGAGACCTGCTTTCGACGACGGGCTGGCATCTTTCGGGCATGGGTGCCCTTGCGATTGCGGTCCGCAATTCGGTTCAGCCATGCGAAGTAGGGCGACATGCTGCGGGTCCAGTAAAGCTGTGGGACAACGGAAACCGCCCGGCTCTTCCAGACCGGACCGCGGGGCCGCGTTGATGGGTTTCGGGGCCCGCTCGCAGATGGCGAAGCGAGGCCTTCACATGGATACAGACTAGCCCGGTCCGGCCGCTGAATCAAAAGACCGGGCCGAATCCCGCCTGGAGTGCGGTTCACCGGGGCCGGACAGGCCGCGGTGGATCGTCAGCCGGCAACGGTTCGGCCGGTTCTTCCTCCACCGCGAGGTCGGGCAAACGCGATTCTACCGACGAAAGCAGTTCTTCCAGCTGCCGGTAATGGCCGGCAATCCGCTCCAGCCGCAACTTGGCTTCCTCCGAGTCGGCCCGGACCGCGGCCCCGGCCAAATCAATCTTTACGGGACGAACGGGTCTGTAAAGCACGGTGAACGCAGGTGGCTGTTTGCAGGATGAATGGACTGATTTTCATCGGCGAACGGGTTGCGTGCAAGGTCGGGTTTCAAGCGCTCCAGGTTTTCCGACACCCTCCTGCCGCCGAGCGGGTGACATCACTGAATACCGGTAGTGCCGGTTGTACTGTTCCAGTCGGTGCAATTGTGGCTGGCGTGCATCCGGTCCTCTCCCGGCCACGGCCCAAGCCGCGCGACTGACGATGAAAGACACGGGTTTTCGCGCTCCCCCGGCGCCAACCAGAGCCAGCCAGGCAATTCGCAAATTGAATCGGTCTTCGCGCTATCGAAAACTCGCGACTACGGCCGCCCCGGCTCCCCGTGGTGACCAAGCGCAACGTGGTGACAAAGCTCCCGCTTTGTCAGTTACTCGCTATCCAGTTCTCGCCTTCGCGGCCGCTGCAATCCTCTCGGCGCTCCTCGCGCCACAATCCGCCCTCTCTCTCCAAAACCAGCCCCCCGCCGGTGTCCTCGACGGCGGCGGCCTCGAAGTCCGCTCCAACCTGCTCCAAAACCCGACTCAGGACACCCTCTCGCCCCTCAACCGGGATCCAGCCATCCAGCCCGGCCGGCTCGGCAATTTCGTAACCCCTTGGCCGCAAAGTCCCGGTTACGGCTGGAACAAACAACAGCGCCAAGATGGCTCGCCGCAAGCCGGCTGGTCAGGCACGACCGAAGACCTCGGAGCGGGGAACCCGTTTTTCAGCGGCGCTTCATCAGGTCAGCAAGACGAGGATGGCAAGGCCAGCCCCTGGCCCGCCTTTGACCGCGATGCCTTTGGACTCGCTGAATCGCTCGATGAGCTCGACAAGGAAGCCTCCAGACCGAACGGCGAACCGGAGGAGATCGAAAGCCCCGAAACCGAAAGCCCCCGCCGCACCTTCGAGACCAGCGGCCGGGTCGACGTGATCCGTCAGCGTTATCCCGACGGCAAAGTCCAGATCGAGCGGCAAGTCACCCAGGACCGCGAAGGCAACTACTACAGCCACGGCACCTGGAAGCTCTTTAGCCCTCAGGCCACAACGCTGGCCGATGGAACGTTCCAGTTCGGTTTGATGGAAGGCCCCTGGCGGCGCTGGCATTCGGCTTCGCGCGAAGGCGTCTTCGCGATGCAGCCCTTCGACCAGTTCACCGGCCCGTTTCTTTCGACCGTCAATTTCACCGGCGGCAAGCTCGACGGGCTTTGGCAAATCCACGACTCGTCGCAACGCAAGATCATGGAGCTGGCCTACGAACTGGGCCGCCGGCAGGGGACCGCGACCTGGTGGTGGCCGAGCGGCACCAAGATGCGCGAAATCCGCTTCGACCGAAACCTGATCGATGGCTACTGGATCGAATGGGATGCACAAGGCAAAGTCACCCGCCGCGACGAGTTCATCCGCGGCCGGCAGTTGATCCGCGAGACCGAAGAGTTCCGGCCCGGCCAGCCCCAGTACCTTGCCTGGTTCGTAGCGGCGAAACTTTCGTTCGACGGCGAAGACAACTGGTGGGACGCCCGACCGGCCGCTTATCAGTCGGCCGGCGAGCGAATCCAGCACGGTCCTGTCGCCCTCTGGTACGAAAACGGCCAGCCGATGATGCAGGGCCAGTTCCGCGCCGGCGTGCGGCATGGCACCTTCACCTGGTGGCACGCCAACGGCCAGAAAAAACTCTCCGGCCAGTTCGACCGTGGCAAGAAAACCGGGACCTGGACCTGGTGGCACGAATCGGGCATGAAAAGCACCGAGGGCAACTACGGCGCCGACGAACCGGAAGGTCTCTGGATCTGGTGGGACACCGAAGGCCAGGTCACGCAGCGGAAAATGCTCGGCTCAGCCACCGGCGACCAGCCCGAACTCACCGAACCCGGCGAACCCACCCGCGGCGACCTTCCCGCATCCGGCGGGGACCTGCCTGAAGCCACTGAAAATCCGCCCGAGCTGGAAGAAATCCCCATCGACGACGGGACCAACCCTATCCCCGAAGTTGTCCCCTCAGATTCTTCTCCACCCTCGTCTCCCGACGCCGAAACCCCGCCCCTCATCCAGCCACCCAACTCCGGCGACTCCACTCCAGGCCCCAATTCCGAGCAGCGAATGCTCGAAGAAATCCAGGGCCTCGAACAGGACCTTCTGTCCCCACCGGCCCAGGACGGCTGAACGCCCAAGCGGGAACCCGCCACGGATTAGCGGAGATTAGCGTTCCAACCGCGTCTTCCGGTCGCGTAAGGAAGCGGGAACACTAATCCCCGCTAATCGACGCTAATGAAGGGTTGAAGCGCAAGGCGGAAACCGGGCTGCGAACGCAAATCCGTTCGTAACCGGGACGGTCACGTTGTCATCGGGTTTCTGGTAATTGCCACCGGCGGCGGGTACTGAAAAACCAACAGACAAAAAGATGTTAACGACAAAAAGAGGTCAGGTCTTCTTCCCCGGCTAAAGAGACCTGACCCATTTTTCGGCCTTCTCCGTTTTTTTGTCCGGCCTGTTTTTGTCGCTTGAATTCCTGATTAGTCAGAATCGACCCAATCCCCAAATCGCTCGAAGGTGTAGTCAAGCGTCGAGTCAGCGGACTCGAGGGAGTCGGGCGGGGCGTCGAACGCCGATGTGGCCCGGAGGCGGGACATGCCCATGGTTTCGATCCGGTAGCCGGTGCCGGAAAGGACGGCGCGAGTGCGGTCGAGGTGGAGGTGGTCGCTGCCCAGGCGGTCAACCAGCGCGACGGTGTCTTCGCCGTTGCCGGTGAAACGAACGTCGGCGAATTGTTTCGCGGTGAGACTGCGGCTGTCGCCAATCAAAGTTGCAGATACGGGCGAAGCCCAGAACCAGTCGGGTTGGTCGGAACCGGCCAGGGTGGCGGCATCCGAACCGCCGTTACCGAGGACGAGAACCGTGGGGAAATCGAGTGCCTCGGTTTCCCAGCCAGTGCCGAAGAACCGGGTCAAACCAGCCGCCGATTCGAGCAGCTCGGCTCCGGCCGAACCGTGCAGCGTGATGTGATCGGCACCGCCGCCGCCCACGATGACGGTTTGCTCAAAGCTCCAGGCCCGGTGGTCGTAGCCCGGCCCGACCAGCAGCGCGTTGAGAACCTTGGCATTGACGGTTTCGCGTGCCAGCCCGCCCACGATCCGGGCTTCATCGTTGCCGCCATGCCCGTAGCTGGTCGTACGCTCAAGATTCCCGGCCCCAACAACAAAACCATCACCGGCCAGTTCACCCGCGGCGACGCCGATCACCAGCCGGTCGTCGCGATAGCTGCCTTCGAAAATGACCGAGTCGAACCCGCCGCCCATGTCGACGGCGACTTCATCGAACTGGTTGGCCTGGACCGTCGCGACGCCCTGAACCAGGCGGGTGAAATCGCGGCGGGCAAGCAGCTTGTCGGCACCGCCTGATGCCAACATGGACGCGCGATCGTCGCCGAGCGACGCAAACACGCGGTTGAGCCGGAAGCCGCTGGCTGAGAGATGTTCGCCCCCTGCGGCCAGCTGGACGTGATTTCCGTTTAGTTCCAGCGTGTCATCGCCCGCTGAGTCAAACAGATCGACCACGGTGTTGCCTCCACCGGCCAGCAGGCTGACCGACTCAAAGCCCGCGCCGCGGATGAACTGCCCCGGCGTCGTCAGGCTGGCCCAGCCCGGCCGCAACAGGCCATAATCGTTGCCCGATGTCGAGCCGACCAGCGTCAGCCGGTCGGCTCCCGCGCCGCCTTCAACCACAACCTGCGTCTTTTGCGCCAGACCAGCAATTTCAAATGTCACGCCATTGATGGTGACAGCGTTGCCCTGCGCGATGATACGAATCGTATCATCGCCGCCAGTTGCGCGAACGACGAACTGGCTGCCGAAATCCAGGAAGGCCACTTCGTTCAACCGCGCGGCCAGTTCGAGGCTGCGGCCGATGTCGATTCGGCCAGCCGAATCCGATCCGGAACCGGGACTGATGCCCGTCGCCAGCAGCAGCTCGCGCAACTGTCGGGCGTCGAGTTCGGGGTTCTTCCACAGGGCCAGGGCTGCTGCCGCGCCGGTGAAGGCCGTCGAAACGCTGGTCCCGCGCCAGGTGGTCGTGCCGCCAGCTCCGGGTCCGAAGGCAATGCCAGGCGCGTCGAGCTGAACAGTGCCCGACAGCCCGACCCGATTCGATTCGGGCAAGCGGTTTCCTGAAGCGTCGAACGCACCGACCGAGAGGATATGACTGAACTCGCGACTGAGCTGTGCCAGGTAGCCCGGCTCGCTGGCCGCTTCGTTGCCGGCGGCTGCCACGATCAGGACGCCGCGTTCACCGGCCCAATCGACAGCAGCGCGGAGGGTCGGGCTTTCGGAGCCGACCGAAGCCGGGACGGCGATGATGTTAGCCCCCTGCTCAACGGCGTAGCGAATCGCCGCTGCGATGTCGATCGCGCTGCCATGGCCCGTTTCATCGAGGACGCGGAGCGGCATCAAGCGGGCTTCAGGTGCCAGACCGCTCCAGGCCGATGTTGCGCGGCCGGCGATCAGGCTGGCGACAAGCGTGCCGTGGCCCAGCGGATCGGAGAGCTGGCCGGACCGGCTGACAAAGTCAAAACCGTTCACGTCGTCGATCAGCCCATTGCCTTCGTTGTCGATCCCGTCACCTGGGACTTCGCCGGCGTTGGACCACAACTGTCCTGCGAGAGCGGGATGATTGGGGTCGATCCCCGAATCGATGACAGCGATCACCACGCCGCTTCCGCCGCCCGGCACCGCAGCCCCTCCCGTCGCCGGCGATCCGGTGGCCACGCCTCCCGCAGCCGCTCCCGAGCCATTTTCGACAAACGTCCAGCGTCCAACCCGGCCATCGTCGATGTCGACGTAGTAGAGATTCCCGTCAGGACCTTGAGCCATGTGAACCACGTATTGGTGACCGGTCGCAAAGGTATTGACTGAGGCGATGGTGCCATTGGTGTTGAAGCGGATATTGCGAACGATCCCCTGGCCGAGGTCGTTGAAGAACACGTTGTCGCGGTACTGGGCGGGAAAGACGTTGCCTGAGTAGACGTCGCCCATGATAATCGCATTGATGCCCGACGCGGCGTGGTTCAGTGCGTAGACGGCGGGCGTAACGGGCTGGCCACTCGCGTAAAAGGCTTGGGCCGCCGCCAGATTCTGGTACCCGCCTGTGCGCAGGCTCGTGCCGTTGCCGCCTTCGTACCACGGCCAGCCGAAATTGGCCCCGGCCGGCGACGCGTTGAGCTCTTCCCACTGCGTCCAGCCGACATCGCCTACGTACAAGGCCCCCGTCACAGGATGATGGGCGATCCGGAAAGGGTTGCGGAGACCGTACTGCCAGACTTTCGAGCGGTTCTGGTCGGGGTTGCCACTCCAGAAGGGGTTGCCCGACAGTCCGCGGCCGGTCAGCGGATCGACGCGGAGGATCTTTCCCGAAAGGTTGTCGACATCCTGGACGCGGGCAGTTCGCGGATCGACCTGGTTGTAGGACGTACCGTCGCCGATCGAAATGTAGAGCATCCCGCCCGGGCCGAACTCGACCGAACCGACCGTGTGTGATTCACTGTCGGTGGCGATGAAGTCCTGCAGGTTGCCGCCGCCGGGCAGGATTCCGGCTGGCGGTTCGCTGAAGTTGACGGTGCTGTTGACGAAACCATTGAAGTTGGTCCACGTGCTGTTGTTGCCGACGAGGACGACTTCGCTGTTGGGCACGATGGTCGTGTAGTTGGTCGCCGCATTGGCCGTGACGCGAGTGACCCGCCCCGCCCGGTTGCCGTTGCCGTCCGGTCCGGCAAGGGTGCCGGACGCCTGGCTGTTGACCTGGGGCGGATCGTAGGTGTAGCTCAGGTAGACGTAGGGCTGGTTGAAAAAGTCGGGATGGACTGCGATGTCGAGCAGGCCCCGGTCGCGCGTCCCATTGACCCAGTCGCGGAAGTCGAGGAACGGGCTGGCCTGCAGGACGCCGTTCCGGGCGACGCGGATGATCCCGCGCTGTTCAGCGATGAAAAGGTTACTGCCGTCGGGTGAAAAGTCGATGGACGTCGGCTGGCTCAGTCCTGTGAACAGCACCTGGGTCTGGAGGTTGTCGCCAGGCGTGACGGGCGGCGGGGTGGCCGGGTAGAGCTGGCTGGCCGGGATCAGCTCCAGCGCTTGCCGCGGGCTGGTCCAGAAAAGCTCGGCCGAAGCAGAGCCGGTGTTTTCAAAATACTCCAGCTTCAGGTCGTAGAACACGTTGGCCTGGAGGATTATCGTCCCGCTCCAGGTGGTCGTCGCCTGGGCCACCCAGCGGTCGATCAGCAACTGGCCGTTGACCCACAGTCGCACACCGTCATCCGTCCGGGTCCTGAATTCATACGTCTCAGTAAAGCGCGGCTCGATCCGCCCGGTCCAGCGGACTGAGAACGTGTCGGCCCCCATGCCGCTGGCCGGTGCTCCCGTTCCCCAGTTGAAATTGACTTGGGGATCGACGCGGTTGATGAAGCGGCTGGTGAAGCTGGCGGCATCAAAGTACTCGCCCAGCAAACCGGTGCCGGCGGCGCGGTTCGCGTCGTTGTCCTCGATCGTGACCGTCGCCGTTCGCGGGGCACCAAGCGTCGCGCCACCCTGGACATTGTCGATCGTGAAGCTGAACTGCTCGTCAACTTCAACCGCTGCGTCGTCAAGCAAGGGCACGTTGATGGTCCGCGACGTTTCGCCCGGAAACAGCGTGACGGTGCCTTGTGAGGTGCTGTAGTCCGCGCCCGGTGTTGCCGTCAGCGCGACGGTCCGATAGTCGATCGTGATGGTTCCATCCGAGCCACCGGTACGGTCAATGGTCAGCGACGCCGATCCGGCGTTTTCGGCGACGTTGATCACGCTCGACTGGAGACCGATCGTGCCGAACGAACGGGGAAAGTCGTACTGAAACCAGCCGTTGGCGTGCAGGGTCCGCGACTCGCGGAAGCCCGGAACGATCCCGTCGGCCGGTTTCCAGGTGCCTGTCGAGTAGACGTTCGGTCCGGTTGTGTCGTGTATCGTCCCGTCGACCACAATCCGGTCGACGTTCAGATTGCGGTCGATCCCGTTGCCCGGATCGTAGGCATCATTGGTGAAGGCGACCCGGATCCGGCTGGCGGCAACCGTTTCAGTCGCCTGCCAGGTGTAGCTTGCCGAAGCGGTCGTGACGGTGTAGCTGGCGACCGTCACGCCGTCGATCCGCAGCTCCATCGCTTCGCCACCTTCGTCGCCCGAAGCATCGATCCGGATCAGCGAGCCGCCACCGCCGCCGGCCGCGTACTGAAACCAGCCGTTGGAATGAAGGTATTCACTTTCGCGAAAACCAGGCGTGACGCCGTCGGCCGGCTTCCAGGTCCCGGTTGAATAGACGGCCGGCGATTCAGTCTCGAAGCGGACGCCGTCAATCACGAGCGCGTCGATCCGGACGTTGCGGTCGATGCCATTGCCAGGATCGTAGAGATCATTGGTGAACGCGATCCGGACCTGGCTGGCAGTGAGCGCCCCCGTCGTGGTGTGGCTGAGCGAGACGAACTGGCCGGCGTAAGCGTTGCCGCCGAGGCTGGTCCAGGTGCGAACGGTTTGTCCCGCGACCTGCAGCTCGATGGTTTCCTGCCCGGTGACACCGGCCGCAATGATCTGGACCTGCGCAAGGGGCAGGCGCGGCTCGAGGGTGTCGTAAAGAGGACCTGAACGATGCGCTTTGCCGGTGATGAGGCGAACTGGGAGACGTTGGCGTGACGCGCGGCCAGGGTGTGGCTTCATGATGGCGGGAGCGGTGCGGGCCGCTGATTTTCGGGGGATATCTCGTGGAGGCGGCGCGGGCGGAGAGCGGGCCAACCAGCCCGGATCACCGTCCGTTCCATGCCGCCATGCTAGTTGCCTCGCTTCAGGCTTCAATCCAGCGCAAAGAACGGCATCGGAGACAGTCGCGGTTGGTTACCGTCCGGCCGGGGCGGGCTTAAGCCGCGCCAGTTCGGCTTCGGCGGCGATGAAGCCAAAGGCGGCCCACTGCGATCCGGTGTGTACGGTTTCAAGCTGGCGGGTGGCTTCGTCCGTTTTCCCTTGCAGCAACAGAAACTGGGCGAGTGCAAAGCCGCGGGTCGCATCGGTCAATGGCCGGTCTTCAGCTGTTCCTGCCGCCGCCAGAAATGCTTCAGCGGTGAGGTCCCCGCGATAAAGCAGCAGGCAGTCGCGGTAGTCAGCGTTTTCAAGCAGCTGGACTTGCGGGTCGATGTGTTTTAGCAATCCGGCCGCCGTTTCACCGAAATCGGCACGGCGCAGCGCGAGGTAGCGCCACGCATAGCTCGCGTAAAGCATGTCATTGTTGTTACAGATCTGGGCACACCTGCCATACATTTCACCGGCTATGTCGAACTTGCCCCGCAAAAAGGCCGCCAGGCCGAGGTGGTACCAGATATTGGTGTGGAGCGTACTGGTCGGAATCCCGGCAGCGTTGGGCTGGCCATCGGGTTCGATTTCGTCTTCGCGGCCTTCGACGAGTTTGGCGGCGGCGGCCAGGTCAACGCCCGCTTTGTCAAACTCTCGCAGCGTGATCCATCGATGACCGCGGTGGCGAAGGAAACGCGCATCGTCCGGAAAATGCTCGACTCCGCGTGTGAAGGTTGCGATCGCTTCGCGGTAACGCCCCAAATAAGCCTGCCGGCGGCCGACCCAGATCAGGTTGTCCGGGCTGGCCGGGTCAGCAGCAAAGGCAGCCTCCGCTGCTTCGAGATCGCGCTGGAGTTTGGCCGCCTGGTCAGCTGCGAAAACCGGGCGGAGCAGCGGTTGGCCCAGCAACGAGGTGGCCTCGACGGGGCGTTCGGTGGGAGCTTCTGTCCCGCTTTCGCCGATTTGGGCTGCCGCGACGGCGCTGGGCAGCAAAGCCACGAACATCGGTAACGCGAAATGACGCAGTGAGGGGAAACAGGCGAGTCGCATCGTTTCAGCCCCGGTCAGGCGGTCCTCCCGTTGGACAAGGACAATCGAGCATTATCATAGCGGCTCCCGGAAACTGATCCTGTCGCTGCGACCCGCGCCATGTCCGAAGAAACTCTGCTCAAGACTCCGCTCTGGCAATGGCATGTTGATCAAGGCGGCCGGATGGTCGGGTTTGGGGGCTGGTCGATGCCGGTCCAATACACATCGATTATCGCCGAGCACAACGCGACGCGGACCGCCGTGGGCATTTTTGACGTCTCGCACATGGGCCGGTTCTGGTTTTCCGGGCCGGCCGTCGACACGATGCTGGATGGCCTGGTGACGCGGCGGGTGGCGGGCCTGGAGCCGGGCAAGATCCGTTACTCGCTGATGTGCCGGGAAGACGGCTGCATTCTCGACGATGTGCTGGTCTACCACCTCGAGCGGGCCGGCTCGGGCGGAGAGTACATGATGGTGGTCAACGCGGGCAACCGGCAGAAGATCCACGACTGGATACTGGCCCGAACCAGCGGAACCGGCTTGAAGCTCGATGACCGGACCCTTCGGACCGCGATGATCGCAGTTCAGGGTCCGCAGGCTTGCGCGGTAGTGGCGGGACTGGCCGATCAGGATCCGGCGGCGCTGGCGTACTATACCGGGCGCTGGGGCACGGTATCAGGCAAGCCCGCTGTGATCTCGCGAACCGGCTACACGGGCGAAGATGGCTGCGAGCTGATCGTCGCGGCCGAAGATGCCCGGCAAGTGGTCGAAGCCGTTCACGCAGCGGCGTCCAGGCTTGGCGGAATGCCGGCGGGACTTGGCGCGCGGGACACGCTGCGGCTTGAAGCGGCCATGCCACTTTACGGCCATGAGCTGACGGAGCAGGTCAACGCGGCGCAAGCCGGCCTCAAGTTCGCGATCAACCTCAAAGACCGGCAGTTCAACGGTGCCGATGCGATCCGCCGGGCGATGAAAGACCCCGGCCTTCCAGTTCGCGTCGGGCTGAAGCTCGAAGGCCGGCGCGCAGCGCGGGAAGAGTGTGTCGTGCTGGCCGGGGGCGAGCCTGCGGGGGTAGTGACAAGCGGCACGTTTTCGCCGACACTCCAGCAGTCGATTTCGATGGCCTACGTCGCCCCGGCGCATGCGGAAAACGGCACGGCGCTGGAAGTCGACATTCGCGGCACGCGAACAGTTGCCACAGTCTGCCCGCTGCCGTTTTATTCGCGCGGCTGATCGCGGCAACCTGGACCATTACCTCGTCGACACACCCGAGACACTGGAGAAACCGCCTTGAACCCGGAACAGCTCCTTTACGCCGAAACACACGAGTGGGTCCACGTCGAGCAGCGGGGCACGGACCGGATTGCGACGGTCGGGATCACCGATCACGCCGTCGAGCAGCTGACCGACCTCGTCTTTATGGAATTGCCCAAGGTCGGTGCCCGCGTCAAGGCCGGCGGGCCGTTTGGAGAAGTCGAATCGGTCAAGGCGACCAGCAACCTTTACAGCCCGGTCGGTGGCGAAGTCATTGAGATCAACGCCGGCCTGCCCGACCAGCTTGATCTGCTTTCGACGGATCCATTTGGGGCCGCCTGGATCATCCGGGTCAAACTGGATGGCGGAGGTTTGCCTGCGGGCCTGATGGATCATGCGGCCTACCAGAAACAGATCGCGGCGGGTTGAGCAAACCCGCGGCCGGGATGCGTGGCGCTGGCGATTCGCGCCAAAGTTGACGGTGTTGACAGTATTGACCGTGTTGACGGCGTTGACCTGGCAGTCAATGAACCCGGTGTTGGGCGATGGATTCGTTCCGGCTGATCGACGATCCGCCTTTGCCCGGACCGTTCAACATGGCGGTCGACCAGGTCTTGCTGGAAGAATGTGGGGCCAGCGGCCAGGCGACCCTGCGGCTATACCGCTGGCAGCCGGCGACCCTTTCGCTCGGGTACTTTCAGCCGTTGTCAGCCCGGGCTGATCATCTGCCAAGCCTCGACCTCGACGTCGTGCGCCGGGCGACGGGTGGTGGCGCGATCGTTCACGACCGGGAACTGACTTACAGCCTGGTCGTGCCGCTCAATGACCGCTGGTCGGTCCGGCACAGCGAACTCTATGACCTTGTGCACGAGGCAATCATCGAGTGTTTGGGCGAGTGGGGGGCCGCGTGCACGGCCTGGTGTGAGGACGGGTCCAGCCAGGTCGCGCCGGGGCCGAAGGCCTTTCTCTGTTTTCAGCGGCGTTCGCCAGGCGACCTGGTGCTGGACGGCTTCAAGGTTTGCGGCAGCGCCCAGCGCCGCGACCGGCGCGCATTGCTTCAGCACGGCAGCATCCTGTTGCGTCAGTCGTCTCACGCACCGGAACTGCCGGGAGTCGCCGACCTGTGCGCAACGCCAATCGACGAACGGCAGCTGGGCCTTGCATTCGTCGAAGGCATCGCGCGGCGGCTGGGGAAGCTGCCCGAGGCCGTCACGCGTTCTGACATGGAAGCTCCCCGCGAAAACGACTGGGTGAAAAAACGATTCGGTCATCCAGCCTGGACGGGCAACCGGTAGAGCCAGCCGCTGGTTAAGAGTTGACGAAGGCAATGTCCTGCCTTTTTCCTGCGGGGCCGTCAAAGCCAGCCGCACAGGCACAGTCGCCGTCCGGGGGCCGGTATTGCCCCGCTTATGGGAAAACAAACCACCTTGACCGTTGCTTTCGCTGGATTCGGTCGCTTACAATGATTGGGTTGTGGCCGGGCAGGGGATGAGGCCAGTCGAAGGATTGTCCGGGCTGTCGCAGGCTGCCAACCGGGAACGAGGAGAGAGTCGCATGCAGGTCAGGCTCAAGGTAGTCGGCGGCAAGAACGACGGCAAGGAAATCCGCATCGCCGGTTCCGAGTTCGTAATCGGTCGCGGCGAAGAAGCCCATCTCAAGCCGACCAGCGAGCTGGTCAGCCGGCGGCATTGCTCACTCAAGATCGACAACAAGAAGCTGGTCATTGCCGACGAAGGCAGCCGTAACGGGACTTTTGTCAACGGCAACCAGATCCATGGCCCTTATGTCGCCAGCGCCGGCGACTTGCTGCGCGTGGGCCGGCTGCAGTTTGAAATCGTGATCGATGTGGCCCAGCCCAGCGACAAGCGGCCGGTGGTGGCTGGCGTTGCGGACGCGATTCACCGCACAGCGACCGCGACTCGCAGTTCAACCGATTCCAGCATTGAGGACAGCATTTCCGGCTGGCTGACCGACGACAGCACCGGCAGCATTTCGATGCAGGATACGACCCAGCTCAGCCTCGAGGACACCAGGGCGATCCTTGCCGAAGCCGAGCGCAAGGCCCGCCAGAAGGAAGTCGACCGGGCCAACGGCAAGTTGCCTTCGGTGGACGAATCGGGCGAACAATCGGCCTCGGACAGCAAAAAGCCCCGCAAGTTGCCACCCGGCAAGGGCAGTCCGCATGAATCCTCCAAGGGTGCGGCGGACGATGTGCTGAGAAAATTCTTCAAGCGCCGTTGATTTGGCCAGCCGGATTCATTTCGCTGTTTGGCAAGCGTCGCTGACTTCTCCGAAGTCAGCGGTGCGGCTTGCCACCTGTTTCTCGGGAACGCAGTAATCGCCTTTAACTCCTATACTTATTGCGGTCGGGATTGGGCGGTTTTGGCTTTGCGCGACATGCCCTGCCAGTTCGGCGAATTCCGGCCCGCCCGCCCCAAGATCGCGACCTGCCTGCCGAACGGGTAGGCGGGAGAACGGGTTGCCAGCCGGAAATCGTCCGTGTTAGCCTGGCCTGATCGCAACCGCCGCCCGCAAACCGTAGGCTTTTAGGCCCATCGGCAACCAGCAAGTGCCTCGAAACCGGGGGGTGGCGAAGTGGGTACAATCAGGTTGGGGGTGAGGGGAGAACCTGTGACGGTAAGCGAATTGCCGCTGGCGGCGTTGGTCAATGAATGCATGAGCGGGCGACAGCCGGCCTTCGCCGAGTTGCTGCGCCGGTATCAGGGGCTGATTTTCGGCCTCTGTTTGCGGATGTTGCGGCACCGCGAAGATGCGGAGGACGCGACCCAGGAGACATTCGTCCGGATCGCCAACAACCTCCACCGCTGGGACCAGGAACGCTCGTTTGAACCCTGGATCATGGCGATTGCGGGAAACCGTTGCCGGACGCGACTGGCCGTCCTCTCGCGCCGCCGGCCGATGCTCAGTCTGGATGAACCTGTTGCCGACCGTAGCCATCTTGATCAGGGTGCCGTGCACCTCGCCGAGGAAGTCGACTCGGTACTGAAAGATGTCCGGCGCGAATGCCGGGTCGCTTTTGAGATGTTCTATCGCGATGAAATGCCATACGCCGACATCGCGGGCGAGCTGGCCGTCCCGCTGGGCACTGTCAAGACCTGGGTGCACCGGGCTCGAAAAGAACTGCTTCAGCGACTCAAGGAGCGTGGGACGCTTGGAGTCTGAATCTTTCTCCTGGGCAGGCGGGTAAGAACCACGGCCAACCCGAATGGCGAAACTGATGAACGAATGCCGGCAGTTTGAACTGGAGCTTCAGCAGGCGATGGACCTGAGGCTGCCGCCGCGCGATCTGTGTGGCGACCATCCGCACCTGGTGGATTGTGCTGTTTGTCGCGAGTTGCTCGAGGATTTCAGCCGGCTGGATGATTCCCTGGCAACGCTCTGCTCAGCGGCCCGCGCTGAAATGGTGGACCTCGCGGCCTCCCGGCTGGCCAACCAGTCCAGTCCCCTCGACAGCCGTTTGCGGCAGCGCGAATCGTGGGGGAGTCGCTGGTCTCGCACCGCGATCGTTCCCAAGGCGATGGCTTTTTCGGTTGTCCTGTTGGTCGCGCTGGCGGCCATCTCACCCAACCGCCCCGCCCACGCGCCGCGCGGATTTAGTACCAGCCAGCGGCCCAAACTGGAATCGCCCGGCGGTCTCGGCTTTTCAGGTGGCCTTCTTTTGGCCGCGGGCTCCGGACAGCTGGTGCGGCCTGACATGTCAGGTGAATCCCGATCAGGTACCGATGTAAATTCGCCGGACCAGTTTCCGCAACGATCCGCTTCCCGGTCGATCGTTTCGTGCATCTGGATCGCCGACCAGTTTCCAGGAGTGCCTCCGATCCGCCGTTCGGCTGCCACGACCATTGACTGGATTCGTCAGGCGATTCCCGCCCCGCCGCAGCTCCCGCCGCTTCCGAAATGGCTGCCTTACTTCAGCCTGCGGGCCTGCCCAACCGGCTTGCAAGTCGCCTGACAGATTCGGGCCGATATTTGGCGTCTGCGACTGAGGCAGGCGGCAGGAAAACCTCTACCCGTAACCCGCCGCGTAAGCAAGGAACTCCGCGTGCCCGCCTCGCTTACGCGTCGGATTACGATGGGTGTGTCCTGAACTGCCGCCTGCCTGAATTCGGGGCCAGAAAGTGGTCCCAACGAGCTTCCCGGAAACGACGCCTGTTCTGTCGCCAACCGCGTGTGCCTTTTGCCCAACCGGACTTGCTGTCACATCCGTTTCAACCCACCGGGTTTGACCCGGCAATCGGCCTGTTTAACTAAACGGCGGGGAATTCGGCTTACATTTTCCCCAACCGGTTTATCTTTCCACGCCCTCCGGCTGAAACCGCGATGGCCCCCCTGGTGCGATTCCGCCAGTGGACCTTACAACCGGGACAACTGACAGCGAGCCATGGCCAAGAAGACCCCCAAGCCGCTTCCGCTCGACCGCAACCTGAACGAAATGGGCCAGCGAAAAAGCGAGGAGCGCCGGGAACCCGCTGTTCCGGCAGCTTCCACGGGCTCCGAGCGCCGCAAAGTCGTTCGCCGCCGCCAGATTGATCCGACGACCTGCGAACGGGACTACTCCGCCGACGAAATCGAGTTCATGCATGCAATGGACGATTACAAGCGCAGCAGCGGCCGGATGTTTCCGACCTGCAGCGAAATCCTCGAAGTCGTCGCCAGCCTCGGCTATCGCCGGGTAGCGGGTGGCTGCAATCAAGCTTGCCGCCCGGCCCCGGTGGTTGTGGACATGGTTGCCGATGTTGGCATGTCCGAGCTGGCCTGAGGCAGGCGGCAGTAAAAGGCCTGCCGTAACCCGCCGCGTGAGCAAGGAGTTCCGCGTTCCTATCTCGCTGACGCGTCGGGTTACCGTGAGTACGCCTTCTTCTGACGCTTGCCCGAGAGCCGGGTCCCTCGCTGTTTTGCCCGATTCTTTGCCCTGACCGGCGGGATTTGCTTGACCCGCAAAGTCCGCCCGGTCGATAGGCCTTTCCAGGCGGCCTTTTACCTGGCCGCGCAAAAGGGGGGCATCTCATGCGAATCGCGGCTACTGCCTGCGCGGTCATTTTCTGCTGGTCAATCCTTGCTGGTCCTGGCTTCTTGTCCGCCCAGCCAACGCCCCCGCTGGCCGCCGCTTACACGGGCTGGCAGCCAGGATCGCCGGCACCTCCGATGGTCGACCCAAACGTCCGCGTGGCGGCGCTGGAGTCGACGGTCAGCCGGCTGGAATATCAGCTGGCAGGACTTGAGTCTTCAGGCGCGGCCAAGATGGACTCATCCGCGGGTTACGATGCAGGTCTGCCCGACACGTGCACCGGTTGCGGCGGTCCAAACATTGGCTTTGTCGCCGGTGCGACGGCGCTGTTCGCCAAGCCCCATTTCAAGGAGTCCTTCCAGGTCTCGCGGGTCGATACGGCCAACGGCTTGATGACGCTCGAACCGTTCAGCTACGACTACGACTTTTCACCGCGTGTCTGGTTTGGACTCGAGAACTCCCAGGGTGTCGGTGTACGCTGCAATTACTGGAACTACGACGACCAGAGCCCGCAGCGGGTCTTGAACACGGATGGGACACAGGTTTGGGGTGCCCATGTGGTAAACACCATGTTTCCCGCCAACATCTTTGCGGCCATTCCCGGCTCGCAGATGACCGTCAACGACTACCTGGAAACGACGACGGTCAACCTGCTGGGCACGTTTGGAATGGACCTCGGCGGAACCTTCGTTCAGGGCGGAGCGGGCTTGCGTTATGCGCGGCTGGAACAGGGCTTCGACGCCCTCGTGACCACGCCGATTCCGAACTTTTTCAACCGGCTGACCTGGACCCGCGAATTTGAAGGCGTGGGACCGACCTTCGCGTTCGACTTGCGAAAACGCCTGGGGCAGACCCGGCTGGCCGCGATTGCGACCGGTGGCGGGGCATTGTTGTTTGGTTCCAAGACTCTGGAGCGGACCGTGATCAACGACCAGTCACCCGTGCCAGGTGTCGTGCCCCAATTGCGCTTGCCCGACGCCGATGAAGTTGTGGGGATCGGCGAACTGGGGACCGGCCTGGAATGGCGGGCCGAATTCGCCGACGGGCGGTACGTCTCCCTCCGCGGACTGTATGAAGGGCAACTCTGGGCCGAAGCCGGTGCCCCGACGCTCGGATTCCTGGGATTTCAGGGTTTCGGGATCCAGCTGGAACTCGGGCGCTAATCTCACGTCCTCGCACGCCCAATACCAGCCCACAGCAGCCTGGCCCCGGCGTTGCACTTCAGTGTCGCTGACTTCTCCGAAGTCAGCCGCACGCGGACCTCAATGACTTCCACAACCTTCAGAATGCACCCGCAACAGCCACGGTCGAAACCTCAACTCCAGCCATCCGCACAATCAGGGAGCAGAAGCGCTGACTTCGGAGAAGTCAGCGACGTTGGCGGAATACACCGTAGCCCGGCCAGTTCCCACGGTGATTCCTGCAATTTGCAAAATGCACCCTCGCGTCGACAAACCCCTTCGCAACCGCCTGCCAGCACTCTCGCCGCCAGCACGGGCTGTTAATCCGTCTCAAGTTCGCGACCGAATCGACCGATAACCGGCCCGGTTGCCTTGCGGCCAGCCGCCCGGATCGCTATTTTTCCGGCCCGCCAGCGACGGCCACCATCAAGGTGACATGGCCGTTGATGCTGGCGGCAGGGAGCCCCCAGCGATGGACCGCCGCTTGACCCTCCTCCGCCAGTTTGCCTGGTGTTCCCTCGTACTGACACTCTTGAACGGCTGCGCATTGGCCGCACGCCGGCACAATGTCGCCGGCAAACAGCTCTTTGAGTCGGGGCAGACCTCGCAGGCGATCAACGAGTTTCAGACCGCCCTCACGCGCGACAACCGCAACCCGGACGCCTGGTACAACCTCGGCGCGACCTATTACGCGCTGGGCAAACAGGCCAATCACCGGCCCTGGATCGACCAGGCCGAAACGCTTTTCCGTCAGGCGATCTCGATCAACGACCGGCACCCGTCAGCCCACCGGGCACTGGCTGCCTTGCTGGTCGAGACGGGTCGCGAGCGGTTTGCCTTCGATCTGCTGCAAACCTGGCGGAACCGGCACCCGGAACTTTCCGATCCGCTGGTTGAGCTTGCCCGGCTGCACCAGGAGTTCGGCGACGTGACGCGGGCCGGCGACTACCTCGCTGACGCGATCCGGATCGAGCCCAACAACGCGCGCGTGCTCAAGGCGATGGGTCACGTTCGCGAACGACAGGGCCAGTGGGCCATGGCGCTCGACAACTACGGCCGCAGCTATCAGCTGGACAACCGGCAACTCGATGTCGCCTCGCGAATCAACGAAATTCAGGCTCGCCTCGCGGGCAACATCCAGAACCCGCTGCCCGGCACGACGCCCCTGATCCAGCCCGGCACGATCCGCTAAACCAACGGCGCCAGCAGCGGGTCCGCTGCAACCTCTGAGCCGACGGCGCTAGCCGCGGGTTCTTCCGGTCCGGACGTCGAACGGCAATCACGGTGTCCGTGGCATTTCAGGAATTGCGTGAATAACCGCAGCTAGCGCCGTTGGCTCACGATCAGGCGCCTAACCCGGCAGTTCCAGTCCCGCGCCCGGCTTGGGCAGACTGATCTGGCTGACCTGGCTGATCCGCGGATGGGAGCGAATCCGGTCAAGAGCTTCGGCAGGCGCGGGCGAGTCGAGGTTCAAGACCCCGATCGAATGGCCGCCGGGTGAACTCCAGCTTCTTCCCACCGCCATCTGGCCGATGTTGACCTGGTGCGCCGCCAGCTCGTGACCGACAAAGCCCACGATGCCAGGAACGTCTTCGTGGGAAAACAGCAGCAGGTGTCCGTCCAGAAACGCCTCCAGCTGAAACTGGTGTAGCCGCACCAGCCGGGGCATGCTTTTGCCAAACAGCGTGCCCGCCGCGCTGAACTGGCTGCCACCGCCGCGGATCGTGGCCGAGACCAGGCTGCTGAAAGCACCGTGGTCGGGAGCCGATTCCCGGCTGATTTCGATCCCCCGCTCGCTGGCCAGCAGCTCGGCGTTGATGAAGTTGACGCCATCCGAAACCCGCCGCAGCAAGCCGGTACAAAAAGCGTTGGCCAACAGCCGCGTGTCTTCGCCCGCGATTTCACCCTCGAAGCGCAGGCTGCACTGTTCGACCGGCCCGCCGTGCCATTGAGCGAGCAGCATCCCCAGACGGTGGCTGAGGTCGAGATAGCCACGCAACCGGCGCAAAGTCGCAACATCGATCGCCGCGGCATTGACTGCGCTGCGAATTTCGCCGCGAAGCAGGAATCCGAGCAGCAATTCGACCGCTTCTGTGGCCACTTGCCGCTGGGCTTCCTCGGTGCTGGCTCCCAGGTGCGGGGTGACGATGACGCCAGGCATCGAAAACAACGGGCTGTCGGTGCAAGGCTCCTGGGCAAACACGTCGAGGGCCACGCCGCCAATCACGCCCGACTTGAGACCTTCGACCAGCGCCGCCTCGCTGTAAATGCCACCCCGCGCGCAGTTGACTGGTCGCCATGCCCCTGACCACCTACCGCCGCTATTACCGGGTGGGCGAGGACTGCGAGATCCGCGTGCAGGTGGACGGCAAGCGCCTGCCCGAGGCCCGGGAGGAGTTGCAGGGCCTGATGCGCCGGCTGCGGGGCCTTGGGCC
>JANOFL010000138.1:0-3557 GCA_031405895.1 Planctomycetota bacterium
CCTGGTTGCAGGCCCAAGGACTTCCTTCGCTGAAATCCCTCTGGGCCAAACTTGCTCCACTCCGTCGAACCGCCTGATGCGGACCCGCATGTCAGGTGGTGTGGGGGCTGGGCGGGGAAACCCGCCCGGCTACCCGATTCGGCTCGTTAGCTTGGCAGCGTCACTTTTGGCGACGGGATCGGCCACAAACCTCTGGAATCAAACAAGTTACGGCGAAATCGACCCGGTTTGGCTTTGCAAACACCTGTTCCGTCTTAGCTCGTTGGCCCGCAAATACATGCTTACGCTAGTAGCCGGAAAAGTGGCGCTGTCCAGTTAGTTAAGGTACTTCACTATTCAATCCAGCCGAGATCGACGAGGAAAGCATCGGCTTCAGCTATTGTTTCTTCTAGATACTTCGGTCTGTTGAAGAAGGCGTGATCTGCGCCTTCGTAGCCAATAAGCTTGCATGGGCGATCTGCCTTCTTCATCTCCATATCAAAAGCCACGACACTGTCATAGGGAACTGTCTCGTCTATTGTCCCATGAAGGAGCAGGGTCGGTGGAGTGTGTGGGCCAATGTGATGCGCTGGAGAGATAACGTGCCCCTCTACTCCCAATCGGTCTATGCCCGGTTCCATTTTGGGATCTTCAAATCTCCAATCCCCGATCGGAGCGAGTGTGGTGGCGGCGTTGAAAAGGATCATGGCGTTCGGTCGTTCGTCGCTGCCAAGACCAGTGATTGTGCCAGTGCAGGCTGCGAGGTGACCACCGGCGGAGCCTCCCGAGGCTGCAATCTTGTCCGGATCAATGCCGAGACGCTGGGCATTTTCCCTGACCCAGGCGATGGCCGCCTTGGCGTCTGTCACGCATTCCACCGCTAAAACACCGTGCCGGGATTTCACGCGATACTCAGCGAGAATGGCGATCATGCCACGCTTTGCAAAATACCGTGCATGAGCCTGGAATTGCTTCGGTGTTCCTGCATTCCAACCGCCACCGTGGAAGAACACAATCGCGGGCTTTGGCACCTCGGGATCCGATTCCCCAAAGATCCACAGCTTGAGTTCCGTGGAGTCGACATTTCGGTAAGTCTCGACGCGGGCGTCCTTGAAGTTGGGTGGATAGGATGACTGAGCGAACAGCGGGGCGTCGAGAAGGCAAAGAAACAGAAACACACGGGTCATGACTTGCAGTAGGCCAAGTGGATTGATCATCGAGGGGTTCCTTGTTGCCGAACTCTTTATTCGCAACCATTGATCTGTTGATAATGCCCGCAGGTGGACTTTAACGACGGTCGTACGATGGATAAATTTTATCCGTCTGGTAGCCGGCAACCAGCGGGGCAGGGCCGGTGGAATTCTGTTGGCGGCAACTCCAAGGGGGATTGGCGGTGCTCCCAGGCAGGGAGCGGGCCGGGCAAAAGGGCAGTTGCTGCCCGGAAGAATGGAGCGCGGACGAGCAGTTGGTGACAACTGCTCTACATTCGGCAGTCGGCCGTACATTGACGGGCGCGGGACGGGGCAGGGAGCAATTGGGACAATTGCTCTACGATGCATTAGCGCAGGCGGCAACGGAAGCGGATGATGCCGCCTTCGCCCGGTTTGACCGGTTCGGTGATCTCCCAGCGGAGGACCAGCGATTCGCCTTCGTTCCGCTCCGAGCGGAAGTTGCCCTCCAGCGAGCATTCGGCCGAGCCGTCCACGTATTCGAGCCGCGGGGTCAGGCTGTCGATGATCGTGACGTTGCCGATCAGCGACTGGCCGATGTTGTCGAAGCGGATCGTGAAGTCAACTTCTTCGCCCGGTTCGGCCGCGATCTTGGAGGCGAGCTTGCAAACCCGTAACAGGCTCTCGCCATCGCCGACCTTGACCGTGACCAGCTCCTGGACCTGCAGCGGATCGTTCACGATCACGGGCTGCAGCCGTTCACCGATGACCTGCAGGCCATCGTTGATCTCCCAGACACTGGCCGACTGCATGCCGAGCTGAAGGCGGCTCGATTCGCTGGCTTTGAACTTGCCAAAGCGGACGAACTGGAGGTCCTGATAGGCCAGCAGCCCGCCGCGCAGGCCTTTGAGCAGCACGACCTGATCGGACAGCACGCCGCGGGTCCGGTCCCGCAAGCCGCTCGCCCGGTCAGCCCCGATGTTCTGGCCGGGCATCAACTGGTGCAAAGTCGTCGACGAGAAATCTTTTCCCGCAGCCAGTTGCAGCTGGTCGCGTTCGCGGAACTGGAAGGTCCGGTCGGTACGGACTTCAAAGCCCAGGCTGTCGATCTTGCGGACCGCGGCGAACCGCGGCGAGTAGATGCAGACCCGGTTGCTGGGCACGACCAGTCGCCGGCCGTCGAGCGTGTCGAAGTGGCCGACCGTGTCCTCAGTGTCCAGTCCGTAGACGTTCCAGTTCTGATCGACGAGGACTTCGAAGTTCCGGTCGTCGCCATCGCAGACGAACTCGTCCTTGGGCGGCGGAACCGAGAAGCGGAAATCGCCACAGCCGGCCATGCCGGGTGCGGGCAAGCCACAAGGATCGCAAGGCGCGGGGGCGACGGGTGGCGGACAGCAGATGGAATCGGGATAGCTGAGCGGACCTTGTTGCAGTTGGGCATCGCGCGGGTAGAAGCCGCCATCAACAGCGGCTGGCATCGGTTGTGCGAGCGGTTCCTGGTTCCACGCCGTCCGCTGAACACCACTGCCAACAGCTTCGTTCGGGATCAATGAGCCGGCGGGGAAACCGGCCGGGTCAAAGAACTGTTGCGGGAACTCCTGGATTGGAGCGCCGCCGAACACGAATGAGCCATCGAGTTCATCGGGGGATGGCACGCGCGAGCCGAGCCGCACGATCGCCATCGGACGGCCGAGCCGCGTGGCCGACAGCAAGGGGTCTTCCCGCTCGCTCAGGTCGATGAACGCCTGGTTGTCGGCCGTCTGCCGGTAGGGCAGGGCGGTCTCCGGGTTTTCGAGGTAAATCACCCGCGTGACCAGCCGTCCGTCCCCGGCCTGAACCAGGTCGTCGACTGTTAGGACAACTTCAACCGGAAACCGGTTTTCCAGTCCGGGCGGAGGCGTGAGCCGGTTGACCAGCTCAATGGTCGGATAGATTTCGAGTGTCCGGTCGGGCCGGACCAGCGAAACCTGGACGCGGGCAACGGGTCCGATCGACAGACCCAGCACCGGCGCCGGATGACTTGCTGGTACGAACGCGCCACCGTTCCAGTACGAGACTGTGGCCTGTTCTGGAACCCGGATGCGGACCGGCTGGATGGTGCTTGTCCATTGCGGATTGCCGAGCAGTGCAAAAAAGGCCGCGACGCCTGGCGGCTGGTTGGATTCGATCAGCTGGTGCCCATCGGATGGCAGCTGGGCAGCTTGAATCGGCCCGGCGAAACAGGCGAAGAGGCAGACCGCGGCGAGGTACAGGCAACGGTTCATGGCAACTCCAGGCGGAGCGAAAACTGGCTCAGTACGGTCAGGATCGGGGAACCAGGCGAGCGGTGGCGCCGCCGCGGGGCCGCGCGCCCCAAACCTAATGATTTTATAGGCGGGGCAAAAAAAAAAAACCCGCCGCCCAAAAGGG
>JANOFL010000140.1:0-2985 GCA_031405895.1 Planctomycetota bacterium
CAAATCTCAAATCTCAAATCTCAAATCTCAAATCTCAAATCTCAAATCTCAAATCTCAAATCTCAAATCTCAAATCTCAAATCTCAAATCTCAAATCTCAAATCTCAAATCTCAAATCTGTGTTCGTCGATGCCTTGCCCCCGGCCCCAACCCCCAGGCACCACCTCGGCTGTCCGCTGCACCGCCTGGTCATCCCATCACAATCGTCTTGTTCACCCCATCACAATCGTCTGGTTCCGTTCCGGCCCGACCGAGATCCACTTCACCTCGCACCCCACCAGCTCCTCGATTCGCCGGACATAGGCCTGCGCGGCGGACGGCAATTCGTCCCACTTGCGCAGGCCGGAAATATCAACCTGCCAGCCCGGCAGGGTCTCGTAGACCGGCCTGGCCGTCCGGAGCAGTTCGGTGTCGGAGGGGAAGCCGTTGGAAAGTTGCCCATCAATCTCATACGCCGTGCAGATCCGGATTTCGGGCAGGATGCTCAAGACATCGAGCATCATCAGGGCGATCGAGTGAATCCCGCCCAGCCGCCGGGTGTAACGCACCGCGACGGCGTCGAACCAGCCACAGCGTCTGGGCCGCCCGGTCGTGGTCCCAAACTCCTTGCCCGCGCTCCGGATGTTGTTGCCGGTTTCGTCCAGCAGCTCGGTGGGAAACGGTCCGCCGCCGACGCGCGTGGAATAGGCCTTGGCCACACCGACAACATGGTCCAGCCAGCGGGCGGCGACGCCCGATCCGGCCGAAATGCCGACGCCACTGGAGTTGCTGCTGGTGACAAATGGAAAGGTACCGTGGTCAATGTCCAGCAACGAGCCTTGGGCTCCCTCGAACAGAATCCGCCTGCCGGCCTCCACGGCGTCGAGCAACACGGCGGTTGTGTCGCCGACAAACGGGCGCAGCCGCGCGGCGTGCCCTTCAAACTCGGCCACCAGCTCGTTTGCGTCGAGCGCCACGGCAGCGCCGCCCGGCATGCTCCGCAGCATCGGCAGTTTGGCCGCCGCCAGCCGCTGGAGCCGCTCCGGCAAGTCCGGTCGCAAAAGGTCGCCCAGCCGGACCGCAAAGCTCCGGCCGACCTTGTCGCGATAACAGGGTCCGATCCCGCGCAGCGTTGTGCCGATGTTGTCGTCACCGGCCGTGGCGGCGTTCAGCAGCTGGTCTTCGATCATGTGCCAGGGCATGACGATGTGAGCCCGGTCGCTGAGCAGCAGCCGGCCGGCCAGCGAAATGCCGCGCGACTCGAGCGAATCGATTTCGCGGAGGATGGTCGCGGGATGAATCACAACGCCGGGTGCGACGAGGTTCAGCACGCCGGGATGGATGATCCCGCTGGGGATGTGGTGCAGCTTGTAGACCTGTTCGCCGACGACGACGGTATGTCCGGCGTTGGCCCCGCCCTGATAGCGGACGACAATTTCCTGGTTGACGGTCAGCAGGTCAACGAGTTTGCCCTTGGCCTCGTCGCCCCACTGCAACCCGATCACGCACAAGCCTGGCACGCAGTCCGCCGCTGGATCTGGAGGGATGGCGACACGGTGGGAGACCGCTCCCGAAACCCATTGCCGCACTGGACCATTTTTACCTGACGGCTCATCCCGCGGGACAGGGGAGCAGGACGGCGGGGGCCGTTGCACCACGGCGTCGGCCAGATCGGCCAGATCGGCCGGATTGGTCGGATCTGACTGATCGGGGCTCCATTCAGTGGGCGTTGTGGCGACCGGATTTCTTCGATTGACGCAATCGGGACTGGCCGTTCAACTGCCCAGTCTGGATTCTTTTTTTGCAACTGTTCCGTGCAGTCCCGGGAGTTTTTCATGAATCTTGCCAAGGGTGCGATTGCCGGATTGATCGCGGCGATCATTGGCGCGCTGGCTTGGGCCGCCATTGTTTATGCGGCCCGGATTGAAATCGGATACCTCGCGTGGGGTATCGGTGGACTGGTTGGTTTCGCTGTCGCCTGGGCAACCCGCGGTGGCGGCGCGGCGGCGGCGGTATTGGCCGTGTTGTTGACCGTCGCTTCGATTGCCGGCGGAAAGTATCTCGCGGCGCAATGGATGGTCAACAAGGACATCGACGAAATGATCCAGGACCGTCCAGCGGAATGGAGCGAAGAGTACACGATCAGTTTCATGGCCGATGAAGTTCTCGAAGCGCGGGCGCTCGCGGGCCAGCCGGCTGTCGGCGAGGACTTTTCAGGCGAAGCGCAGGCTGACTACCCGGCGGATGTCTGGGCGGAAGCCAAAAAACGCTGGGACTCCATGGATCAGGCCGGGCGGGATGGCTATGCGAAAGCAAAGCGCGACGGGTTTGACCGCAACCTCGCCGACCTTCGCCGTGAAGCCACCATGGCCGCCTTCACAGGCAACCTCGGCGTGATCGACATCGTGTTCTTCGTGCTCGGCGTGATCACTGCCTGGCAGATCGCCTTCCGGGACATGGTCAGCGGCGGGGGGACCACGGAAGGCACCTGAATCCGGCCTTCCGAAAAGTCAGCGCAGCGTGGCCAGGACCTTGACCTCGCGGTCGAGCCGGTCTTTTTCGGATTCGACATCAAACCGCATCTGCAGGTTGAGCCAAAACTGCTCGCTGGTTCCAAAAAATCGGCCGAGGCGCAGCGCGGTGTCGGCCGTGATCGAGCGGAGTCCACGGACAATATCGCTTATCCTGCGCGGCGGAACGGAAATGCTTTTCGCCAGCCGGTACTGGCTGAGCCCCAACGGCAAAAGGTACTCTTCGCGCAGAATTTCGCCGGGATGAATGGGTTCCGTTTTCTTCTTGCGTTTCATGGTGGCTGATCCAAAGATCGTGGAAAGCCAGGGCCTATCCGATAACCGGCGCTTGCCCGCCCATTTTTTGACCTTGCATGAATCGCGGCGGGCGGTGAGTCGAGCCGTATTGTGAAACAAATGCCGCTCTCATTCCAGCCGCGGCCCCCTCCCCCGGCCCCTCCCCACGCACTGCTGCCGGGAAGACCGGCAGCAGTGC
>JANOFL010000142.1:0-66092 GCA_031405895.1 Planctomycetota bacterium
AGCTGCGATCCACTGCCCAAACTGGAAATAAATGTCCGGCCATACCAACGGTTATTGACATAACTATTGGCGGCGACAGTAATCTGGCCACCTGAATGGGCATGGAGTTCGGCATCGTTACATTCAATGAAGGAAGGTGCCAATAGATTTGCGCTCCCGGCTACGCGTATACTCGAACCGCGAATGTCAGTGAGCGAAGGTGCGTCAAAGGTCGCACCTGCCACCAAATCAAGATTGCTATCTCGCATGCCGGTGAGGCTCGGCAGGAGCACCTCGTTGCCCGACCGAACCTTGAACTCCACGCCTACTGCATCCTGTAAACTGGAAAGTTCATAGCTGGCCCTTTCCAAGTCGAAGAGCGTTCGTGCACCAACCTGAGCGTTCGTTTTTGTAATCGCAGTCAGGTTTTGCAGATTAATGTCGCCACCAGTGTGAATCCAGAACCTCAATGTATCGTTGCCTTGTGCTCCGTCGATCGACTGCGTACCTGATAGATCAATCACCCCTCCCTGTCCGGCTTCGACGGTGTGAACATGAGAGTCGTTATTGATGTCACCGTTCGAGTCGAATGATGTTAAATCGCTTAAGTTCAGCTGCGATCCACTGCCCAAACTGGAAATAAATGTCCGGCCATACCAACGGTTATTGACATAACTATTGGCGGCAATGGAAAGCACTGCGCCATTTGATGCGTGCAACTCGGGACTGGGTTGGAACACGGTTAAAGCCGATGTCGCCGTGAAATTGCTTCCGACTCCGTTGGCGGTGACGATACCGGCGACAAGCGTGAAGCCGGAGACATGGAGCGAATGGCCGCCGGCGATGTTGATTTTGCCAGTGTCTTGGAGGTTCAGGCCTGAAATCGTGCTATTGGCCCCAATGTCGAACTCGATGGTCCGACCGGCGGGGACGATCACGTTGTAAGTGTTTGGGCCATTGTTGATCGGGACGACTCCAATGTCCCAGTTGGCGGGGTTGGACCAGTTGCCGGTGGCCGGGCCGATCCAGGTAGCAGTGGTCTGGGCGGAGGCGTCGACCGATGCCAAAGCGACCACCAAGCCAGCCAGTGCCGACAGGATTGGGAATTTCTGGATCCTGGGCAGATTGATCGTGCGCATAGATGCGTTTGTTGGCGACGATTCGCAATGCTCTCTGACTGGACAGGAACGGGTCGTTCCGGTGCGGGGTGACTGAATCATGATGGCGGGTCCTGAATTGTGTTGCGGGGCAGTCGACATCGGAGAATGGCCGGCTCCCGACATGAGCCGCGTTAAGGCTGCAAGGCAGCGGTTGCGCGGCGGAGTTGGCCAGTTCTGACGTTGGTTGATCCGGCAAGCCGGCGGGAATCCCTTGGCAGGATGGAACAGATTTCAGGGTATTTCTGGTGGGCAGCCTGAGAGCTTTGGGGGAGCCACGGGAAAACCAGTGACCAAACCGTGAATCCGTTTTGTTTTGGTCGGCGATCTGGTCAGAGTTGGCGGATTAATTGGTGTGGGAGTTGATTGCGGGAGTGCGGGAGACGGTTCAGAATCCGGCTGGTATGGGGTTCCGGAGGAGAGTCCCGGCAAAGTAAGCAATCATTCGGTCACGTCAGGGCGAAAGCCTGTCCCACATTGCGCGGTCGCCCCTCACCCCCCCGGCCCCCTCTCCCCGTTCCCCGCTCAAGGCAGCGGGAAACGGGGAGAGGGGGAGAAACAGAAGGTGTGTGGGACGGGTTTGAGTTTGGAAGTACTGACTGTCCTGCCCGAAGTGTTCCTGTTCAGCCTGAAAAGTCACGAGCGATGACGGCAGCAGACTCAGAAACGACAGGCGACCAGGGTGACCGGGACCAGGCATGTAGCCCTGCCGGGACAGATGGGGCCGGTGTCGCGGGTAGGGTGGGGCCGGAAAAGGCAGAAAACTGCTGTGAGCTGGGCCTTGATGCCTGGCAGCGGAGGGCGGCGGAAGAAGGGTTTCTGGACTGCGGGGAGGGCGGGGTGGATGGTGCGATTCGTACTATGCCCAGCGCTGGCAACGAAGGCGTCGGACCACGGAGTGATCCGCGACTGTCGCTGACCACTCTGTGGTCAGATCTGTCCGATCGGAATGCGAATGCCGGTGCCCACGAGCCGGCTGCGTCAGAAAAAGCAAACCTGGTGGCCGGCCAAGAAACCACGCTGGAGCCGGGGGAGACGGTTTCAGGAAAGGAGGCGGGCGACTGGGCGGGAAAGAAGATTGGGGCGTTTACGCTCGGCAGGCGGATTGGCGGCGGCGGGGGAGGGGTGGTTTACGAAGCAGTCCAGGGGGCACCAGTTGAACGGAGAGTCGCGGTCAAGTTGCTGAACCAGCCGGTGGGGCTGGATGGACGGCGATGGGAAACCGAGGCTCAGGCGATGGGGGCGGTGCAGCATCCGAATCTGATCTCGATCATTGACGCGGGAGTGACCAGCGAAGGACTGCCGTATCTGGTGATGCCGCTGGTCGATGGGGTCAGGATTGATTCCTGGGTTGAATCGGGAAAGACCGCGCCGCGCGAAATTGCGCGCGTGATGCTGGAGGTGGCGCGGGGAGTCGCACATGCCCACGAGCGAAATATCCTCCATCGCGATCTGAAGCCGGGGAACGTGCTTGTGACGGCCGACGGGATGCCGGTCGTAACCGATTTTGGTTTGGCCAAGTGGCTGGAGGCGGATCCCGACAAGTCGGCCACTCAGAGTGGCGCGACGATGGGGTCGATCGGCTTTCTCGCACCGGAACAGGTGTTGTCGTCCAGCGTCGCCGCGACGCCCGCGGTCGATGTTTACGGCTGGGGAGCGACGCTTTACCGTTTGCTGACCGGAACCCCGCCGACCCGGACGGAGAACTGGGCCGTTTGCATGGACGACTTGCGGAATCGCGAGCCGACGATGGTTCGGCGGCTCCGGCCAGGCGTGCCGCGCGACCTGGAATCGGTCTGCCTGAAGTGTCTCGAAAAGAACCCGGTTCGCCGGTATCCGTCCATGGCCGCCGTGGTCGAGGACGTGGAGCGGTTTCTCGCCGGCCAACCTGTGATCGCCCGGCCGGTGGGACGAAGACAACGGCTGTGGCGCTGGGCATTGCGCGAGCCGGTGGTGGCCGGATTGACGGTGGCCATTTCAATGCTGCTGCTCGCCGGTTCGATTGTCTTCGGATGGCTTTGGCAGAACTCGGAGCAAAACCGCCGGCGAATCGACGACGACCTGGACCGGGCGCTGGCCCTTTTGGAAGAGCAGGCGAGCAATGCACGCGAGATGCTGCAAACCGTGCCCAACGCGCTTGCTTTCCGCCAAAAACAGCTGGAGTCGACGATCAGGAATCTGCTGGAGTTGCGTGGCAAGAATCCGGGTGAAGAACAGATCGAACGGCACTTGGCGCGGAACTACTACCGGCTGGGAATGGTTTGCCACTATCAGCAGGACCTCGACGGCACCAATGCGAATCTGGCTGAGTCCGCGCGCCGCTATCGACAGCTGGTTGCCAAGTATCCCCATGACGAAGAGGCAAGTTTTGGTTTGTTCCACACGCTGAAGGCAACTCCACAGAACAACTGGAAATCCTGGGAGGCAGGCGACGAAGCACCTTTCATTCGCGAGTCGTTGCCGATCATCGAGCAGTTGGCAGTCCGCCATCCGATGAACCCCGATTATCAGGACGCGCTGGCGGCATCGTTGGCCGAGGTCGCGAAGCTCGAGGCGCTGGATGGCGAAAAGGTCAAGGCGCGACAAATGTACGAACGGTCGATAGCGATCGCCCGCAAGCTAACGGCCGAATTCCCGGACCGGCCGATGTTTCAAAAACACATCGCGTCGGGGCTTTGGGGCCTTGCGAACCTTGAGATCGAATCCAACCGACTTGATCGCGCGAAGGAACAAATTGCCGAAGCGGTAACAGTCTGGCGGAAGCTCGCCGCTGCGACGCCCGACATCATCGACAACCGGCGGTTTCTCGGCGTGTTCATCGCCTTTGCGGCCCGAGTGGAAGTGTTGCGGGGTAATCGCGTGGAAGCCGCCAAGTTGCAGAGCGAGGCTGTGGGAATCCTCGACCGGGCCACGGCCGACTACCCGGACTGGGTGGCGTTTCAGGATTCACGCGATGCGATTGTCGCTTCCTTTGCGCGGTTTCTGGCGGGAGGGCGGGAATAAGCCCTTGGGGAATCAACATCGACAATGAATTGTCGCTGTTGGGAATCGCGAGTCTCATTGGGCGACTGCCGCGCAGCGGCCTCTTTGAAGCTTTGAGCCCAAGCCGCCAGCCGACATGGGCGGGGGACATTTCCGCGTCCATCAGGACGCAGCCTCTTTTTCCGGGCGCAGTCCCGGACAAGGCGTAGAGCCTCTGGTTGTCAGATGCGCGATTTTGGCGAGTCTCCTTTGGTTCGGGATTCGTCAGGTTTTTTATCCGTCCTGCATTCAGGAAACGAACGCCAACGCGAAGAAATTGCCTCCCCCTCGCCTCTCGTGGCCCGGTTCTTTCCGGGCCACGGGAGGAGAGGGGGAGCCAGATTTTTGTCCGCGGTTGCGGGCGATGCCAGCCTTAAGAGAACAATCGGCGATTCTTGAAAAAAGCCTGGAGCATTCGGACTGGAAAGATCGCGTAAGGGGGCAGGAGTGGCATGTCCGGTCCATGCAGCGGCAAGTTACGGGACGCCACAAGTTCGGCCAAAATCGCCCTGCGGAGGTATTTCCCATGCGACACAAGACAATTTTTCTGACGGCATTCGTGGCTGTGGCCACGATTGGCATTCCCCTGTTTCAACCCGCTCTCCACGCCCAAACGGCGCGGGCTGACTTTAACGGCGATGGCCGGGAGGACCTCGCGATCGGTGTTCCCAACGAGAAAGTCGGCAACAAGAACGCGGCCGGAGCAGTTCACGTCCTCTACGGCTCAACCAGCGGCACGACGGCCACTGGCAGCCAGTTCTGGAGCCAGGATGGAACCGCGGTCAAGGATAGTCCCGACACCAACGATCACTTCGGCTCGGCCCTCGCGGCCGGTGACTTCAACGGCGACGGTTTCGCCGACCTCGCCATCGGCGTGCCGGGCGAAGACGAGGGGCTGGACACCGACTGCGGTGCGGTCAACGTGTTGTATGGCAATTCCGATGGCCTGCGCGGCTTCAACGACCAGCTTTGGTCGCAGGGCACGCGGGGCATGAAAGGCTTCAAGCAGGACCTCGACGCCTTCGGCTCAGCCCTCGCGTCGGGCGACTTCAACGGGGATGGTTTCGATGACCTTGCGGTCGGCGTGCCGCTTGAGGATTCCTTCGTGTTTGACGTCCTTCCCAACTCGCGTTTTGTCAACGGTGGCTGCGTCAATGTGCTCTTCGGCACCGGCCGCGGACTCGACTCCGTCGCGATCACCGGCGACGAGCTGAACGACCAGGTGCTTCAAAACAACCTCGCGTTCCTGTCGATCAACGAAAACTTCGGGGCGAGCCTCGCGGCCGGCGATTTCAATCACGACGGGCGCGATGACCTGGCGATCGGCATTCCCGGCGACATCGTGGTCTCGGGAGTTTCCAACAGCGGTTCGGTGAACATCTACATGGGCACCGAGGAAGGTTTCCTCCCGGTCTCGCTGCCGCTCCCGACGCAGCGACACAATGGCCCCGCCGTCAACAACATCCGCTTCGGAACAGCCCTCGCATCGGGCGACTTCAACGGCGACCTGTTCATCGACCTGGCGATCGGTTCGCCGTTTGAATCGGTCGGCTCGACCACCCAGGCGGGCGTCGTCAAGGTCTTTCGCGGCAGTCTGAGCCTGCTCCAGCCGCTGGTCTCGCCCGTTACGATCAGCCAGCAATCCGCCTCGGTTCCCAACGTCTCGCAGTCCGGCGACGAATTTGGCGGAGCCTTGGCGGCCGGCGACTACAACGGCGACGGTTTTCAGGATTTGGCCGTCGGCGTCCCCGGCGAGAACATCGGCACGCTGAACAATTGCGGCGCGGTGAACCTCCTGTACGGCAAGGCCACCGGTCTCGACGGCATCGGTAGCACCGAATTCCATGAAGACTCCTTTGCGACCGTAGGAGTAACCACTTTCGGCATAAGCGACATCGCCGAAGCCAACGACCAGTTCGGCCGAACCGCTTTCGCGGGCGACTTCAACAACGATGGCCGGGACGAACTCGTGATCGGCGTGCCGGGCGAAGCCAGCGGTTCGGGTGCCGTGCATGTCTTCCGCGGTGCCGGGCTGGGCATTTCCGTACTGAATTCGAACCAATACTGGACGCAAGGCTCGACGGGCATCGCCGGGGGAGTTGAAGCGGGCGACGCTTTTGGCGGTGGACTGCCCTACAGCCCGCGGCTCGGCCCAGGCGGCCCGGGATTCTCCGGCGTCTGGCAATCCGCGTCGTTCGACTTGCGACGCCGCCAGGACAGGTTTGATTCGCGGGTTCGCGGGGAGCTGGTCGTGTTCAACCCGGGTGGCGAGCCGGCGGCTGACTCGGTAGTCGAAATCTGGCTGTCGAATGACGACCAGATCTCGGCCGATGACACGCTGATCCATAGCGAGCGCCGCTTCAAAGCCCTCAAGCCAGGCGAAAGCCACGTGCTGAAGTTCACCGCAATCGTCCAGGGACAGAACGCCTACGGCAAGCGGCTGATCGGCTCGCTCGACGCCACCAACGTGGTGGTTGAGGCCAACGAGGCCAACAACCACGTCGTTTCCGATCCGCTTCATCACCAGTTGTGGTACCTGCTCCAGGGTGCCTGGCAACTGCTCGGCAACCGGTTCGGCTGGCTGTGATCAACCATCGTCGGCGGTGATTTCAGATCAGGCCCCGGATTCGAAACGAATCCGGGGTTTTTTTGTTCCGCCGCACTTCCCAGGATTGCCATGCGACGTCAATCTCGGCCATCGGTTCAGCCGTTCAGGAAACGGACTTGAGCTTGTCGCGGAGCAGGCGGCGCATGACCTTGTTGCTGGCGGTGCGGGGGAGGTGGTCGACGGGGTGGATGGCGCGGACTTTGAAGAGCGGGTTGAGGTCGGATTTGAGGCGGGCATTCATGGCGGCGAGAAGGGCGGCGGTTTCTGAAACGGTGGCACGTTGCAAACCTGCTCCACCCGGAACGACAGGCTGGAAGCCCATCCCACGGACAGGGACGAAGAAAACGTGTAACTCCTCCGGGCCGCCGGAACCGGACCAGGCGACGGCGGCTGTTTCGTGGACTCCGGGGACCTGGTTGAGGACCCGTTCGAGTTCGGCCGAACTGGTTTTGATGCCGCCGAGGTTCATCGTGTCGTCAACCCGGCCGCCGGCGCAGAAATAGTTGCCAGGCAGGCGGCGGAAGTGGTCGCCGTGGCGGCGCAAGATGGGGAGCGCGAACGGGGAATCATATCGAGGAGCGCTTTCGGCGAGGTTGAGTGCGGGTTCGCTTCCGGCCGCCGGCCCCTCACCCCCCGGCCCCCTCTCCCCGAAGACGGGGCGAGGGGGAGATTTTTTGTTTTGGGCTGCTCCGCTGGCTGTGCCGCCGGGTGGGCAGGGTGGGGTGTCGGCGTAGTAGGTGGCGAAGTGGTCCCGGTTGAGGAGGCTGGTTGAGAGGCCGACGCAGGGCGGAATGATGAAGAGTTCGCCCTGGTCTGTCGGCTGGCCGGCTTCGTCAAGGATCACGAAATCGATGCCGGCGGCAGGGATCGAGAAAGCGGCGGGGACGTTGGGCAGGAGCAGCGTGGACGAGATGTAGCCACCACCGATCTCGGTGCCGCCACAGTACTCGATGACAGGTCGCATCCCGGCGAGACTCGCCAGGTAGAACATGTCGTCGGCCCGCGAGCTTTCGCCGGTCGAGCTGAAACAGTGAATCCGCGACCAGTCGAAGCCTTCCATCGCGCGACTTTCGCGCCACGCCCGGACGATCGTCGGGACCACGCCGAGCATATTGACCTGGGCGTCCTCGACGAACTGGCCAAAGCCGGCACCCATGGGGGCGTCTTCGAATAGCGCGATCGTGCCGCGATTGATCAGGGTCGCGAAGATCAGCCACGGGCCCATCATCCAGCCGAGGCTGGTCGGCCAGCAGCAAACATGACCCGGCCGGATGTCCTGATGGACCAGACCGTCGACGGCGCACTTGAGCGGCGTCAAATGCGTCCACGGGATGGCTTTCGGGTCGCCCGTCGTGCCGGACGAAAACAGAACGTTGATGATCTCGGTCGATTCAGCGGAATGCCAAGCGGAGTCGAAACTGCCGGCCGCGAGAAAATCGCTCCAGCTCCGGTCGTTGGGCCGCAAGTCGATCGCCAGAGAGGGAAAGGTGGGAGGGAGGGGGTCAGACCCCAATTCGCTCCGAAGACTGCGCGAATTGGCGTCAGACCCCGGCGCGTCGGCAATCACAATGGCGGGAAGGTCGGTAGCTTGCTGGACGCGCTGACCCAGCGGAAGCGTTTTGCCACCGCGCACCTGGACATCACAGGTGAAGACGGCCCGCGCGCTGGCGATTCGCAGGCGGCTGCCAATTTCGGGCGGGGCGAAACTGTCGGCGATCGAGACGACGCGGCAACCGGCGGCGAGGATGCCGAGATAGAGCGCGACGGTCGTCGGCGTGAGCGGCAGGACGACACCCAGCGCGTCGCCGGCCTCGAATCCGGCCGCCCGGATCGCGCCGACAATCTGGTTGACCTCGTCGCGCAGCGCGCTGACGGTCCAATGGCGGAGGGTGTTCCCAGGCCGTTGGGACACAATCGCGATCGAGTCGTCCGGTGCGAGGAAACAGCTGCGCGCAATGTTGAGCCTGGCACCGGGAAACCACTGCGCGCGGGTGCCGCGGAATTCGTCGATTAACGTGGTCGTGGCAGGTTTGTCGAAAACGATTCCGAGCCGGCTGGCGGCAGCGGTCCAAAACTGGTCGCGATGTGCAAGCGACCAGGCGCGGAAGGCTGCGAAATCCAGGTCGCCGCGTTTGCGCATCCAGGCGGCGAGCTGTGAGCTTTCGAGGGCGTCCTCATCGGGGAACCACATCGCCGCGGGAGTATCGGTCAGCACTCCCTTGACTTTTTGCGATTCGACCCACAAGGCGCGCCAGTGTTCGGGTGATAGCGAAAGGGTCTTCGCAGCTGACAGGACGGCTTGCCAGACTTCATCCGGATGATTCGCGCCAGACTCGCGGCGCAGGCATTCGATGAAGGCGACCGCGTCTGTTTCAGGGCCGAGTGTCATCGCGGGTTCCGGTCGCGGCGGGGGGCGGCAAGAAACTTGCGGCCGAACCAGAACCGGAGGGCGGCGAGCACCGCGATCATCACGACGATAGCGACCAGGTGAACAGGTTCGGAGAGGTAGTGGTCCAGCGTGTGCCCGTGACCGGGTTGCCCGTGGCCTTCGTGAAGAAAGGAGAGCATGACAGGATGGACAGGCCGGACAGGAAGATTGCCAAAAACGTTATTTCTGATCCATCGAAACTGAAATCTCAAATCTCAAATTTGAAATCTCAGATCCTGTTTCCCCTATTTTGACACACCTTTCGCCTCATCCTTCTTCCCTCATCCCAGCACTGGCAATGAGACATTGAGCGGCCGGGAGGCGGCTTCATTGGCGAGGTGGCGGGACAGGTTCCAGGCGATTCGTTCGAGATGGGGCGCGACGAGCGGGTCGCTAAAGTTTTCCATGGGCGAGCCGCTGTCGCCGCGCTGCCGAAGGCTGATGTTGATCGGGATCTCGCCGAGGAACGGGATGCCCGCGTCTTCCGCATACTGACGGGCACCGCCTTTGCCAAAAATGTCGTATCGCTTGTTGCAGTCGGGGCAGATGAACCCGCTCATGTTCTCGACCAGGCCGACGAGCGGAATTTTCACCTGGCGGAACATGCCGACGGCCTTCACGGCGTCGATCAATGCGACTTCCTGCGGCGTGCAAACAACCACCGCCCCCGTGACGGGCAACTGCTGGGACAGGGACAACACAATGTCGCCCGTGCCCGGCGGCAAGTCGATGATCAGCCAGTCGAGCGGACCCCAGTCGACATCGCGCAGGAACGTCGTCACGGCCGAATGCAACATTGGGCCGCGCCAGATCACGGCCTGGTCGGGCGGGACCATAAAGCCGATCGACATCAGCGGCATGCCGTCGAGGTGGTGCGGCGCGATCTTGCTGCCGTCTTCGGACTTGCCGACCTGGCCGCGAACGCCCGTCATCTGGGGAAGGCTCGGGCCATAGACGTCGGCATCGAGCAGGCCGACCCGGCAGCCCGCCCGCTTGAGCGCGAGCGCGAGGGCCAGCGCGACGGTGCTTTTCCCCACGCCCCCTTTGCCGCTGCCGACCGCGATCACAGCCTTGGCAGTCAGGCTGATCTTGCCCAGCGGCAAGACTTTGCGTTCGACCAGGTGGACATTCGCCGAAGCATCATCGACGCCGGAGACATTGCGGGCAGCATCGACCAGTTCACTTTCAAAGTCCCGTTTTAGCGGCGCCGCGAAGGTCCCAAGCTCGGCCTCAATCGCGACCTTGCCAGCGGTGACTGCGACCGTTCGCAGCTGGCCAGTCTTCGAGAGCGGCCGGCCGGTTTCCGGATCGCGGATGGCTTCGAGCGAGGCACGAACGAGGGCTTGCATGGCGAATTCAGGTGGCTGGGTCGGACGATATTCAGGAGAAGAGCCTATCCGACAAACGCTCCTTGCTTGCGCTGCGGGCTGGTATCTGGCTTTGCCCGTATAGGCGGGTGTTTGCCGGTTCCCGGACAGGTTTTATGGCAGAACGGCGGCCCAGTTGACGTCCGAGGCATGACGCGGCCAGGGAAGTTGCCGGAGGACCGGTGCGGGCCAAGGCCGCGGTACCGGCAATTGTCCCGAAAAGTGTGCGGCTGCCAACCGGAGCAATCGGTCGGCTTCGGCGACTGAACCGATGATCGCGGCGAAACCCGACTCCAGAAACAGCAACGTCGCCCGCGGATCGGCATCGTTCGAGCTGGCCACCAGCATCACCGAGCGTGGCAAGTTCATGGTTGCGACGGAGGCACAAATCTGGATCAGCCGCGCAGGCGGCACATCGACAAGGACAAGCGACCGCTCAAGCCGGCCCGCCATCGCTGCCGCGTCGGCAAGGTCAAGGGCCGGGACAACAAAACGGGCCGGGTTGTCGTGAGCCTGTAGCGCCTTGGAGCCAATCCGGGAACCGCCGGGGTCTGACGCCAAATCGCGCAGTCTTCGGAGCGATTTGGGGTCTGACCCCTTCTCTTCGCGGTTCGCGGATTGGCTCGTGGACGTATTTTGACGTCCAGTGGCGCTTCCTCTTCCCGCAAGCATGGACCGGAGCAGCCCCAGCCACCGG
This sequence comes from Planctomycetota bacterium, assembly GCA_031405895.1. Taxonomy (GTDB): domain Bacteria; phylum Planctomycetota; class Planctomycetia; order Pirellulales; family Pirellulaceae; genus BJ22. The sequence goes on from JANOFL010000142.1 coordinate 11,258, forward strand.
CCCGCAGGATCGAGCACGATGATCCGCTGGAAATGGGGACGGGTGAAGACAACCCGACCGCCTCCAGCTGCAGTGTCTCCATTCATTCCTGCACCTCGTCGAATTCGACCGGCTCGAAGTCGATGGCTTCACCCGGCAGGACGATCCCGAGGTGAGCACAGCGGCGGAGGAGTTTGGCACGGCTCAAGCCAAGATGCCGGGCCGCTTCGCTGCGGTTGTTGCGGCACAGGGCCAAGGCCCGCTCCATGACTTCCCGTTCAACGGTCTCCAGCAGCTTCTCCAGATCGACCTGCTCGGCCGGCAAGCGGCTGCCGCGCTGGGCCGCGATCCCCAGCCGGATCGCCTCGGGCAGGTCACCGACCTCCAGCGTCTTGCCCGACGGCTTGGACAGCATCTGGGCCAGGGCGGAGGAAAGCTCGGCCACCTCGCCCGGCCAGCTGTACTCGGTGAGCGTTTCAATCGCGACCGGCGAAAGCGTGACTGGACCGTGCCCCTTTTGCCGGCTGGCCGAGTCGGTGACCGCCGCCATCATCCCGGCCAGGTCCATGCGACGTTGCGCCAGCTGTGGCAGCACGATGGTCTGGGCTGAGAGCTGGGCTTCGAGAAACGTATCGAACGGGGCGGGCGACTCTTCGTCGTTGACGGCGCCGCGTCGCGCGACGGTCCGGGTCGCAAACAGCCGGATCAACGCCGGGCTGATGCGGAGGAACCCGGCCAGTTCCGTCTGCGAGCCTGAATCGAGCCGCTCGACATCTACCAGCAACAGGCAAACCACTGGCGGGTCGAACTGGCTTCGCTCGGCCAGCGCGTGACGGATGACATCCTGGATGAAAGCTTGATCGGCGGCCCGGCACTGGACCGGCGTCAGCGGTGGCGACTTGCCCGATTTGACGTACCGCAAGGCATGAATCCGCCGCGCGAGCAGCTCCTGTTCGCCCCCCGCCGGTCCGGCGACCATCACATGCGAGTCAGCCGTGCTGGCGGCGTGGACTTGGGCCCGCAGCCGTTCGGCGACGGGGCTGCTTCCGAGCAGCGAAAAGACCTGAGCCGCGCGGGCGGTCTGGGCTCGTTGCCGGGCAAGTTCCACCCGGGCGGTGGCCATCGCCGCTTCGGCAACACGGCGCTCCGTTCCCTTGCCAGCGTCGTGGCCGACGATCGTCAGCAGCCAGGCTTCCTGTCCGTCGCCGGCGGGCACGACCAGCGTCTGGGCCGACACGACGACAGGCTGACCGGCGTCATCGAGCGAGTAGACCAGCGTGCTTTCCGCGTTGCCCGATCCAACCTCAATCGCCAACCCGGCCAGTCGCCGGTCGAGCGGTTCGGCGGAACCGGAGTTGCCCGGATGCGAAGTCCGGCCCAGCGCATCTTTGACTTCGACGCCGAGCCAGCTGGCGGCGGCCGCATTGAGCGTGAGAATCAAGCCGGCTTCGTCCCGCAGAATCACGGGCTGGGCGCACGCGGCCAGCCACTCGGGAAGTTGCGGCTGGTTGGCGCGGCGTCGGCCCATGTTCGGCAGGATGCAATCAGTCAGGAACGGTTCACGCCACTCGCTCCGCCGGCAAAGCGGTTGGCGAAAACTGTTATCATGATCGCCGCAAACGGTCCGCGCAAGTATCCGGCCGTGGGGACGAAGCTCCCGCTTTGTCCTCCTGACTGGATTCTCCCCGCAAACCCGCCCCCCGCATGGCCCGCGAAAAACTGCTCGCCAACGAACCGCCCGCTGTGGAAGACGACCTCAGCCTGCGTCCGGGCCAGATCAGCCAGATGGTCGGCCAGCGGGAAGTCATCGAGCGGCTGCGGATCGCCATCGACGCCGCCAAGAACCGCGCCGAGCCGCTGGGGCACATCCTGCTCGACGGCCCCCCGGGACTGGGCAAAACCACCTTCGCCCACTGCATCCCCAAGGAACTCGGCGTCCACATCGACTTCCTCAGCGGCCCGTCGCTCAAGGCCCCCAAGGACCTGATCCCGAACCTGACCAACCTGCAAAGCCACCAGGTCCTCTTCATCGACGAGATCCACCGCATCCCCAAAGCGGTCGAAGAGTACCTCTACACGGCGATGGAAGATTTTCGGATCGACCTGATCCTCGGCGAAGGGATCAACGCACGGACCCACAACTTCCGATTAAAACCCTTCACCATGATCGGCGCCACCACCCGGGCCGGCATGCTCACCGGCCCGCTCCGCGACCGCTTCCAGATTCGCGAGCACCTCGACTTCTATTCGCTCGACGAGATCACCGAGATCATCCGGCGGAACGCGAAGAAACTGGCCGTCGGGATCGACGACGACGCGGCCGTGGAGATCGCCCACCGCAGCCGCAGCACGCCGCGAATCGCCAACAACCGGCTCCGCTGGGTCCGCGACTTCGCCCAGACCCGGGCCAACGGCCACGTCAGCCTTGCCGTCGCTCAGGCCGCACTCCTGATGGCCCAGATCGACACGCTCGGCCTCGACCGCCAGGACCGGCGTTATCTGGAAACCCTGATCCGCGTCTGCGGCGGCGGCCCGACCGGCATCGAAACCATCGCCGCCACCATGAACACTTCCTCGGACACGCTCGAAGACGAAGTCGAACCCTTCCTCCTCCGCATCGGCCTGATCCTGCGGACAGCACGGGGGAGGATTGCAACGTCATCCGGCTTTCGCCACATTGGCGATGAACCTCCAGCGCAGCCGCAAGGCCAGCTTTTTGATTGACGCCTGTCCAATACCAGCCCGCAGCGCAAGCAAGGAACGATTGCCGGTTGCTCGTTAGCAACGATCGAGATGCGCCGCGCGGGCGGAACGTGGGCGCAGATTGGCGTCTCGCAGCTGGCCACCTTTATCGACACCACCCCGCCGCTCGTAGCTGGCCAGCCGGAAACGCGCGAGTACCGCTGCCAGGGCGTAGTCGGCAACCAGCGCACCGGCGAAGTCTCCGCCACCGTCTCCATCGTCACCGTGCCGTAGTCTGGGGAATTTTTTGACTTCCTTGACTCATCCCCGGATGAGTTTTTCCATCAGTTCGCGGTTGATCGACATTTTGCGAAACTCTTCCTCCATTTCCACTTTGGCTTTTCTCACATTCTCGGCCGTTCGTGCACCGGGATTGGCGACCAGTTTGTCAATCGCCTTGAAATAGCGGTCGGCCTTCTGGACGACCGGCTTGATGTCCTCGTTGCAGATCTTGAGCAGTCGCGCCGAACCCTGAACCATTGTTTTCATCCGGTCGCGCGTGATTTTCTCGTAATCGGGATCTGTTACCGACCAGACCATGTCCTCAAGCGGGGCCATCAGCCTCGACAGTTCATAGAGGGTCGCATTGCGGGACAATGCGCCGCTGTTCCGACCTTGCGCGATTTCCAGCAGGATCCGGGCTGACTCATGGTTGGGTGCCAGGTCCAGCACCGCCTGCAGTGCCGCCTGGACTTCGGACTGGGCAAGTCCCGATTCGCCCGTTTCGGCCAATGTAGCCTGGAGCGCGGTGAACTGTTCGATCGCCGCCGTGATCTTTTCCGGGCGGTCGACGCGGGCAAGCTCGATCATGGATTGAAGGTCGGGCACCGTGAAGAGCTGCACTTTCCACGCGTTCTCTACGGCGGACTGGATCACAAGGTCATTGATCGCGTCCACATTCTCAGCTGGAATCGCGACCACTTTTTTCTGGTCGGCAATTGCGCCGAGGATTTTGGGTACGACCGCCCCCACTGCCACCACTTTCCAGTTGACCAGGATATCGCCGGTCGCGGCAAAATCATGGTCGATCGAAAAACCCTCCAGCATGGACAACATCAGGACGGCATAGGCGGCTCCGGCAGAGCCTCCTCCCATGGGTGAATACTTGTCGCCAAAGCTGATCTGAATGCCGCCGTCGCCCCATTTCGGATAGCGGAGCTGGACGGCCCGAATCGCCTCATCCAGTGAAACGCGCATTTCTTCGGAGATTTCCTGACGACCAACAAAAAAAGCCGACACGTGGTGGCGTTGATCTTCCCGCTGGGCAATCACATCCACGGCCACACCCAACACCTGGCCATCGCCGTTCTCCTGGACCATCAGCGCCTGAATCGTGGCCAGGTTCGCAACAATCTCTTTTTCCTTGTCGGCATATTCCGGGCGGGCAATTCCGTTGCTTCCGTCCACGATCGAACCGTCAATGACAGGCACAGCCCCGGTGTCAATGGTTTCCGGCGGGGCTTCCGGGGTTACTTCAGGCTGTCCAGCCCCGGTCGATTCAGCCACATCACTGCTCGCGGCGCTCTCGGCGGTCTTGTCGCTGCTGTCGGCAGGTTGGTCCAAAGGCGGCATTTCGCCAATTGCCCTGGCGTGGTTGAGGATGGCGTCCCGCAAGGGGAAGGATGTTCCGTGTTTCATATACACTTCACCTGTCTTGCCTGTGCGGGTGAAGACCTTCCTGCCGTCCAGCGTGTAACGCAGCCGAAGGGCATCTTTTCGCCTCGCCCCCGGCAGCCCGAGGCCGTCCGGAGTAACCACGATGACTCCATTCGGGTCGTTGGCCCAGAACACCTTGAGCTGGTCAATACAGTTGATGCCGCCAGCTCCCTGCCGATGGCTGCCGTAGTAGGCCAGCGTGAGTTCGATCACGGGCTCGGCGGCTGACTCCGACTGCCCCATCGCAACCGGCAGTGGCAAGGTGAACGCAGCAACCACGAACGCGGTGAAGCAGGCCACGACTTTTCCAGCAACCCTGGGACCACACCAAAGGCCTGGCTTGTCCAGATTCACCCGGAGGTTTTTAGGGAAGGTCATCGGTCAACTCCTCCAGAACTCGGGAACCGTAGTGCTGTCCGTCTATGCCTGCCCTTATTTTCAGGCCACCGGACGGGCCATGTCAACCCACAAGAGTGCAACCGGCGACATGTCCCAACAAGACTCATGTTGTGCCTGCTCCGGCAGAGGGACAGAAAACCGGAGTGCCGCGATTTCTCAGGCAATGCAGTTGCCGGTTTCTTTCAGGGTAACCGACATATAGTCGTGGAAGGTCTCGATTCCCTGTCCCGCACTTCCGACTGCGCCGGGACGGTCGGTATAGACCATGAACCGGACGAGGCCGCTTTCATCGACGTACCGCGAGAAATCCGAACGGATGGAACCCGTCAGAGACCCATCCAGATTGCCCGCCCAGCTGTCCATGTACCGGTTTACGCCGGTCAGTCCGTTTCCATCGCCCCAGTTCTGGGCCACGTGATCCCAGACATACAGCTCGACCTGCGTTGAGTAGTCGCCGTAGCCTTCCCACAGCACATCGAGCTGATCCATTTCGCTGGTCGGCGAGCCCAGCTGCCAGGTAAAGACATGCGTGGACTCGTTGCTGCTGGGGCTCGGCACTGGCGCAATGTACCGGTTCGTGTCCGCATCGTTGCCGCCCACGGCATTGGAAGTCGCCAGACGGGCATAGTTGGCAGAGGTCAGCTGGGAACTGACGGGCAACGGGTTTCCATTGACGTTGGACCAGGTGCCGGTCTGGCTGCCGTAGGCAAACCTGTCCACGCCGGAGCCGCTGGAGAAATCATGCGTGACGCGATCGCCTGACGTGATGGAGAACGGATTGCTTTGAACCCGGGTCCTGGTTCCGCTGGCCGATATTGCGGTCAAGCGAATGACAACGGTTGGTTCACAGGACACCTGCGGCCCTGGTGTCCAAAGGTAACTGCCCGTATCGGCGGTTGATGCGATTCGCGTGAAACTCGCGCCCAGGTTGTAGGAGACGGTGATTTCAATCCTGACCGGATCGGCATTGTTGTTGGCCATGGCTGACCATTCGATCCGGAACGGCACGGACGGCGTGAGGATTTCCCCACCCGCCGGCGAGAGCAGGTCGAGGGCCGGCGAAGCACCGGTGTACCGGGGTACCTGCATGACGATGCAGTGAATGGCTCCCGCAGAGGGGATCACCCCTGAACTCTGGATGGGAATCACCTCCACACCAGGACCAGCCGCGGCTTGCCAGGCCTGCATGGCCTGATCGTCCCGGCTGTTGTAAGCCGAATTCCCTCCCGGCTTGTACGCGGTGCCGTACACGGGAACAAAGAGCCGGTTGTTCACGCGGAAGGCATTGGCATAGGTGAAGTGCGTCCCACCCGAATTCCAGGCGGGAGTCCGGAACACCTCGAATCCCAGGTTCTGCATGTAGCCAACGGCATTATTGGTGACCTCGATGGCCGTGCTGTTGGAGCCGGGCAGGAACTCCGAGATGACCACCGTATCCGCGTCGACCAGGTACATCCACATGTCGATGTGCCCGGTGGCATCGACCGACGAAGGCAATTGTGGCAGCACGTGCAGGGTGTCGATTCCAAGGTACTGCTGGTGGAGTTCCGAAATCAGGCCTGCATCGAAACCGTCAGCGGCCGGATTGTGCGAGTTCACCAGCGCCGTCACAAACCCGCTGCGGTTGGGTCCAGGCTGAAAATTGCCGCCTGAAAAATAGAGCCCCATATCATAGGTCGGCACCCGGAAATTGTTGTCGCCGGTCAATGTCGGAATAAAGTTGTCCAGTGGACGTGTAGGATAGTAATGGCTGTCGACAATCGCGAGGGCGTTATCCACCGTCACGAAATGCGGGCCGTAGTCGCGGATCCAGACTGAGTCCATCGGCTGGATGAAAAACTGCACGCGGGACAGGTTGGCGCCGGCGTTGATGAAGGAATTGGTCGCCGAGGTGCGCTGCGACTCGCTGGTCACCACCACATAGGCGATGTCGTCGGTGGTCGGGTCTTCCGTCAGCTCCTTGACCATGTCAGTCACGACCGAGGAGAAGGATGCGTACGAGTAGAGCACGCCGCGCATGGGGTCATATTCAGCGGGTGATCGAACCACGCCAGTCGTCGGCCCCCTCAGCTGAACAGGGTTACTGATGGCGTAGGGCAACCGCGGTTGTCCCGGCACTTGGTCGTTGCGGCGGCCAAGAAGTTCCGCCGGCAATCGATGTTGACTCTCGCTGCCCGCTGGCGGGGTTTCCGCTGAAAGTCCGCTGGACGCGTCCCTTGACGCGTTCAAGGCAGAGACCCATGCTCCGTCCGAAGCGCTGGCAGGAGTACCGGCTGCGGCGAGGTGCCCAGTCGATGCTCCCACGTTCATCTGCAGACCTGACCCGACGCTGCCCTGGCCGGCTCCGGGAAGAATGGGAGACCCAACGGCGACGAATCCCGCCTTGAACGATTGGCGCACCGGCCCAGAAGCAGGACGAGACCATCGGCCGCCCGCATTTCGGCCTGATTCAGCTCCGGCCAGTGCCTTGAATTCCGACCCAGCCAGAGGCGAAAGATCTTCAAGGCCATTCCCGGCAGTTCCTCCAATGCTCAAGTCCGTCCGCAATCCTCTCAGGGAATGCTGCAGGCCGGTGGTCACATCGGCAGAAAGATCGAGGACGGTCTCCCGATCGCCCCAAATGTCAACCAGTGACTGGTCCAGGAGCTCCGGGCCGGAGGCTTTCACTCCCAGCGCCAGCGACTCTGGGCGTGATCGGCTATCGCCTGCAACCTGCGGTGCTCCGCTGTCCAGATCCTGTTGCACGTTTCCAACTGGTGCCAGGCCCGGATCGAGCAATGAACCAGGTGCCAGACGACCTTCAAGAATCACATAGCCGAAAGTGGGAAACCGCTGAAATCGATTCTTCGATTGCGGATGAGTTCGTCTTTTCCTGGCCATGGCCTTCCTCGCCTGTGAATCGATCCGGACGCCTGAACGGATTCAATGGTACTTAGGGCCATCCGACGGCACCAGTACATCCATGGCCGGCCAGCGCACCACGACCGAAATCGTCAAGGCTGGTTGAGCCATGCATTCGAGAGTGGTTGCATGAGGCCAGCGAGAGCGCGACTGTTGAAGCTTGGCAAAGTCATTCGGAAGTGGTGCGTTTCACGCACCCTACTTTAGCCGTTCGAGGCGGCCTTTGCGTTTCACGATGTTCTTGTAGTCCCACTGGATCTCACGGCACTTGCCGAGCCAGCGGCGGAGGTTGCGGACTTTCACCTGGTCGACGGCCGTGAAGCGGGCTTCGGCGGCCTTGATGGAGCCTTCGTTCGCCAGCCCCGGCTCGTCAAACGACTGGCCACTCCAGAACAGCAGCCGGATACAGTTTTTCAGTTTGCTGTAACCGACGACGGGGTTGCCGTCGAGAAACCAGACCGGATGCGCGTGCCAGATCCGGTTTTCAGCCTCCGGCAGTTTCCGGTCGATCTCCGCGGCCAGCAGATCGCAAATCGCCTGGTCGGCGGTTGAAAGGGCACTGTTGTATTTCGCCGTATCTGGTTGCATGGGGAATCTCCAGGAATTGCCTGACAGTTTGTGGGGACCTGAGTGTCCGCGCGGTTTCCCATTGCCCCTTTCAGCGATGTCCAGCTTCATTCAGGACTGGGTGCCGCGAATGATCACCTGGTTCGCTTCCGGTTCTTGCGGGAACGGTCGCCGGTCTTGCCATCGTTGTCAGGGCAAGCCTTTGGGCCGTCGAGCCGGCGTTTGGCGTTGGCGGCGAGTTCCTGCGCCATCGCGTGGGCCAGGTTCATGGCCGGACGGACCAGAGCGACGCGCGCGGGCTTGAGCCGGACATGGGTGCAGCCGGACTTGCCCCACTGACCGCGGGCCGGAAAGAAAATGTCGGGTTCCGAAGTGAGGAAAACCCTCTGCTGTTCGGGTTCCAGACGCACCATCCCGCAGGTTTCGTCAGGTGCCCCGAGCGTCGCGAAAATTCTGCCCGCAACGCGGAAGTCGGGATGCCCCATATGGGAAGCTTCGATCACGCCTTCCAGCGCGAGAGCCATTTTGCGGAACGCGGCGGGGGTCATGGCTGGTGTTTGTGAAAAGCGGGCTGGTTCGTCTGCATGCCATCCTACCTACCAGGTCCGCTACTCGGTCCGGGGCTCCGCCCTGGACCGCAATGACCAGAGGCTCAGCCTCAAGTGCATGGGATCGCGCGGAATGCGGACTCGCAGGAAGGAGGTCGGAAGGCAGCGCCTTTGGTCAGTGCGTTCCACGGCAGGAGCCGTGGAACGAGTCAAACGAGAAAAGCGAGAAACTGTGTCTGTACGAAGCGTGCGCATTTCGTCGCAGCTGCGGTTGACGCGGGCCGGTTCCACGCGGTGGAAATCGACTGACCGTTGTGCAATACTCAAACGGCCCGGAGAGGGGTGCCGCAGTCCCGGTGGGCGGCCGGATGCAATGTCGATCAACGAACCACACGCCGGCCCATTCAAGGCCGCAAGCAATCGAGGGGAAAGCGTTTCATGCCTGGTTTGAATGCAGTTCACGGAATGGTCAAGCGAACCCATACAGCGATTGCGACCGGCAGTGGCTCCAGCCCGCAGTACGCAGGGAAAGGACGCGCGTGGCGTTGGTCCCCGAGCCTGCTCGTCGTTCTGTTCTCGGCCTTTACCACCCTGTCATCGGCCGACGAACCGCTCGACTGGCATCGCTGGCGCGGGCCGGAAATGAATGGCATGTCGCGGGAGAAGAATCTGCCCGAAACGTGGTCGCCGAAAGGCGAAAACCTGCTTTGGCGGAAGGCCGAATACGGCACCCGTTGCTCGCCGATCGTGATGAACGACCGGGTTTACTTCATCTGCCGCGACAAACCGGAAACAACGCAGGAAGGCGAAAAAACCGTCTGCCTCGACGCAAAAACCGGCGAACTGCTTTGGGAAAGCGTTCATAACATGTTCCTCACCGACGCGCCGGCCGAGCGGGTGGGCTGGGCGAGCTGCGTGGGCGACCCGGAGACGGGCAACATCTACGCACTCGGCCTGGGCTGTCTCTTCCAGTGCCTCAACGGCGAGACCGGCGAAGTCATCTGGCAGCGGCCGATGAGCGAAGAGTACGGCTTGCTGAGTACCTACGGCGGGCGGACCAACGTTCCCGAAATTTTCGAGAACCTCGTCATCATCAGCGGTGTGATGACGCAATGGGGCGAGAACGCGGTCCCGGCCCATCGGCTGGTCGCCTTCAACAAACTGACCGGCGAGCCGGTCTGGCTGATGAGCACCCGCATCCGGCCGGAAGACACGACTTACAGCACGCCGGTTTTCACGACGTTCAACGGCCAGGCGGCACTCGTGGTCGGATCGGCCGACGGCGCGACCTACGCGATCCAGCCGCGGACCGGCAAAGTGATCTGGAAGTACGACGTCTCGCCGCGCGGCTTCAACACAACTCCACTCGTCGTCGACAACACAGTCTACTGTGCCCACGCCGAGAAAAACCGCTCGGACATGAACGTGCTCGGCGCGGCCTTTGCCATCGACGGCCGGATGACGGGCGAGATCAAGGAAGACCAGATCCTCTGGAAGAATCTTTCCCGCGCGGTCAGCCGCAGCTCGCCCCTGATGGTCGATGGTCGGCTCTATTTGGTCGAGGACGGCGGCTCGCTGCTTTGTATCGACCCGAAAACGGGTGCAGTGCTCTTCGAAAAGAAGGTCGGCCGGATCATGTTCGGCTCGCTCGTCTACGGCGACGGCAAAATCTATTGTGCCGAGGCGACCGGAAACTTCTGGATTTTCAAACCCACGGCGGATGGCCTTGAAGAACTCTGCCGGGTCCGGCTGAACAACGAAGAGATTCTTTCCTCACCCGCGATCTGCAACGGCCGGATCTACCTGACAACCCTCGAAGCGATCTACTGCATCGGCAACGAGTCGGCCAAGGTCGAAGCCGAACCGGTCCCGCCACCGGCCCCTGAAACTCCGGTCGATGCCAACGATGCGGTGGCCCACATCCAGGTCGTGCCGGTGGAGGCTCTGCTCAGTCCGGGTGAAGCGGTCCAGTACCGGGTCGAGACCTTCAATGCCAACGGCCAGTCGCTGGGCACGCGCGCGGCCGAGTTTTCACTGGAAGGCGACGGTGCTCTGGCAGCTGGCAAGTTCACGGCTCCGGCCGACGGCGTGCATCGCGTGATCAAGATCACCGCCAAAGTGGGAGAGCTGACCAGCGTGGCCCGGGCCCGGATCATTCCGCCCTTGCCGTGGAGTTTTGATTTCAACGATGGCCAGGTTCCATCGAGCTGGATCGGGACGGCTTACCGGCACCAGCCCAAGGAGTTTGATGGCGAAAAGTGCCTGGTAAAGATCAGCACGATTCCGAAGGGGACCCGCAGCCAGAGCTGGATGGGGCACACGACCCATCACGACTACACGATTCAGGGCGATTTCCACGCCACGGGCGACCCCGACCGCCGGCCCGACATGGGGCTGATCAACCAGCGCTACACGCTCGACCTGATGGGCAAGAACCTGCTGCAGATCCGCTCGTGGACGTCGCGGCGGGAACTGCGTTTTGCCAAGACCATCGACTTTCCGTGGCAGGCCGGCCAGTGGTACACGCTCAAGTTCCAGAGCGAAACCGGCGACGGTGGCGTCACGCTCCGCGGCAAGGTCTGGAAACGGGGCGAAGCCGAACCGGCCGCCTGGATGATCGAGGCCACCGACGCGACCCCCAACCTGAACGGCAGCCCCGGCCTGTTCGGAAATTCCAGCCTCGCCGAATACTACATCGACAACATCAAGGTTTTTTCCAACCAGTAGGGTGCGTGAAACGCACCAAGTCCATTTGTAGGGTGCGTGCAACGCACCAGTTTCCGCCCAATCCCACCGCCCGCAATCTCCCGCCGGAGTTTTCAGTCCATGTCGTTTCGCTTTTTGACAACTGTTGTTCTTGTCGTCACGGTTGCAGCCGGATCACTCACAGCCCAGCAGCCTTCCGACCAGGCCGCGCTCGCCCGGGAGGCGATTGCCGATCTCAAGGTCGGCCCGGCCGATTGCCCCCAGTGGCAGGTCTCCCCGCTGCGGAACAACGTCGTCCAGTCGGAGAAGATCCCGACCACTTGGGACATCGAAAGCGGCGAGAACATCGTCTGGTCGATGCCGCTGGGCTCGGAAACCTATGGCAACCCGATCGTCGCGAACGGGAAGGTCTACGTCGGGACCAATAACGGGTCGGGCTACATCAAGCGTTACCCCAGCACCACCGACCTTGGCGTGCTGCTCTGTTTTGACGAGGCCACGGGAAAATTTCTCTGGCAGCATTCAAGCGAAAAGCTGCCGACCGGCCGCGTGCACGACTGGCCCGACCAGGGGATCTGCTCGGCCCCGCTGATCGACGGCGACCGGCTCTGGTTCGTCAGTAGCCGCGGCGAAGTCCTTTGCCTCGACACCGAAGGCTTCCTCGACGGCGAAAACGATGGCCCCTTCACGACCGAGGCCGAGCTGGTTGCCAAGGACGCCGAAGTCGTCCAGGAGCAGGAAGCCGATGTCGTCTGGAAGCTGAACATGATGAAGGAACTCAATGTCTCCCAGCACAACATGTGCAGCTGTTCGATGACCAGCGCCGGCGACCTGCTCTTCGTCAACACCTCCAACGGCGTCGATGAAGGCCACGTCAACCTGCCCGCCGAAGACGCCCCCAGCTTCCTCTGTCTGAAGCGAAGCACGGGTGAAGTCCTCTGGACCGACAACACGCCCGGGGCCAATGTCCTCCACGGCCAATGGTCATCGCCCGCGTACGCGGTCCTCGATGGCGTGGCCCAGGTGATTTTCGGCTCGGGCGATGGCTGGGTCTATTCGTTCGAGGCGGCCGGCGAAAACGGCCAGCCGAAAATGCTCTGGAAGTTCGACTGCAACCCGAAGAAGTCCCGCTACAAGCTGGGTGGCTCGGCGACCCGCAACCACGTGATCGGGACGCCGGTGATCTACGAGGGTCTGGTTTACGTCGGAGTCGGTGAAGACCCCGTGCACGGCGAAGGCGAAGGCCATCTCTGGTGCATCGACCCGAAGGGCCGGGGCGACATCAGCCCGACGCTGGTCTTCAATGGCGCCGACCTCGACACGCCGATTGCCCACAAGCGGCTGCAGGCCTGCGTCGAGGAAGAGGGCGACATCGAACGGCCGAACGACAACATGCACGCCGTCTGGCACTACGAGGGCAACAACATCGAGGAATTCGAGTCGACGATGCACCGCAGCTGCGGCTCGGTCGCCATCAAGAACGACCTGCTCTACATCGCCGACTTCAGCGGCCTGTTCCACTGCCTCGATGCGAAGACCGGCGTCGCCCACTGGACCCACGACATGCTGGCCGCCTCCTGGGCCTCGCCGCTGATTGTCAACGACCGGGTCTACATCAGCAACGAGGACGGCGCGGTCTATTGCTTCGAGCTGTCGAAGGAGAAGAAGATGCTCGCCGAAAACTTCGTCGATACGGCGGTCTACACGACTCCGATTGTGGCCAACGAAAAACTCTTCATCGCCAACCGCAACCGCCTCTTCTGCATCCAGGAAGGGGCCCAGTCAGGCGATGCCGAAACAGCCGGGGCGGGCGAGTAATCGGCTGCGGGAGCAAGCAAGTTCTATTCCGGCTCCCTCGCACGCCTCTGCTCTGAGCGGTGCGGGGAGCAAGCAAGTTCTATTCCGGCTCCCTCCCACGCCGCTGCTCTGAGCGGTGCGGGGAGCAAGCAAGTTCTATTCCGGCTCCCTCCCACGCCGCTGCTCTGAGCGGTGCGGGGAGCGGTGTGGGGAGCCCCCAAGTTCTATTCCGGCTCCCTCCCACGCCGCTGCTCTGAGCGGTGCGGGGAGGGCGGGGGGAGGGGGTGTCCGCGCAACTCGCAAATTCTGTGTATCGTGCCCTCCCGTCTTTCATCCAACTCATTACCTCTCGCCCGAAACTCGATTCGCCTGGAGAATGCAGGGGCTGAAAAAGTCCCGAACGCAATAGCCAGCACGGCCATCCACACTCTTCCGGAGAGACCCCATGCCAGTCCTTGCATCCGAAACGGCCAGCGCGACCGCGGGCCGGGAAGGCAAAGCCTCCAGCCCGGACGGCAAGATCAACCTGAACCTTTCCCCGCCCGGGTCGAACGGCCCCGGCACCAACCCGGAGCAGTTGTTCGCGGCCGGGTACCCGGCCTGCTTCGGAGGTGCAATCGGCGCAGCGGCGAGCCTCGCGAAAACCCCCCTGAAGTCCAGTGATATCAAGGTGACTGCGACCGTGAACCTCGACAAGGACGACAGCGGCTACTTCCTCGATGTGACGCTCAACGCCGGGTTGAACGGAGTTAACCAGTTACCAAGGGCGAATGTCAGGCTGCAATCGTGCAGCCTGCAGGAAACAGGCGCATCAAACTAAAAACACGTTCAGCAACTGACGCTTTCAAATGACATTTCCAATCGCAATAACAGCCGCCGTGATTGTACTGGTCCTGTTGACCGGAATCCGCATTGCCCAGGAGTACCAACGCGGCGTTGTGTTTCGCCTTGGTCGCTACCAGGGCCTTCGGGGGCCGGGCCTGTACTGGATCATTCCCCTTGGCGTTGAGCGTTCCGTGACCATCGACACGCGCACGCGTACAGTCTCGGCCGAACAGCAGGAGACCATCACGCGCGACAGTGTGACGGTAAAAGTCAACGCCGTTCTCTGGTATCACATTATCGATCCAGCGAAATATGTCATCGCGGTGACCGACGCTTCGGCAGCAGTCTACCAGCTCACACTGACAAGCCTGCGCAACATCATCGGCCAACATGACCTCGACGAGGTCTTGCAGGAACGGAACAAGATCAATGGACTGCTGCGTGACAATATCGCGGGCGTAACTGTCCAGTGGGGTATCGAGGTTGAACGGTGTGAAATGAAAGATGTAGAACTGCCTGAGGCGATGCAGGAAGTAATGGCGATGCAGGCGCAGGCCATCCGGGAGAAGCGGGCACGCATTATCAAGGCTGAGGCGGAACTCGAAGCATCAAGCAAACTCGGCGAAGCCGCCCAGCAGATGGCCAACAATCCTGTCGCGGTGGAGCTGCGGCGAATGCAAATGGTCACGGAGGTCGGAGCCGAGAACAACAGCACCACGATACTGCTGGTTCCGTCAGATTTTGTCACCTTGGCGAAGAGTCTCACGCAGTATTTGAACGAGCACACTCCAGGCATAAAGGGGTCCGCCAGGAATTGATGCGCCGGATGGAATCGCAAATGCCGAACAAGGCGGCGACCGGAGCGGCGGTTGGTCGGTTCTTCAAATTCCAGGATTTCTGGTTGCCGCCCGGTTACCTTAAGGGTTCGGCGGCGGAGGGCGGAGGGTTCGGTGTGACGTTACCCGAGCAACGGGTGATTCCCGCATTGCGGATTACTGACTACGAGCGGAGCAAGGCGTATTACGTCGGCGTGCTCGGTTTCGTGGTCGAGTGGGAGCACCGCTTCGAGCTGCATTTCCCGGTGTTTATGTCCGTCGTCCGGGACGGCATGCAGCTCTACTTGTCGCAACACAGCGGCGATTGCCAAGTGGGCGGCCTGGTCCACTTCGTGATTCCAGACGTGGATGCCTGGCACACGGAGTTCCGGGAACGCGGAGCTGCGGTCGCCGAGGCCCCGAATGACGATCTGGGGTTCCGCAACATGACGGTGGTGGATCCGGACGGGAATCAGTTGCGGTTCATGGCCCCTGCAAGCCCAGACGCCGAACCAGGCGCTGCAACATCGAAGTGAAACTTCAGGCGAACGGCAGTCCGGTGCCGACAGCCGCAGCGGCAATCGAGGGCGACAGGTCCGGCGGGCTTGCTCTCAGGCGGCGATGGGCCTGTTCCGCCCTTGGCGGATATGCCCTTCCGCCATTGAGGGGGCAACGGCTTCGGTTCAGCGTATGGCTAACCATGCGACTTCTTTGAACCAACGATAATGCAACGACGCCTCGCACGTTCAATCAGATCATCGTACGTAATGATCTCCGCGTCTACCACTGATCGTCTAGCACGCAACAGTTCGTCGTATTCGTGTCCGCAAGGCGTACGTCCGATGACGACTGCGATCTTCGGCTGCCACGCGCGAAGTCCGTATCGACTGTAAAACTCATTGCGTCGTCGTGAACTACCAAAGTAATCACGATACTCGCGCAACTGATAGACCGCGCTATTCACCGCGGCAGAAAAGCCTCGCCGATTCTTCGTCCCTATGATCAATTGCTCATTGGGCTTTTTGAGATCAATTATGTCAACGTAGTTGCGATGTCCAAGTTCCGCGAAGAAGTCGGGTACTAACGGCCCCTCGTCTGCACGGGCGAGCACCAGCTCGCTGTGCAATGCGTAATACTGATCGCCCTGCAACAGGTGCGGTTGCCGCAACAAGTATTGGTGGATGTCTCGTTCGGAGACACTTGGCCAGTTTATCAACTCTTCAAATTCTTCGACTGCACGCTGGTCGACAAAAGGAGCGGCGGCGGAAACCTGAACAACCAAGTCTTGTGGTGCGACATTCCGCTCCTCGTATTTCAATCCGTCAAGCAATGCAAACGTTTTTAGCCGTAAACGCCCGCCGGGGCCAAAGCTTAGTAGAAACTGCTGCGTTTCTGCAAACGGTTCAAGTGTTTTGAACCGTGCGAGTTCGGTACGAAGGCGATCCTGAGAAACACGCGCCTTCCGGAATATCTCGGAAGTGAAGGGAAGCTCTGCGATCGCCGGGATGAAGTCTATAGTCTCTATTCTGTTACGATGGTCCGCCGTAGCCGCTGCCAAGGCACTTAAAAAGATCTCTGGCGTTGATGCATCGAGAATGCGCCCGGCGGTCGCATAGTCGGGTTCTCCTTCGACACCGACATACTCGAGTTCGGGTGTCTCCTCGTCGCGGCTAATGTAGTCGATGTCGCCGTCACCGAAGTCATAGTCGCGGAAGAGTCGATCGGTCTCTTTGAAGCCCTTTAATCTCAACTCTTCTCGGACAAAGTCTTCGTCCTTGGACGAGGCTTGCCAGATGGCTAGATCGTCTGTCTCGGTGAAATCGAGATGGAAGCGGTCCGTGATGTGAGCTAGGACGGAATTTGTTCTTCGCAAACCGAGGGAAACGAATGTCTCGTCGCAGTATTTTATTGAACCTGAGAGCCCAATCGCTGTTGCAAGTGATCGACGTGCCTTGTCAGTAAGCGCGAAGCCGTGGCGCGTGAAGTAGTTTGAAGTGATTGCTAACAGGTCCACCAAAGATCTCCGACTCATCTGACAAACGCGAACACTAACCTGCCCGAGCGGTTGGTACGGAAAACTGCAGCCTTGGCAGTGGCCAATGGTGACTCGAAACCCCGCTTGCCTTGGAAACGCCCCTCGCGGCTGAACACGCGATAGGCAGACTTGATTAGGAACCGTTCAATGGTGATACCCTCGGCACTTTCGCAGAACAAGCTGGGATTGATCTGTCCTCCAATGTCTTAGTCGAACGCGCTATAGTGGCCGCTTCTGAAATCCCTTAAACTGCGACCGTCGTCGGCCTCTTGGACGAAGACTGAAGCTGAAACCGGAGGACACCATGATCGCACTTTTCCGGACCCCGACCGCCACGTGCCGGGCCATTGGCGGGCTCCTGCTGATTTTGCTCGCGGCGCACTGCCCGGTTAACGTCATTGGCCTCGCACCGAGGGCGTTGGCCCGGCCTGCCCAAGAAGTGTCGGTCACCGGTACATGCCTCGACGAAGCCGGTCAGCCGCTCGCCGGGGTCATCGTGTCGCTGTACCACGAGGACTTCAAGGCAACGAAACACGAGAAGTGCGACACCTGCGAAACGGGGGACGATGGCCAGTTCGAGTTTTTTGACGCCCCTGAACTTGCCGAGGACTGCGGGCTCGGTGTGGCCTTCACCAAAACCGGCTGTGGGTCAATTATCAGGTCACTGTACCCCCACTTTTTAAAGAAGCCACTTGAGGTCCAGTTCCGCCCTGCGGAAACCCTTCAGGGGCGGCTGACCGATGAAGCCGGCAGGCCGGTAGCCGGCGTTCGCGTTTGGTGCCACCAGTTTCGCACCGGGCCGCTTGAGGGCGTTTCCAACGCTGTGAGCGACGCCGATGGCAAGTACGCGATCACCGACATCGGCCGATGGACCGATGAGGATGCTTGGCCGAATACGGGAAAATTTTTCTTCGACGTGCACCACCCGGACTATGCACACGAGCGACCAACGTGGGAACGGATTCCGACGACTGTGGACGTTGTCCTACACCCGGGCGGAATTATCGAGGGCAAGGTGACCGATCTGGTGACCGGCAAACCGGCCGCCGGGGTGAGGGTGTCGCTACAGGGAATTAAGGGGCTGCCCATGTGGGACGAAGCCCTGACCGGCCCGGACGGTAAGTATCAGATTCGCTGCCTGAAAGCCGGCCAATACAACCTATGGGCTGAAACCGCCGACCGCGCATGCGCTGCCATCGATTCACTTAGCGTCGGCGTTGGCAAAACCTTGGACAGCCAGGACCTGACCCTGGTCGAGGGCGGGTGGATTGAAGGCCGCGTGTTGGACGCGACGACCGGAGAGCCGATCACTGGTACGCCGGACCAGCCGCTGCATGTGGCCTGCTACGGGCCAGGGCGGCCGAAGTCCGGGTCGGCTTGCCAGTCGGCTACGGTGGACGAGATGGGGCAGTTTCGGCTGCGCGTAGCGCCCGGACTGAACTACCCGTACGTCATGTCTCCCGATCTCTGGTCGCGGACAGAGGGCCGGGACGCCTTCCAGGCGGGGATGGAGGTGAATGAGGGTATGTCGACCAAGATGGACTTCCGTGTCGTTCCGGCCCCGCTAGGTCCGGCGTACTAGGTATTGTAACTGACCGCGGCGGCACGACGGGAAAACAGAGTTCAGAGCATCAACTGCCGCCGCGGCAGGCGAATTCAACTGTTAGACCCACGAATTGATTATGGGGGCCATCGACGAGTTTATCGGTCGGTACCGCAAGGAATACGACTTCTACGATCAGGCAGCGCGCCTAGTCGCCCAACTCCTTGAGGCTCGCCTCCAAGCCTCCGGCGTTCGAGCGATGGTAACTTTTCGTGCAAAGACCATCGGCAAGCTCGAGAGCAAGGTGCGAGATCGAGAAAAGCGCAAGAGTTATTTGACGGTCGACGATATCTACTCGGACATTCCTGATCTGGCCGGTGCACGGGTCGCGTTGTATTTCCCGGCACAGCGGAACCAGGTCGAGTTGCTCATCAACGAGAGTTTCGTCATGGTCAAGACGAAGTCGTTTCCAGACGGGACAACTTCCGCTTACCCAAAGCGATTCTCGGGGTATTCTGCTACCCACTATAGGGTGCGGCTACGTGAGAGCGCGTTGGTCGATTCGCAGAAGCGGTATGCGGAAGCGCCAGTTGAAATTCAGGTCGCGTCGGTCCTGATGCATGCTTGGTCAGAGGTGGAACACGATCTTGTATACAAACCCTACCAAGGCACCTTGTCGGAAGACGAGTACGCGATCTTGGACGAGCTGAATGGGATGGTCATGGCTGGCGAGATCGCTCTTGAGCGTCTCCAGAGAGCGGGCGATGCACGCGTCGCTGCTCGCGGGCGGGTGTTCGCGAACCACTACGAACTCGCCGCACACCTTCTAAGCGTCTTACGCGGCTTCGCTGAGCCCGACGTCCTGAAGGCCGGATTGGGCCGGGTTGATCTGCTGTTCGACCTGCTCGCTCGACTGGTACTGGGTACACCAGAAGCCATCGATCGTTATTTGGAAGCCCTTCATCCGGACTTGGAGCGCCGCCCGATCGCCGATCAGATCGTGGATCAAGTGCTGTCAGAGGACGCCGGGCGCTATCAGACCTACGAGGCGATCCGCGCGGCCCGACCGTCTCCGGACGTTGCGGCAGCAGCGATTGAACCCCTTCAGCCCGACGTCCATGAGGCAATGGGTGAGTTCCTGAGCGCTTGGATCGAGTTCGAACGGCTGACACGAGAGATGGTTCCCCCCGATGCACGTCAGCGAGGACCCATAATACCGACACTAAGAGTTCTGTCTTCGCTTGCCAATCTTGATGACGACACCCGTTTCCAGTTTGAGCGACTACGCAGGATGCGGAACCAGCTAGTGCACGGAATCGAAATACCTGACCCAAGGGATCTGCGGGAAGCCGCGCGGCAACTCGATGGAATTCGGAATCGCCTATTCCCTCAGCCACCGGGGTCTAAACAGCCGATGCAGCCGACCGGATTCGCCGACGGCGGAGCTTTAGGCCTTTAGGGAATTCACAGCAGTGACTAGCGATCAGTAATTTGATGACGTACAAGGGCGACTAACCATTGGCCCGTTTGTCGACACGGTCGTTGAATTTCTAACTCGTGGGCGGCGGTGCCTCGGATTGGCTCTGTTTGGCCCCGCCCCGTGTTTTCAAGGCCTTTGGCCGGCGGGAGTGATTCCCCATTCGCGGGGAACGGCCGCCGATCCGGGTGGCACGAGTCGCTGGTGGGGGGAGCCGTTCCATCCTTGGGGGGAACCATTGCCGCCTTGGGGGGAACGGCCGCCGATTGGGGTGGCGCGGTCCGCTGGTGGGGGAAACGGTTCCCGCCGCGGAGGGAATGACCTCCAATTCGCGGGGAATGATGGCCCCTGGTGGGAATGGCTTGGGATGGCTTGCCCGTCAGGAGCTGGCGTGCGTCTGCGCGGCTTGCGCGAAAACGATTTCGCCGACTTCGGCCTCGAGCTCTTCCGGCAGGTCGGGAGGCGAAGCGAATTGCCATTCGACGGCAGGTGCCGTGTAACCTGTGCCTGCGGAAGCACGGGATCGCTGGCGGGACTTGAGTGGCACGCCGAAGACCCTTGCAAAATCGTCTGTCGAGCCTTCAATGGCGATTCCCGACAGACTGGAACGGGCGACATGAAGGCCCAGTTTCCGGAGTGCCTTGGACACCCGTTCCACCCGTGGCTGGTCGACTGCAATCGCAGCCTGGCCACGTTCGGGGGAACGGGCGGAAGTTTTGCTGATCCGTTGGGCGTTGCCGGAGAACGTCACATAGGCGCGGACCGTCGATGGCTGGCGCTTGCCTTTCGTCGCGGCAGGCTTTGCTTTCCTGGCTGGTTTCGCGGTCTTTTCTCCGCCAACCGGCTTGCGCTTCGCCATGTTTCGAACAGGCTCTCAATCGGTGGATGAATCGGTCAATGGCATGCCGCGGCCGCGTCGACCAGACCGAATCCGGTGGCCAGGTCACGACCGGGACCAGCCGGATCACCCATGCTGCTCTGGCCCTTTTTCACGTCGCGACAGGAGGTTTCAAGCCGCTTTCGGACTTGGGCCAGAGTCAGGTTGGGGTGTTTCGACAGCATCAATGCTACGACTCCCGCGATCATCGGACAAGCCGCGCTGGTGCCGCTGAACACTCCCCAGCCATCGTTCTTTTTCGTTTCGTCGCCGTTGGGCCAGGTTCCCCCGGCGAGATTCTTGTCCAGCTCGCAGCCGGGCGGAATGGGCAAAGCGATGTACTTCGCGCCGGGTTGCATCCCGCACAGTCCGCAGACATCCGGAACTTGCCGGCCGGGGAACCGGAAGCTGTTGAAACTGCTGGCGTAGTCCGAAGCTTCCAGTTTGCCGTCCTGCCTCTGATGAACGCCGCCCACGCTGATCACATCCGGGCAGCTCGCTGTCGCCGACATGTGGC
This sequence comes from Planctomycetota bacterium, assembly GCA_031405895.1. Lineage (GTDB taxonomy): Bacteria > Planctomycetota > Planctomycetia > Pirellulales > Pirellulaceae > BJ22. The sequence continues at coordinate 32,642 of JANOFL010000142.1, forward strand.
CATTGCCCGCGGAAAAGAGCACGATCATGCCGGCTTGGGCGCAGAGGCCGATTTCAGCGAGTACCAGCGACCAATAGGGATCCCAGGTGCTGAACGGACCATCGGTGGGGCTCGCCGATCCCCAGCTGTTGCTGACGATCTTGACTTTGAGGTCATCGCGCGCGATCTGGAACGCCGCGACGGCATCGTCCATCTTGAGCCCATGCAGTTTGACTTTGGGCGCGATCGCCAGCAGGTTGGCGCTCTCGCCTGTGCCGTGTCCATTGGAGTCGGTGTCGTTCGGCGATGGCGCGCTGAGTGAAAAGCCCTTGCCCTTGAACCACGGATGCGACCAGTCGAAGCCGCTGTCGATCATCGCGGCCTTGACTCCCTGGCCACGTTTGCCCGACGCATGGACCGGCCCGGCATTCAGGATCGCGACGAGGTCGTCGGGGACATTGAGATGGAAGTAGTTCAGGCTGGGCGGCGTGGGAGACGGGCCGCTGGCTGCCGCCGGTGCCGCCCGGCGTGACGCTTTCCGTGTCGGCCGGCGGGCCGGCCGAGCGGACGCCGCCGTTTTTTTCTTCGCGTGCCACTCGATGGGTTGGGGAAACGCCGCGCCCTCCAGCACCTCGGAGCCAAGGTTCAGCGCGTTCATTGCGCTTTCAGCCGTTGGCAGATACATCGCCGAGGTGTCCTTCTCGAACTTGACGCCCATCTTCTGCTGGAAGAGCTTCGCCGGCCCGGAAACCCGGATGCTGAGCTGGGAGACGCGCTCGATCTGGAAACCCATCGCCTCGAGCTTGTTCCGCGCCGCGGTTGTCACCCGCTTTTCCGACCGGAATGCCGACACATTCGCCGCCGCCAGATTGGCCGCCGGATCAAACAGGCTTTGTCCGCCGAGCGAACGGGGCGAGACATAGGCCACGATGTGGTCTTTGGAAGTGTTGGTCATGGGAGCATGGCCAGAGGAAGTCCCACTGGATCCTGCCTTCCCTTTGGGGGACGCCGAGCGCTTGCGTTTGGGGGACGCGGAACGCTTGCGTTTGGGGGACGCCGAAGCCTTGCGTAATTGGGCAGCCATGTTCAAGACCTTTCAGAAAAACCGGGAACGAAGTTGAGGCCGGCAATGCTCACATCCGGCGTTACGGTATTCAAGCATGCTCCCCCTTGAACTTGAGTGCCCGACCGCGCAATCTGCCCCCGGCCGCGACACGGGTTTGAAGCCAGCCGTTAGCGGAGTGGCCGCGACCTGAAATTCCCGAAACGCGGGGAGCCGTTTCGCCCAACCACGACACTTCTTGCTGCCGTGTTCACGAAACGGCAACGCTCCATCAAACGGCAGAACTGGCCGCAACGCATGCGGGTTCACCAGTCGCAATCAGTCCGCAGGGCAAGTCCCTGGTTCTCTGGACTGGTCGACATGGCGTCGTCAACTTCGGCGACTGGACCGACCAGCTTGGGATTGTTGGCGGCCGGCTGCAGCGCTGCGACCGGGCCGAGTCGCTGGATTCACTTCGGAAGGGGGACGAATGGAGGACACCGGCAAATCCGGAGTTACCTGAAGACGCGCCAGTTCTGGATGAAGTCCGCGCGGAAATTGTTTCGATGCCTGGAAGTGACTGATCCCGCGCCAGCACAGCCGTGCAGTCAACCAGGGCCAGTGGCGCATTTTGAAGTTGCGCTTTGTGGTTTTTGCCGCAGAAATACCAGCCCGCAGCGCAAGCAGGGACCGCCCCAGGGCTGCTTGTCCCTTGCTTGCGCTGCGGGCTGGTATCGAAACCGCAACTTCAAAAGTGGAGCATGGGCGCCAATTGCTTGCCTCAACGCTTTCGCCGCGGTAGCGTGTTGAACTCCACGCGACTGCCTCCGTGGACAAGAGTTGCCTTGTTTCGCTCCGTTCCGGACCAACGATCTGGTGTTCGAAACGCGAAGCCCCTTCCGCTGTGCTGAACATCCGTACCCGCCGGCCGTAATGGTCGTGCCGGACGGCTTCGTTCAGACAGTGTTTCCCGGGCGAAGCTGACTTGTTGCAGAAAAAAACCGGACGGACGCCAGCAGTTTGGGCCAGGCTTGCAGCAGGTGCATGGCGTTGACCGCTTCCCGTCCGCCCGATTGGCCCGAGCCATCGGGACGAACAGACTCTTGAAACGAGGAACCAGCGATGCGTGGACCGAGGAGCAGAACTGCACGTCAAGTCCGCACGAAACCGGGTGCCAGTCGCCGGCCGGCCACGGCAAGCCAGGCCGGCTACTCGGTCCTCGAGGATCGTGTGCTGCTCGCCGCGGCTGGCAACTGGGAAGTCCGCAGTCCGGGCGGTGGGGGGGCTTTGTTCGCGCCGGCGATCAGTCCGCACAACCCGGCCGAGATGTATGTCCAGTCGGACATGTCCCAGACTTTCCGGACCCGCGATTCCGGCGCGTCGTGGTCCACGCTCGATTTCGCACAGCTCGGTGGCGGCAACCGCGGCGGGGTGCAGTACACCAGCAACGCGAATGTGCTGTACGCGATTGACTTTGCCGCCATCGACTCGCTCGACGCGGCCGTGCCGGTTCGCAGCAGTGACGGCGGCAATACCTGGGTTCACTTGAACGACCCGACCGGCCAGGAGGCGTTTTACCTTTTCGCCGACTACGGCCAGCCCGATCGCGTGATCGTGACCGACTGGACAAGGCTGTTCCTTTCGGTCGATGGCGGGAGCACCTGGACGCTCAAGTACACGGCTCCGTCCAGCGACGGCCTGCACGTGGGCGGTGTCTTCTTTGATGGCGCGAACATCCATGTCGGGACGAATCACGGGCTGCTGAGGTCAACCAACAGCGGATCGACGTTCCAGATGACCGCGCTGACGGGATTCGCTGCGGGCGAAGACCTCGTGACGATGACCGGTGCGCGGGAAGGCAATACTGTGCGCCTCTATGCAGTCGCGCAGAGCACTCAGGTCTGGGGCGGCTATGGCGCGGCGGACTGGTCCGACTACAGCAACGTCTATCGGCTGGACGTCGGTCAGGCGAGCTGGGTCCCGGTCGGGGCGGGATTGCCGGCCGACGCGAAGCCGTTTTTTGTCGACATGGCCCGCAACGATATCGATGTCGTTTACGTCGCCGGAAACGACGAGAACGCGTTGCCGCTGATCTACAAAAGCACCAACAGCGGCCAGACCTGGAGCGACGTCTTCCGCTGGCAGAACAACGAGAACATCGCCACCGGCTGGCAAGGGCAGGGGGGGCACATTTACTGGTGGTGGGGCGAGGGAGCGCTCGGTTTCGAGGTCAACCCGGTCAACTCGGCCCAAGCCCTCGTCACCGATTTCGGTTTTGCCCACACCACGGACAACGGCGGGACAACCTGGCGGAACGTCAACGTGGTTCCGGCTGATCTCAATCCGGTCGGCGGGCTGACTTCGACGACGCGGCCCTATCGCTCCAGCGGCCTGGGCAACACCGCGATCTGGAACCTGACGTGGCTCGACCAGCAGAACATGCTGGCCGGCTTCAGCGACATCGAGATGGCGCTCAGCCACGATGGCGGGCAGGGCTGGTCGTTCGACTATTCGGGCCTGGGACAGAATTCGCTTTACCGGGCCGTCGTTCACCCGCAAAACGGCCACATCTACGCCGCCACCAGCACGGTCCATGACTTGTACGAATCGACCCGGACGACGGACTCGATCATCGACTCCGGCTCGGGTCGGGTGATGGTCTCGTCCAACGACGGCCAGTCATGGCAGCTGCTCGAAGACTTCGGCCACGTCGTCCGCTGGGTTGAACTCGACCCGGCCAATCCGCAGCGGATGTACGTCTCTGTCGTTCACAGCACGGACGGCGGCATCTATGTGACCAACAATCTGAGTGCGGGGAGCGCTGCGACCTGGCAGCGGCTGACGGCTCCGCCGCGAACCGAAGGCCACCCCTACAACATCCACATCCTCGACGATGGCACGTTGTTGACGACTTGGTCAGCCCGCCAGCCCGGCTCGGGCGGCGGCAATTTCACGGCCAGCAGCGGGGTCTTCATCAGCACGGATGGCGGCAACAGCTGGCTTGACCGGACCGATCCGCGGATGCGTTACTGGACCCGCGATCTCACGGTCGATCCACACGACCCGACCCAGAACACCTGGTTCGCCGGCGTCTACAGCGGCTGGGGCGGCCCGGCCAACGACCTCGGTGGGCTTTACCGGACGACGAATCGCGGGCAGACGTGGGAGCTGTATTACGAAACGCACCGCGTGACATCGGCCACTCTTCATCCCGTGAATCCCGATGAGCTTTACCTGACGACCGAAACGGATGGACTGATTTTCAGCGGCAACCGCCGCGCGGCCCAGCCAACGTTCTCGCGCGTGGCGGGGATGGATTTTCGCCAGCCGCTGCAAGTCCACTTCAATCCGTGGAACGCGAACGAAGTCTGGGTCACGACATTTGGCGGCCAGCTTTGGGTGGGCACGACTCCCGATCCTGTCGCGGGCGGCGATTTCACCTTGGCCAACGGCAAACTGACGCTCGATGGTCGCGCGACGGGACAAGTCATCACGGCGACGCGCGAGGGAACGAACTACCGCTTCACGCTGCAGGCGGGGAACTGGTCCGGCAGTCCCGTTTCCGGAATCGCCGGAGCCGGCACGGGCAGCCTGCTCGTGGCGCGGACGTGGCTCGATGGATTGACGAATGGCTTGTTGTTGCGCGAAGCGGCCGGCTCGGTTGTCGATCTCGTGTTTGCCGGCACGGCGGACTTTTCGACGATGGCCGGGCCGTTCGCCACGGAGTCGCTCGACGACATCACACAGGCAAACGGATCCACCGCGCGCTTCAACCGGGTTCAGCTGGGCGGTTCGGAGATCCGCCTGAAAGAACCAACCAACGTTTTCGGGAGCCTGGCTGTTCAGGGGACCACGGTCGAATTGACCGCCGGCTCAGCGCTCCTGCTGGAAGGTGCGAGTAGCGCCGGACAGATGACCTTGCGCGCGACGGGCCGGATCGGGAACCTCATGGGAGCCTCGATCGCGGTCAGCGGCAACCTCCTGGCGGAAACCGGGCAGCGAATTGACTTCGCGCGCGACGCGGGTGACTCGTTCACTGTGGGCGGAAGCGCGACGTTGAGCTCCGGCAGCCAGCCGTTGATCGTCGGTGACCTCGGCCTGGCCAGTTTCGGCGTGCTCTGGATCGAGTCGGCCGGCTTTGTGCGGGTACGCGAAACCGGTGACACGCGGATCGGGCGGCTCGTCAGCAACGGATCGGCACTGGTGACTTCGACAGGCGGAATCGTCGATGGTACGCAAACGCGGGTCGATGTCCGCTACCAGCTGGGCTTGACCGCGGGCAACTGGATCATCGTGAGCGATTCGGCAGCCGATTCATGGAGTGTGGGCGGGCTGGCCGAGTTCCGGGCCGGGTCTTCGGTCAACGTGCTGCCGGCCGGTCAGACCGTTTTGGGTCAGGTCACGTTTGTTGCCGGATCCACTGCGACGCTCAACCTCGATGGGCCGCTGTTCCTTGCGGGAACCAGTACCGCGATCAATGCCCGGCTCGTGTCCACGGGAGCGATTGGCGATTTGACCGGAGCCGACTTGCGGGTGACCGGCGGACTGACGCTAGTTGCCGGTTCGCGGATCGATCTGGCTGACGCTGCCGGCAATGACCTGGTCGTGGGGGGACGACTGGATGTTGCGGCGGGTGAAGCGGTCCAGTTGCTGGCGGCCGGGCTAGTCCAGTTTGGCCAGCTGCGATTCAGCGCGCCTTGGGTCCTGGTCCAGGCCGACGCGCGGATTCATCTCGCGGGCAGCTCTACGGCCGGGCTGCTGCGGCTGGAAACGGCGGACGTGATTTCGGACGCGACGGGTGCGTCGGTCGAAGCGACCACGAATGCGATCTTTGTCGCCCGAGGTGTTTCGCTGGCCGATCAGGCCAGCGACCGGTTGCATTTCTGCCCGCACATCAGACTGGAGGTGACGGAATTCGCGCTGATCCACGCCCCCGGCAACGTGACGATTGACAGTTACTGGGTCACGCCGGGAGTCTGGAGTTCGTTTAGCGTGGACTCGCTTTGTTGACAGAGGGCCGACATGGATCGCAGCCAGAGGCAGACGCCATTGGGACGTTCCGGCAGTACCAGCCCGCTGCGCAAGCAAGGTAAAACCAGCCAATGTGGTCCTTGTGATCGCTTTTTGAAGTTGCGCTGTTTGGGTCAAGACCAGAGACAGACCGCCCAAATCGGCCCTGTTTCGTGTTCTTGCTCAGTCCCGGTCTGGCGGGACAGTGCTCGTGATCGTACTCGAATAAAGTCGGCCGATTACGAGCACGAGCACCATTTCATTGAGCACGAGCACGATTCAGAGTCGAAAGGCGCAACTTGAAAACTTGCGCAGCGGGCTGGTATTGCACTGCGGACGAGTACCGGGAATCCCGATGACTGTCAGACCAATGGCATTGCCATCCCCAACCACCGCTTGCGGGCCATCGTCAGCGCGGCGCAGACCAGCGTCAGGGGCAGGCCCAACACTGGCTCGGGAACAAAAGCCGTGAACTGCAGCCGGACGTTGTCGATCGTGGTCGAGCCGCCGACGCCGCTGCTGACCAGGAATCGCAGCCGGACATTGTCGCCAAAGCCGACGGTCCCGTTGGTATTGGTTGGCAGGACCGTCCACTGTGCGGAGGCCGACTGAAAGAGCCCTTCGCCGGGCGCCGGCACAGTCGTGAAGTCGTCAATCAGGATTGTGCCATTGGCGAGGAGGCTGAGCCCAACGGGCGGGAATGCCTCGTCGAGGCGGTTGCCGATGTCAAACGTCAGCAGGTAAACACCGTACGCAAGTGTGGGGGCGAGGTCCTGGTGAATGATCGTCCCGCCGGCACCCATCACCAGCAGGTTTTCGCCATCGGTCGTGTTGCCGTCCGGAAACTGGGTCTCCGTTGGGTCGAGCACGCTGCCCGGCCCGAGCCGGCTCCAGCCGACGATGGTCGTGGTCGAATCGCCCGGATTGAGGGCCGTTTCCTCGAAACTGTGATTGGCGATGAAAATCTCGTCGGCCATGGCTTGCCTTGCGGGCATCAGGGCGAAGAGTGCCTGACTGGCAACGGCCAGACAGAGGATTGAAATTTTTGTTGGGCGACGCATGGTCAGGACTCCGGGTCAGGTCGGATGGGCAGGACTGCCATGCTCCCAGGGGCGGCAATTCCGCGGCGGGTCCGATTTGGTTCCCGCCACCCTTCCACGCGACAGTTCCGGGTCGGGCGCTCCGATATTTCCAACGAAGCCTGGAGATTCCACGCCGGTATCTGCGGGACGCCATCATGAAATACTTCCAGCTCCCTCTCCGTGGCAGCTGGAGGAAAACGGCATCCAGCTCAGGCACGATTTAAACCCGATGAATGCCCGGTTGAGAAAAAGGTCATGTCTTCAACGGGCTGACTGAGGGGAGGATTGGGAAGGGGTTTTTGTGCCCCACGATTTCAAGTAGCCCGCTTCCGCGCTTCTTTGTCTGGCATCCCGGAATCAGGTACCGGATAAAGCGTTGAAAAAGGTGGTTGAGGCGATTCGGCAGGCTGTGGAATCGAGCCGGTTGAGGTGCTGCCTTCCCCCCCTCCCCAACCCTCCCCGCCGAGGGGAGGGAGCCGGAAGTTCTTCTGAATGGGACTCCACTGACGGGATTCAGCCGGATTTCTTTTTGTCGGCCTTTTTTTGTCGCGAACGCCGTCACTCTGGGACGGGGGACGATTCGCCACCGGAAGCGAAACCGGTCGGGTTGGATCCGGTCGCGCCCGGTAAACTGTCGCAGACGAGGGTGGTCGTCGAGCCGAAGAGCTTCGAGCGGTTCAGCTAACGCGCCTCGTCTACACCGTCACGCTCTTTTTCAGCACGGTCCTGCCCCCATTTTCGTCAGTCACGATGATCGTCACCTGCCAGGTCCCTGGCCGGTCAAAACGGTGCCGAAGCGTAAAGTGTCCCTGGCGTCCCACCCGCCGTTGGTGAGAACCGGAGCCGTCCCCATAGTCCACCGAGAGAGTCAGCCGGTCCTTGCCTGGATCGTTGACCCACCCGGAAAGGACCACCCGGCCATTTCGCTGTCGCTTTACGGTCCATTGCAACTCCGGTGCCACGTTGTCGACCTGGACCTGGAACGTTTTGCTGTTCCCCTGGTCGTTCTGGTCCAGCCAGACAAAGCGGGCCTGGTAAACGCCATCCTGCTGATAGCGATGGCTGTAACTGAACTGGTCGCGGCCGGGACGCACGGTCTGCCGGCTGCCATCACCCCAATCGATGAACAGGCGAAGACGGTCATCCCTGTCGGGATCAACCAGACTTCCAGTGGCCGTGACGATGCCGCCTTCATTGATCCTCGTCCTGTCGAGGGTCAGATTTGGAGCCATTGGGGGCGTATTCTGCAGGGTCAGGACCAGATCGTTGTTTAAAAGGCCGCCCGACTGATTGACGGCCAGCCTCTGGCCACCCGTCGCTGTCAGGAAACCTCCTGCACTTGGGGGAATGAAAATGAAACCGGAGATCGGATCGGTGTTGCCGTTGTTGATGACCCGGTAGTTCTGGCCCGGACTGACGTTGCCGCCCATCGTGGCTTCGATCAGCGCGCCATCAAGCTGGACAGTCCCCAGCACATCAATTTGCTCATGCTGAACGCCGGCAATGGGGCCATTGAGCTGAACCTCCATGATGGCTCCGGCAGCCATCGTCAGGTCGCCGGTGATGTTCAGCGTACCAGGCTTGAGACTGGTGCCGCGAAGCAGTTCTGCAATATCGGGCAGGGTCAGCTCAAAATTGACTGGACCGGGACGCACACGACCGCCCGCATTCACCGTCAGGCTTCTGATCGTCGCGTCGCTGGAAAACTTTCCGCCGGCGTTCACCGTGACATCCACCTGGGAATAGTTGAAAAGAACATCTTCCCGCCGGAACTGGGCCAGATTCAGGTGTCCGGCATTGACCACATAGTCTTCCATCGGCTTGTCCTGGAGAACGGTGGTGCCCGTGCCGCCAAAGGTCAACACCGTTCCATTGCTGCTGAGCCTGGAGTTCACCAGGAAGTCGGTGGCTCCCGCCCCGTCGTTGACCTGAACCAGGCCTGAAGTGGAGGTCAAATTGAGGTTCAGGTCTGCCAGGTGAGCTGCCCGTCCGGTACTGTCCGAAGTCACCACCAGCTGATTGGCCTGCCAGTTCGCGTTGTTGAATGGATAAAAGCTCTTGACGAAGTCAAAAATCCTGGTGGTGGGAGGAAAAATCGCGGCAATGCCGTCGACAAGTGCGTCAACAAGGTTGATGTGATTGCCCGAGATCAGTCCACCCTGCATCACCAGTCTGTTGACGGTCTCGTCGAAGCCATCGGTGTCGAGGAAACCGCCGCCGGTGACTGTGACCGTGGCCCCATCGCCAATCTGGTTCGGTCCAAGCATCCGCAACCTGCCGGTGTTTCCAATGGTCAGGTTGCCCGGGATCGAATTATCCCCGACATGGCCCAGCAGCAGCCTCCCCTGGACGTTGGTCAGTCCCTGAAAGGTGTTGCCAGTGTCGCCGCGCAACAGGACCAGCCCGCTGCCGTTGGCAATGGTAATGCCGCCTGCGCCGCTAATCTGTCCGGTGACGCGCAGTCGTTCGAAGCCGCCGCCATCGTGCTGCAGCGTCGCGGTGCCGTTCGTCACGAGTTTGCCACGCAGCTGGACATCGTTCAGCGCGCGGACACTGCCACCATTCTCAATGGTTATGGGCTCATCCACCCGGAGTACTGCAAGAGGCAAGTTGTCATTCACCAGGAGCTGCGCTCCGCCGCGAATGATCGTCCGGTTGGCGATACCGCCAAAGGAGCCGAGTGCCTGATCCCGCTCGATGAAGAGCCGGCCAGCATGGATGTCCGTGACGCCCGAGTAGCTGTTGTTGTTTCGCAAGGACAGATCGCCCCCGCCCGTTTTGCTGAACCCATTGCCGCCGGCAATGTTGTCGTTCATGAACAGCGTGGACCCGGCATTGACCTGGATGGGTCGATTGGCACTGCCTGCCGCACCGAGGTTGACCTTGTTTCGGATGAGATTGGAACTGCCACTGCTGACGATGCCGCCTGAGCCCAACTGGATACGGGCACCGCGAAGTTCGTAGCCGCCCGCCAGGCTGATGGTGCTGAAAAGAGTGTCCGCCGCGAAGTTGTTGTCGGTTACCTTGTCCGAAACGCCCGCCGGAAAGACCAGATTGTCCCCGGCCACAGGGGCGATGTTGTTCGCCCAGTTCGTGGCGTTGGTCCAGTTGTTGTTGATCCCACCGCCATCCCAGACTCGCGTGGCCATCAACTGCCGAACTTCGAGGGCCTCGTAAGTCAACTTGGGACGGCTTGCTGCTCCGCGGCTCTTTCCCGGTTGGGTCATTCGCTTCAGAAGTTTGCGCAACGTGCTGGATTCTCCCTGGGTACCTGCGGATGACCGGCTGACAATGCGGCGTTTCATGACTGTTCTCCCTATTTCGTGGCGACGGGCGGGATTTTCGGGGGCGGAGGGCCGTTTCCTGAACAGCCAGAATACTCCGCCATCCCTATCCGCGCCTTGTCCGGGCCGCGCGCTCCGGATTTTTTCGGAATTCCGGAAAATCGGCCGAAGTAACGCCTTTCCCGGGCAAAAACCGCTAGAAAAAGGGCGCCAGGGGCTCTGTAGAAAACTGTATCCCACCAGAGAATCATGATGTTGTGGGTCAGAACCATGAGCGCCAGTTCGCGGCTGCGGTTCCATTACGTTCTGGCCCTGACCACTGAACCTTGCCGTCTCTTGATCATCGAGATGGTGGTTTCGACCTGGCAGCGCTGGCGGTAGCGGGTCGGGTTGAATCGGGCTTGCGTCAGCCGCCGGTAGCGACCGGTGGCCGGCTTTTGGGTCGGCCGTCCATGCCGGGGCGGGATCAGAGTCTGGAGGCCTTTCGCTTCGCGCGCGAAGCGATGGTTGGCTTCCGAATCGTAGCCCGCATCGGCCAGCACGCAACGGATTCTGGCCCACCGGGAGGCCTGTTCCAGCAAGTGGTTGAAAGTGTCGACATCGGGCCTTGGTCCCTAGCTGGTCTGGAAGGCCAGAATGAAGTGATTGCTCGTGTCGCAAACCAGCCCCAGTTTGGGGAAGTGGTGGTACGCCATCGTTTTCCACGCTGATTCGGCCTTGGCGCGACGCCGCATGCAGTACCCGGATGCCGTCGTGCATGCGAGGCCGGTGAAATCGGCCGCCACCGTCCTGATGCCGGGATTGCGTCCCAGCATCTGCTCGACGGTCTCGTCGAGCAGTCGCTTGGGTTGGGGGCCTTGCAGCAGACGATGGGTCGTTTTCTGGAAGGTAGTGAAGCGGGGAATCGACGTCAGCACAATCGCCTCGGCCAATGCCAGGCAGTCGCGGAGGGTGCGGCACAGCCCGCGATAATCGGCTCTGAGGAAGTTTTTCAGGACCACGCAGGCAAAGAGCTGCTGCTGGGTAAACTTCTTGGGGCTGTCCCGATGCGAGAATGCTGCCATGCAGTTGAATGCAGTCAACCACGCTTCGACAATCACATCCCGCGGCGATTTGCTGGTCTGGCTCACGCCGCAACCTGCGACCGCAGATCGTAGACGGTTCAACCTCTTTCGTTCAGTTTTCTACAGAGCCGGAAGGACCCCCAACAAGCCAAGGAACGACCGTTCGAGAAAGTGAGCGGCCACGCAGGGATAAACTCCGTGAAACGCAAGAGGTTACAATCATGCTGGCAATTCGCTTGTGGGAGTTGCGCGAACCAATGCCTTTCGCCATCTTCAGAATTACCGGGTGAAACCATGAATTGGAAACCGATTTGTTTTTTATTGATCGCCTGTTTGACCACGCCGGCAGTCTGGACCACGGCGCAGGAGGCAAGTAACGATCGGGATTTGACCCGCTCCGATTTTGTTTCTGATGCAAGCCATATCGTCGGGACCCTCATTCCAGCGGATACCGATTACTCGCCCGATTCGATGGCGGCGGCGGGAAACGCGTTCGCTGAGGCCCTGTCGGGCGACTTGCTCAAACGTGGAGTCCTGGAGCCGGGTGATCCGGAGCGAAAGGAATGGACCAACCTTCCGCCCAAGCCTGACGCGGGGGGTGTGCGATTGGGCGAATTGAACGCCGAGCAACTGAAGTCGGCTTGCAACCTGATGGCGGCAATCCTGAGCAAGACTGGCTATCAGAAAATGTGCGAGATCATGCTGGGGGATGACCAGTTGTTGAACGGCGGTCGCGCTCGTTCCGGGTTTGGGACCGAACAATTTTCGATCATGGTGTTCGGAATCCCTTCGGCAACGGAACCGTGGGCAGTTCAACTGGACGGGCACCATATCGGGCTGAATGTTTCCATTCATGGGACGGATGTCGGGCTGTCGCCCAGTTTTATCGGTGCCCAGCCCGAGACTTTTGAAATCGCCGGTCGAAGGTTTCGCCCGTACGCTGGCGAAACCGATGATGCCTATGCGCTGATTGCCACTCTGTCGGATGACCAGCGTCGCCAGGCAGTTGTCAGTCCCAAGCGGGGCTTCATCCGAACGGGTCCGGGCGCGGATGGAGAAGCACTGAACCCGGAAGGCGTTGAATGCGGCGGATTCGACGAGGCTCAAAAGGAGAAGCTGAAGAAACTGATTTGGAATTGGGTCGGCATCCTTCCGCCAGCCCACGCAGACAAAAGAATGGAACAGGTAATGGGAGAACTCGACAAAATGCGATTCTCATGGAATGGTGCAACCGACCCACGCAGCGATGTTTCGTGGACCATCCAGAGCCCAACGCTGATCATTGAGTTTTCCTGCCAGGAACTGGGTGGCGATCCGCTCAACCATCTTCACTCGATGTATCGCGATCCAACAGCGGAATATGGACGGCAAATCGAACTGAAATAGAGTCTGGGAAGGACCGGCTGAGGTGGACCCCGTTATTGGGACCACTGGGCTGGTATTGCTCCGTTAACTACGGTGGTTTGGCGGCGATGAGTGCCTGGACCTCTTTGCCGCAGAGTGGGCATCGGGCGCACCAGCAGTCCGGGAGTGACTGGAGTTGCTCGCGCAGGAACGGCAGGGTCAGTGGATCGCCACTTTTTTTGGCGGCAGCGAGGGTTTTGGAGGAATGCGCAGGCCAACAGCACGAATAAGACAGGATGGTTCCAGCCCTGCCATGACCGGCCCTCAAAATGATCCAGGCCAAGTTCGTCCTTCAGTTCGCGGTAGCCGTGTTCAATCAGCCAGCGGCTCCTGGCCACGGCGACCAGCCGCCTGAGACTCGTGGCGGAGGGCAGATTGCTGAAGAAGTACCTGGCCGGCTGCTTTTCGTCGGCCGGCCATTCGACCAGCAGGCGGCCAGCGGTTCCCTTCCGGCGGAGAGCTTGTGGGCCGGCCGCACACGCCAAGCGGCGTAGCGGCCCGTCATCGGTCCTTTCGATCCCGTCCGCCACGTCAGGGCGCGGAAGTCTCTGGGAGGAAGTTTGAAGCTCAGTCTTCCAGTGACTGCAACAGGGCCTTGAAATCTTCGCGGTCCCGCAGCGGGCTCAGACTTGGGTCGGTGTTGACGGACTCCAGGATCTCTGTCCGCTTGTCGGGATGGGCATCGCGCAGCCGCGTCAGAATCTCCACCGCCTCGGCGGAGTACTCTTCGGCCGTATCTTCGTCGCCGGTGTTTTGGCTGCAAATGGCAAGAATTCTGGCGGCGTCCCTCAGTCCATTCGGATTGGTTCGGGCAAGTTCCAGGGCAAACTCGGCAGCTGGACCGGGGTCCAGCCACGCAAGGCAAGTCGCCCGGCGAATCCGGACCACGAGGGATGCGGGATCCAGCGCCAGGACCTGGTCCCACGCGGCCAGGGACTGTTCAAAGTCTTCAATCTTCATCAGCGTCAGGGCGCGGGAATACAGGCTGTTGACCAGAAACTTCCGCACGTCGGCCATTTCGGCATTGCGTTCAAACAATGGCTGCAGCAGCGCAATGGCCCGGTCAAATTGTTGGAGCGCAAGATCGAATTCGCCGAAGTCGCGACGCGCGATGCCGGCATTGCAGCAGGCACCGGCGAGCGAAATCTGCCAGGCAGGCTGTTCCGGAAAATCCTCGACCAGGCGCTCGAGGAGGGCCATGGCCCGGTCCAGCTCGAGCTCCGCCTCGCGCGGTTTGCCCATCCGGTTAAGCAAGGCAGCGAACGAAACATGCGTATTCGCCAGTTCGGACTGGTATGCCGGGACCGAGGGGAACTCGGCCGCCAGTTTCTGGCGAACGCCGAGCGCTTCCCGGTATTCCACGTCCGCCTGTCCGAACTGCTTCATGTCGGAGAGCAGGTTGGCCAGGTTGTGGTGGGCGTTGGCGAGGAAACTGTTTCGTTCGGCCGTGGCCGGAGTTGACTCGTCTGTTTCGCCATACAAACCGATGGCCCGGGTGTAGGCCGCGACAGCTTTTTCGCCGTCGCCCGCCCGGCGATATAGCACGCCCAGATTGACTTCCAGCCGGCCACGGATGTCGAGGGCAAAGGCCGGATCAAAAGCGGAATGAACTTCGCAGAGCTCGAGGGCTTCGCGGTAATCGCGCCCGGATTCCTCGAGCCGGCCACTCCGCCCCCGGTGATTCCCCCGTTGCAGGAAAGTGTGAATGAGCAGCTTGCGGGCATCATGGCTGTTTGCGTCTTCGTTCAGCAACTCCAACAGGGTCTCAATGCTCTTCCCGAAGTCAGTCTCGCATTCGCTGTCGTTTCCCGTCCTGGCCCAGGCGTCTCCCCGGTCAACCAGCGTTTCCGCGAGGAGTCGCCGGTATTCGGCGGACGCCGGGAAATCTCCGACCAGTGAATCGAGTATTTCCAGACTGCGCGAACAACATTCCTGGGCGGATTTCGCGTCGCCCAGGACCAGGTGAATGTGTCCGACCCGTGTGTAGCCCTCCGCGCGAATGACCCGGCTTTCCGCGTCATCCCCGGCCAGCGTGACCAGCCCCTGGTACTGTTCAATGATCCGCCGCAGAAACGACTTGTCACCCGCGTCCAGTTCCGTCTGCCTCGCCAGGAGACGCTCGACCGCCGAGTCGGTCAGCGTCCGCAGCGCGCTCATCGCCCCTTCCCGCGCCGCGCGCTCCGATTTCAGGGCGGAACGAGTCTTCTCCTGTTCCCCGGCCAGCCGTTCGAGCGCCTTGTCCTTGTCGTCCCGTTCGCCTTCGGCAATGACACGCTGCCGATTGGCACCGATCATGCCCACGGTGGTCCCGATGCTCCCGGCGACCAGCGCAAGGACCAGCAGGCTTCCCCCGATTGTGGCGGTCCGGTTGCGGCGAACGAACTTGCGAAGGCGGTATGCCAGCGATGGTGGAGTCGCGTCCACCGGCAAGCCGGCGAGATGTTTTTTCAGGTCGCTGGCCACGGCGCTGGCCGACTGGTACCTGCGGGCCCGGTCCTTGTCGATCGCTTTCGCCGCAATCCAGTCAAGGTCTCCGCGGAGTTCGGCCGCCAGCCGAATCGGGCTGGCGGCGTAGCGGTTAGCTGAGATGGTTGCCGGGTCAGGTGTCGAAACGACTCGCGTGCTCGGTCGCTGCGGTTCCACTTCCCGGACCAGCCGCATCAGCTCCAGCGGGCTGGAATCGCCAGGCATTGACCGGTTGATCGGCGTTGATCCGGCCAGCAACTGGTACAGCATGACACCCAGCGAGTAGACATCGGATCGCGTATCGACGTCAGCCGGATTCCGCCCCGACTGTTCGGGGCTCATGTATTCGAGCGTTCCAACCGCCTGGCCCCATTCCGTGTGAAGGGAATTTTCCGTCAGCCGGTTGCCAAGAGCCTTGGCCACGCCGAAGTCGATGACCCGCGGGACCGCATCGCAAACCGGGATCAGCAACTCGAGCCGCTGGCGAATGTTGAGCCGGTGCGAATCGGCATACAGGACAATCGACTGACCGTCGATCAACTCCATTGCGAACCAGGGCTGTTCGAAGCCCAATTCGCCCGAAGCATCAGGCCGTGTCGCTTCCCCGCACAGTGCAGGGCGGGGGTGGAAATGTCTTCCGGACTTGCGGTTCGGGCAGATGCGGCTCGCGGTGCTGCAGCGTCCGTCGCCGTCTCCGGAGGGCATTCCAGGCGAAAGACGCCGGCGTCGGGAATGCGGGCGATATTGGGATGGTCCATCAACGCCAGGCTTTGGCGCTCCGCGTCGAAACGGGTCAGGATGTCGCGTGAGTGAATCCCCGGGCGGATGAGTTCAGTGCCACCCGCCGACGGACCGGACTCTCCTGGGTCGCCTCGAACACGGCTCCCATGCCGCCGTGTCCCAACAGAGCTCCCAGCCGGAACGGTCCAATCTGTTGTCCAGGTGCCAGAAAACCGCCCGCGAATACCCCGCTCGCCGGAGGAGACATGGGGATGGCCGGCCGATCCAGAAAATCGCCGGCCGCCTGGTGCGACTGGAGCAGGGAAAGGACTTCCTCGCGCAGGCCCGGTTCTTTTTCAAGGGCGCGCTTGAGGAACTCTTCGCGGGAGGAGGCATCCGCCTGGTCGATCGCGTCAAGAAAAATGTCTTCCGCTTTCATGGTGCTCCCGACCCGGCTGGCCGAAGTATAGCCCGGCAGCCGGTTGTTTTTCCAGCCGCGGCCGACAGGCAGTTCTCGCGATTGAAACGGCAGGCTTCTGCAACTCCCGGTTGCCGCGGGGCAACCGGTTGGAGCAGACTGACTGCGACGCGGGACTGCCTGGCAGCTGGACGCGGCTATTCCCGCACGTCGATCGATCCGACGTCCAGCACCCGGCTGGCCGAGTCGAGCAGCTGGAACTCGCCCTGGAAGGCGGTCACCGTGCCGCTGCCGTCGAGTTCAGCAGCGCCACGGGCGACGAGGAATCCGTTTTGGTTGACGCCCACCAGATAGGTCCAGCGATCGGACGAACTCAAGGTCACGTCGAAGCCGTCGGGGTCGTCGGCTCGACCCAGCCGTCCCGTTGCCGTGCGATTCGCGTCAAATCCGCTGATCACAAGATCTTCGTGGTTCACGACGCCAAGGGCCCCGTCGAGGCGGGCGGTTTTGTCGCTGGTTGAAATGAACAGGGCATCCTCGATGGGCCGAAGCACGCCAAGGTTGCCGAGATGCTTGCCTTTGGGCAAGGCCCCGCCCGTCGTGGCCTGGGTAAGCGTGACCTTGCCGAGCAGGGCAAACGATTCGGCGTCGAACTCGCTTTCGGCCAGCTTCAGGCCCCCGCTTGCCGTGCTGGCCTGCAGCTGGACGTTGCAGTTTCCGCTGGCTGCAAGTGTCCCGGCCGCGAGGAGCGTTGTCGAACGGAGGTTGACCGGATTGGAGAACGAAAACGTGCCATCCACTTGCCGATTCTCGAGAATGTCGAAATTCAGCAGCGAAGGCAGCGAGGGAACCAAATGGCTGGTCCCGTCCTTGATGCTGGTCGTGCCCACGAACTCCGACAGATAGCGTTGGGCGAACGACGGGACCGGCAGAACCGCCAGGGCGATCAGGACCAGCCCGGCCAGTGGCAGGGATGACGGTACAGGGGATTTGCGCTGACCACCGGGGGCGGGGCAATGGACGGCTGTCGAGTGAGAATTCCGGTGCATGGCTGATTTTTCCTTGCTCGCGTGGGTGAACTGGAAACCGTAACCCGGTATCCTTTCATCAACGCGACTTCTGACCCGAGCGCGCACCAGGACAAGGCGGAATTCAGGTTTCTTGGCCAGAAAGAGTCCGCCCGCCGTGGGATGCAGGTGGGCACGGGTGCCGACGAGTCTCCGGGCTGTAGAGCTTTGGGAATCTGCACACAAAGGGATCTTCCGTCCATCGCCCATTGAGCGGCCACCCCCTCCCCACGCCGTCCTCAAGCGGCTCAATGTCCGCTGCCGCGACGCGGGATAGAGAATGGGTTTGGAACCGGACTTTGGTACCTCCAAAACAAACTGCCGGGAGACGTTTGTCACCCGGCAGCGTCAGATCTTGGCGTGCGGTCCGCCGTGGCAGACCGTTCGCCCATTACGTTTGTTTTTGACCGCTCCGAGCATGGCCCCGGCGGTGAGAGGCCAGGCCCAAAACGTTTGCGATGCCCAGCAGCGGGAGGGCGGGCGATTCGGGGACGGACGCCGTCAGGGTTACGTTATCGAGCGGAGAGATAAAGTTGTTGGATGCACTTCCGTTGAAGAACGTCAAGCTGGTCATGACACCCACAGCCGTAAACGGCACGCTGAAATGTTTCCAGTCGAGCGTGTTCGCCGGTCCGGTTGGGTTGAAGTAGCTCACGCGAGCACCGCCATCGATGCTCAAATCCACCGTAGCCGGGAAAAAGAACGGACTGGCAGTGGCCGACCCGACGTAGAACTCAAGAAGGTACTCTTGGCCTGGCACAGTGGTGACAAGCTGCCGCAAGCCACTGCTACTCGAATTGGAAGTGACTCCCGCCATATCGGCCCACTGGATTCCGGCTTGTGCCTGGAAGGTAACGCCGCCTTGCATAAAGGTGGCACTGACAATCGAAGAGTCAACGCCCACGACCGTCCAGCCTGTGATGGCTGTCGACCCGGCCCCGAAATTGGTGAACGAGCCGTTTGGGACCGCGGGAAATTCAAAGGAACCGTTGAAGATCAAATCGGCATTGACAACTGACGAGCCGGTGACGACAAGCGTCAAAATCAGACTTCTGAATGCGTTATTCAATGCTGAGCGAGTCATGTCTTTCTCCAGAAAAAGGGTTTTAAGTTGTTTGTCGACCGGGGTAAATCCGCAGCCGTTCCAGATTGCTTCTGCCGGGAATCGCTCCTCCGGCAGCGCGAATCTGCAAACAAAACTTGCTTGGAGTTTTGATTGACTTCAGCTATTGCGACGTCGACGAGAAGCCACGCCCAGAACAGCTGCGATGCCGACCAGCGCGAGCGCCGACGGCTCGGGGATCGCCGACGTAAACAGCCCGACTCCGCCGTTGCCGCCGAAACCGTTGTAGGTGATGAACAGATCGGTCCCGCCAAAATTCCCGACCAGACTTCCTTCGCCAAGACCTGCGAACTGGCCAAACAGGCCGCCGTTCACGTCGGCGATCAGGAACTGCATGTCGTTTGACAGGGCAAATCCGTCCCAGAGCGCCACGTCCAGCTGGCTGTTGTCGAGAAGCAGGTCGCCACCGACGAACAACTGGTCAAAATCGCCTGAGTTCAAGCCTCCCAGTTCCATTAGCAGAGACGCGGTACTGCTCATCACCAGGTCGCCCCCAAAGCTCATCGAGCCGGGGCTGTTCCCTGGCCGCAGATCGCCTTCCATGAAAACAGTGCCTGCACCGGTGTAACTGCCTCCGCCGGATACTTCGCCAAAGAAAACAGTCGCGCTGCCCGCGGAGGTCCGAAGCTCGCCGCCATTTTCCTGGGCGAAGTCACCGTAAAAATTGGTCGTCCCATCTCCGCTGGTGACGATCGCAGCACCCTCCTGGTTGTAAACGTCACCGTGGATATCCGTGACCCCCTGACTAAATGCCATGACACCCTGGTTGCTCCAGCCGCCCATGGCGACGAATTGACCCCGGCCTGAAATCATGCCGCCATACAGATTGTTGACCGAATCCGCGACGAACGAGTTGCCAAAGTTATTGACTTCTCCGTTCTCCTCATTCACAAAACCCCCGCCGAAGCGGACTTGTCCTCCAAAGACATTGATCTGCCCCGCGTTGGTTCCGCCACCGGCAAATCGCATCCGCTCGTTCCCGACCGTTTCGACTTCACCCGACGCCGTGTTTCTCAGACCGCTTCCGAGGACTGCGTTTCCATACAGTCCACCGGAATTGACAAGGTTAACCTCAGTCATTTCCAGATTGGAGTTTTGGAGCGTCGTCATCGAGGCCACGTTGGTGTAACCGGCGTGAAGGACGTTTCCAGCAAGCGAACCACTGGACCCGCTGATCCGGTTCATGCTTGCCAGACTCATCGTCCCAAACTCAAATCGTCCCCCGTTCAGGTTGACGCTGCTGGCTGAACTGACCGACGTAGTTCCGCCGACCGTGACCAGTCCATCGTCTTCGATGTCGAGAATTCCGGTTCCCGTTCCGCCAATGATGAGCGCGCCTGTGTTGTTCCACTGGGAGCCAGCTCCGGACACCAAAACGGTGCTGGTTGAGGATTGAAACCGGCCAATTCCGCCACTCACGCTGGTTACCCGGCCCCCCTCCCTGACTCTCAGCGTGAACCCTTCACCTGCCCCCACTTCCAGCTGGTTCCCAATGTTCCATTGCGAGCCGGCTCCGCGCACGCTCGCGTTTCCAGTCGCAAGCACCGTCCACATGCTGTTTAAGACACCACCATCCAGAACGTTCGCGCTACCGGTGACTTCGAATAACTGGCCTTCCACCGACATCCTTGTACCGGCCGAGTGCAAGCCGTCGAGTGTCAGGCTTGAATTGAAGACTCGCGCCCCGCCCAGACTGCGCAAATGGATCCCCCGAAGCGTCAGATCGCTACCGTCCAGAACTGAAAGGTCCGATGAAAATCCCAAGCCACCAGAACCGTTGATCGTCAATTGATGCTGGGGGCTGGCATCCAGGTTCCGAAATGTAACATTGCCAGCCTGTACTTGCAGAAAGCCCACGGAAGGAGTCAAACTCGCCGTCCCGTTGTCCCACCAGACTTGATAGGTTCCAGGCTGCCCAAACCTGGCCGTACCACCTGAGCTTGGCGCTCCAGCAGGGTTCCAGTTCGCGCTCCTGTCGTACCAGGCAAAAGTGTTGCTGGTGTTGACCCAGTCCCTGATCTGGGCCTGAACTGGCAGGGCCCGACAACTGACGGCGATCACCACCGCCATGATGATCAGACGGGTGACAGATAGGCCTCCTTGTCGGCAATGTGTGGGTGATGTCGCAGGGGACAATGTGGGCAAGTTGCAAATGGTTTTCGATTGGGTCATTGGTTTTCACCTGTTCTTGGGTCTTGAGTTCTTCGTCAACCGGGACGATTCGCGACTGATCGAGCCTGCTTCCTCCGACCGTTACTGCGCGGGACTTGACGATGCGTCGAAGATTCCAGGAATAATCTGGAGAGTGGCCGGCGGTTGGAGCTGCGGCGTGGGAGTCGGCTCGCGTGTAGGGTGCGTGAAGTCTTCGGAACGCACCAGAACACGGTGGTCGGCGAAAACGGCGGATTGCGCGGCCGCCCCCCGCCCCCCGCCCTCCCCGCACCGCTCAAAGCAGCGGTGGAGGAGGGAGCCGGAATAGAAGAATGAAGTGCCGTCTGCACACTCAGGCGTAGGGTGCGTGAAGTCTTCGGAATGCACCAGAACACGGTAGTCGGCGAAAACGGCGGATTGCGCGGTCACCCCGGCCCCCGCCCTCCCCGCACCGCTCAAAGCAGCGGTGGAGGAGGGAGCCGGAAAAGAACTGGCTTAATGCCCTACACCACTCAAAGTCCGCCTGTGGCAGACGTTGGAGCGGAAGATTTTTCCAGTTGGCCTGACGCATGACTTTCCGGCGCGCAGTTACAATCCGGGGATGAACCAGTCACCGTCGAATTGGGAGGGGGAGCAGGTCGACGGGGCGGAAACGCTGCCGGCCTTGCCTGAATTGTTTGAACAGTTTCGTACCCGCCTGCGCACGCTGGTGGAGATGCGGGTCGACCGGCGGATTCGCGCGCGGGTCGATGCTTCCGACGTGATTCAGGAGGCTTTTGCCGAGGCGATCCGGCGTTTTCCGGAGTACGAACAAGAAAGGAAAATGACGCCCTACATCTGGCTCCGGTTTTTGACCCTGCAGCAGCTCACGCTGGCCCACCGCCGGCACCTCGGCGTGAAGGCACGGACGGCGACAGTCGAGCAAAGGCAGGTCGTCGGCGAGGAGACCGGACTGGAGTCCAGCGCCATGGCGATTTGCCTGGCGGGAGGCGAGAGCACGCCGAGTGTGAAGGTTTCGCGGGCTGAAGAAATTGCGCAGATGACTGCGGCGCTGGATCAACTGGAGCCGCTGGACCGGGAAGTACTGGCTTTGCGGCATTTTGAACAACTGGAACATGCAGAGATCGGCGAGCTCCTTGAGCTGTCCGCCGCAGCGGTTTCGTCGAGGTACCGCCGGGCACTGACCAAAATTGGGATGGCAATCAAGAATCAACATGGAAACCGCTGACCAGGACAGAACCGCGCTGCTCGACTCGATTCTCGACGAGGCCTTGCAATGTGTTCGACAGGGAGGCGTTTTCGGAATTGACGAGTATTGCCGTCGTTTCCCCGGGCTGGCCGAAGAATTGCATGTGATGCTGCCAGCGTTGACGATGCTGGAAAAGCCGTTTCAGGACGCCACGGTCGCTCATTCAAAAGTGTCGGGCACCAGCGCTCCGGTCCCGCCGAATCTGGCTGACTTTCAGATTGTCGCGGAAATCGGGCGGGGCGCGATGGGAGTCGTTTATGAAGCGATTCAGCGCCCGTTGTCGCGCCGGGTCGCGCTGAAAGTGCTGTACGGCGCGGGAAGCCAGGACGACTCGCATCCGCTTCGATTCCGTCGCGAGGCGGAAATCGCTGCCCGTCTGCACCATACGAATATCATCCCGGTCTTTGAAGCGGGTGAGTCGGCTGGACATGTCTACTACGCGATGCAGCTGATCGAAGGCGCCAATCTGCAGCAGCTGATCGCCGCCCAGGGGAGCACAAATGGCGGAGCGAATGAGGCTGGCCCCGGCGGCGTTCCGAATAACCTGGAGCAGGTACCACCCGGCAACCGGATCTCGCAGTCGGATGAAACCGTATTGCAACACGGCAGTACGAAAGTCAGCCGGCAACCACCACTTTCCGGGAACCGGCACCGGGCCGCCACAATTGCTGTTGAGCTGACACCGCAAACTTGCGCCCAGATCGCCTTGCAGGTCGCCGAGGGTCTGGATTTCGCCCACGAACGGGGAATTCTGCACCGCGACATCAAGCCGTCCAACGTCATGCTGGACCAGGATGGCCGGGCCTGGATCGCCGATTTTGGCTTGGCCAAAGCCAATGAAGGGGTCGAGCTGACGGCGACTGGCGATGTTGTTGGGACAGTTCGCTATCTTGCCCCCGAACGGTTTCGGGGTCAGTCCGACCACCGCAGTGACATCTACGCCCTGGGCCTGACGCTGTTTGAAATGCTGGAGCGCCGCCCGGCCTGGCCGGCAACGGATCGAGCCCAGCTGATTCAGCAGATTGTGGGTGGTGGCGGTTTCCGGACTGCTGGCCGGGCGGTCGGCTGGTCGGCGGACTTGCGGAGGATTGTGGAGAAGTCGACGGCATGCGATCCGGTCGAGCGTTACCAGCGGGCGGGTGAGCTGGCGGCCGATCTGCGCCGTTTTCTCGACGGACGACCTGTGCTGGCCCGAAAACAGTCCGTGCTTCGAAGCCTGCTGTTCTGGACCAGACGAAACCCGTTGCCGGCCTCACTGGTTGCGACTATTGCCGCCCTGCTGGTCGGCGGCCTGGTGGCCGTTTCCATTCTGCTGGTCCGCGAACGCAGGCAATCCCGGATTGCGGACGAGAACTTTCACACCGCTCTGGAAACGGTAAGGACCTACCTCACAGCCGTCAGCGACAGCACCGAACTCAAGGCCAGCGGCGCCGAACAGTTGCGGCGAGAGCTGTTGACCGCGGCCCAGTCCTACTACGAGTCGTTCGCCCGGAATCACCGCGACGACCCTGAGCTGCGCAGCGAGCTTGCCGATGCGGAGTTCCTGCTGGGGCGGATTCATCAGGAGACTGGAGACCTGGCGACGGCGGTTGCGTGTTTTGAGCAGGCGCGCGAGCTGCTGGCCAGCGGGCCGGAAGTACCCGCCGGGTCAGGCGATCCCGCATACCTGATCCGGCTGCTCCAGAATCTGGGCGACGCAAACCGCCTGCTCGGAAACTGGGAGGCGGCTGAACGCAGTTTCATCGAGGCACGAGACCTCGCCCGCCAACTTTTCAAACGGTCGCCCGGCAATGTGGGGCTCAAGCTGCAGGTTGCGGACATCGAAAGCCAGCTGGGGCTGGTCTATGGTTCGATGAACCGGGCAGATGACGAGTCGGGCTGTTATGACCAAGCCAGTGACCTGGTGGCCACAGTCGGCCCCGGCCTGCTTGACGACGACGAGTTAACCGGGGACTTGATCAACATTCTCAAAAAGCTGGGTGCCGCGCGCCGGTTACAGGGGCGACTGGATGAAGCCCGCGTGCACTATGGAACCGTCATTGACCTCAGCCGGCAACTCAGCCAGCGCCAGCCTGACCAGTCGCAGCACGGTGCCAGCCTCGCCAATGGATACCTGAGACTTGGCGAACTCGACATGTTTGAGGGTCGACTGCCGGAATCGCGCGAGGCCCTGACTGAGGCAGCAGAAGTCCTCGATGGGCTGATCGACCGCCATC
Source organism: Planctomycetota bacterium (assembly GCA_031405895.1). Taxonomy (GTDB): domain Bacteria; phylum Planctomycetota; class Planctomycetia; order Pirellulales; family Pirellulaceae; genus BJ22. The sequence continues at coordinate 56,917 of JANOFL010000142.1, forward strand.
CGATGATTGTCTCGTATCGCGAGGGCCGTGGGACTTGCCAGGTCAATCTTGGCCAGACCGAACTCGCGGCGGGAGAATTCGCGGCCGCGGAAAGTGCCTGGCTGTTGGCCCTGCAGACCTATACCCGTCTGGCCGAGGACTGCCCCGCGAGCCTCGAGTATCGTTTCGCGACGGCCCAGACCCAGGCCAATCTTGGGAGTGCCTGTTATCGGCTGGGTCGACCGGCCGACGCCATTGAGTACACTCGCCAGGCGTTTCGCAACCTGCAATTGCTTTTGGAACAGAATCCGGATCACCCCGAGTTCGCCGAAGTCCATTCCGGAATTGGCAGCAATCTCGCGGCCCTTCTGAATGCTGATGGCCGCCCCGACGAGGCCATGGAAATCCTCCTCGACTCCATCCGGGTCCATGAAATCCTGTTGACCAGGCAGCCCGGCCTGCTATCCACGCGGGCGGCACTGGCCAATGCTCATATCAACGCTTCGAGCGCAGCGAAAGAGATGATGGCAACGGCCGACGCCCTGCGCCATCTCGGCCAAGCCGTTAGTCTCCTCGAAGGCCTCCGGACTGAACACAGCGGCGTTGCCGAGTATCGTGTGTCGCTTGCCGTTGCGCGAAATCTCGCCGGAATGATCCACTATGAGGCTGGGCAGACCAAGGCTGCCGAACCCGAGTTTCGCGAGTCACTTTGGTTGTATGAGGCACTTGCCGAAGAACAACCGGACAACCCATCGTTGTTGAGGTGGACCGGAATGCTGCACCACAGCCTCGCGATGAATCTGCGCGAAGCGGGGCGGTCGGACGAGGCTTTGAAGCACTTTGATTCTGTGATTGAGACGCTCGAGGCGGTACAGGAATTGACCGCGCCCGGAATCCCGGCCGGGGTCGGGAACTACCGGCTGGAGCGGGCCAAGGCGCTGGGTCGGCTCGGCCGATTCGCGGACGCGATCACCGAATGCCAAAGGGCCTGCGCTGCGGGCGGCGAAGTCGACCGGGACTGTGCGGCTGCCATCACCGCGCAGATGCTGGCCGCAAAGGGAAACTGGGAAGAAGGCCTGCAGGAGGTCTGCCAGCTCGACGGCGTCCGCTTTGGCGATCCCCGCGACGCGATCGAACTCGCGGCCGCGTGGGCGCTGCTTGGCCAGGCCGTCGTCGACGGATCGTTGACGCTTGAGGCGCTGGGAGAAGACTCGCCGGCGTCCGCCGAAGGCTGCTTTCTTCGCGCGATTGCGTTGATTGAGACGGCGATCGGGCAGGGGTTGCGGAACGTCGCACTGTTCGATTCGATTGCAGCGCTCGACGCCTTGCGCGAGCGGGAAGATTATGGATTGCTGATGGAAAGAATTGGTCTGGAACCGGACTGACACGATTGTTGGAGTGACACCTCTGATTGGGGTCCGCCGAAATCCGGTCAATGTTGCGCAGACGCCCCCCCTCGCCCTCCCCGCACCGCTCAAAGCAGCGGTGGAGGAGGGAGCCGGAAGAGAACAGAGTTTTTTGTTGCTCAGAGACTCAGCAACCAGAGCGGGACTTCGCCTTGCGGATCGTTGAAAAGCAGGCTGAAGACATCGTCACCGCTGTTGCCATTGATCAGGAACCGGCCGAGAGTGCCGTAGTTCACGCCGGCCCGGTCGGAGCCGTAGAAGCTGATCCGGTCGGCACCCGAGCCGCCGCGGATTCGGCCGTAGACCAGGCCGTTCGCGTTGCTGCCAGCGTCGATATCGACCACGGCGTTGATCGTGTCGTCGCCCGAATCGCCGTTGATTTCGACCAGGTAGCGGCCAGTCGCGCCCAGCCGCAGGTTGGCGAGCGTACCGCCGAACTGGTCCTGGGTGCTGAAATTGACCGTGTCATTTCCAGCATTGCCGTTGAGAACGTACTCGACTTCGCCGTTCAGGACCGCGTCCTTGCCCTGCAGCGTGAACGGAATCACAAGCAGTGAATCGTCGCCCGCGCCGGCGTTGACGACGAAACTGGCTTTCGCTGTCGCATCGTTGACGAAGTTGTCGTAGCCCAGGGTGCTGACGAAGGCATCGTTGCCACTGCCGAGATTGCCCACGAGTGAAACGCTGGAGTCCGTCGAAACGCCCGCGTTGAGGCGGAAATTCAGCGCGTCGTTGTCGCCGTGGGCGTTGGCGACGTACCGCATGGTCGAGCCATTGCGGATGTCGGACGAGTTGATGCAGACGCTGATCGCGTCATTGCCACTGTGGGTATCAGCAATGAACGACAGGTGCGAGTTGTCGATCAGGGCCTGCCGCTGGATGAAGACATTCTCCGTGTCGACCCCCTTGGCCCCCGACATGTACGAGTCGAAGGTCGAGTTCATGATCGGGCCGCGGAGCAGGTAGTACATCTGGTCATTGCCTTCGCGGAAGGTCACATCGACATCGACGTCGCTGCCGTAGATGGCGTTGAACTCTCCCTGGAAGAAGTCGTTGCCCTTCGTCCCCAGCATCCGGACGTTGAAGTCCGACTGCTGGATGTCGAAGCCGTTGGCGTCGACGAGCAGGTTCATCCCGCCGGTGTCGCCACCCCAGACTTTGAGATCCCGTTCGCCACTGTTGAGGTTGTTCATGAGCCGGAACTCGACCCGGTCGTCGCCGCCCGCCATGTGGAAGACGTAGTGGTCGAACTCGGGGATCCCGAAGAACAGCTGCGAATCGAGAAAGACATCGAGCGCCCCGTCGCCGTCGGTGTCGATGTTGATCGACGAAGTGACCCCCGGCGTATCGAGCACGATCACGGTCTGCCCGACAGTGTCACCGGTCAGGGTAAACGTCTTGTTGACCCCGTCCGGCACCCAGATCACGGCCAGCAGCCGCCGGGACTCCAACGCCTGGTACGCCTCCGTCCCGCTGCCGGCCCCCCGGCCTCCGATCGGGGAGGACCTGCGAATCTGGCGACTGGATCCCGTACTGTTCCCGAAAAAACGTGGAAAAATGGCTTTCATCGTCGTGGCTCCTGGTGGTGAAACAAACCGTCACATGTCCGGACATGCCTCCATTCCGTTCCGGACACAGACTACCGCGCCATGCCGGCACCTGTGGCGCCTCCGCACATTCCTGGAAATCAGCAATAAAACCAGTGGTTGCTCACGGTCAGGTGAGAGTCTTGCCCGGCGTACGAAAAACGGGCCAAACAGGTCACAGCGAGTTGGGACGGGAATCCGCTATCTTTGACCGGTTGTCGATTTCCCAGTCCGAGGCCGCGAGTGTTGGTTGATGTCGCTGTTGCTTTCTGTCCGGTCGATTGAAAAGAAGTACTCCCAGGAGCCGTTGCTGGTTGACGTTTCGTTTGAGCTGCGGCGGGGGGACCGGATTGGGCTGATCGGACCGAATGGCTGCGGGAAGACGACGCTGCTCAAGATTCTGCGCGGCGAGCTGGCGGCGGACCGCGGCGAGATCGAGGCGGGCAGGGGCGTGACGCTGGGGTATCTCGAGCAGGCACCCAAATTCGCGGCCGGAGCGACGCTCCGCGAAGTGGCGTTTGGCGCGCTGGCCCACATTCAGGTCATGGTGGACGAAGCCGGGGATCTGGCTGGCCGGATGGGATCAACCAGCGAACCTGGCGAACTGGCGCGGCTGGGCGAGCGATACGACCGGCTGCACGCCGAGCTGGAACGGCGGGACGCGTTTCAGCTTGACCACAAGGTGGAACGGGTGCTGCAGGGGATCGGCTTCCAGTCTGCCCAGTTCGACCAGCTGGCCGCGCAGCTGAGTGGCGGGGAGGCCAACCGGCTGATGCTGGCCGGGCTGCTGCTCGGCGAGCCGGATGTGATGTTGCTGGACGAGCCGTCGAACCACCTCGATATCGTGGCGACGGAATGGCTCGAGGCGTTCCTGCGGCAGACCCGCAGCGCATTCCTGCTGGTCAGCCACGACCGCTATTTTCTCGACGCGGTTACCAACCAGACGCTGGAGCTGGTCAATGGCACGGTGGATGCCTATCCGGGAAACTTTACGCGCTACCGGCTGCTCAAGGACGACCGGCTCAAGGTCCAGCAGCGGACCTGGGAAAAACAGCAGGAAGAGATCGCCCGGATCGAAGACTTCATCCGCCGCAACCACTATGGCCAGAAGGCGACGCAGGCCGAAGACCGCCGCAAGAAGCTGGAGCGGATTGAGCGGGTGGCTCTGCCGCGAACGATCAGCGTGCCGCCGATGGCCTTCGCCGAGCCGGAGCGATGTGGCGACATCGTGTTGCGGGCCGAGCAGCTGGCGATGGGGTTTGGGCAGCGGCAGCTCTTCAGCCGGCTGAGCTTCCAGATCGAACGGCGCGAACGGTGGGGAATTGTCGGGGCCAACGGCAGCGGCAAGTCAACGCTCTTGAAGTGCCTGACGGGCGAGTTGCGGCCGGCCGGCGGAACGGTCGGGACCGGGACCGGCGTGACGCTCGGCTACTTCGACCAGCAGCAGGCTGTGCTTGATTCGGACCTGTCGGCGGCGGAGGCGGTCCGGCCAGCGCATCGCGAGATGATCGATGTCGAGCGGCGCAGTCTGCTGGCCCGTTTTGGAATCACGGGCGAAACGGCCTTGCGGCCGACGCGGACGCTGAGCGGGGGCCAGCGCAGCCGGGTGGCACTGGCGCGACTGGCGGCGCTGGACGCCAATTTCCTGATCCTCGACGAGCCGACCAATCATCTTGACCTCTGGTCGCGCGATGCCCTTGAGCAGGCCTTGCGGGAGTTTGAGGGAACAGTGTTGTGTGTAAGCCACGACCGGTACTTCCTGAACCAGGTGTGCGACCATCTGCTGGTGTTCGAGGGCGAGCGCGTGCTGGTCTACCCGGGCAACTGGGACCAGTACCGCTATCAAAGTGAAGAGCAGGAGACTCCCGCCGTGACCGCCCCGGCCCGGGCCGCCGGGAGCGAGCCACGGATCGCCGAAAACGGTCGCGCCGGCCGCGCGCGGCGAAAATTTCCCTATCGCAAGACCAGCGACATCGAGCGGGAAATCGCCGAGCGTGAAGCGGCGGTCACCGAACTCCATCACGAGCTGATCCGGCCCGAAAACCTGCGCGATGGAACGAAAATGGTGCGATTACAGCAGACGCTTGGCGAGCATCGGGCCGCGCTGGAGCAGCTCTATGAGCACTGGCAGGAGGCCGTGGAGCTCAACGGCTGAAGCGGCTGCGAAGCAGAGTGCGAAAAAGATGCGGCGGAGGCCAACGGCCTCCGCCTTCGCTGCCCATCGCGTCCGCGCGACTTGGACTTTTCCCGGAAATTCCCCGGCTTACTTCTTTTCGCTGAAGCGGGTCATGACTTTCTGGACCAGGCTTTGGGCAATCGTTTGACCCTGAGCCTGGATTTCCATGATCATGTCCTGGTTCATCGTCGTCGATTCAATTCGCCCGGCGTTGTTGTCGAAATGGATGAACCCGCTGTTTTCCTGTTCCACGACCTCAACCGAAACGTCGCCGGCCACCGGATCGAGCTCGAATTCCATTTTGATTTCCATCCCGATCCGGTGCAGCTCGCGGCCTTCGACCTGCTCGGTTCCTTCGTACTTGTAGGTCGTCCCCAACAAGAGTTTGCCCATCCCGGGCAGGGCCATTTCCGAGTCGCGCGTCCACGTGTCGCCAACCGCCAGCTTTTCCGGGAAAGCCGGTGACGCGTCGCGGGTCAGCCGTTCGAGCGTTTCCTTGCCGAGATTGACACTTCCCGCTCCCGCCTGATCCAGACCATCGAGGCTGCCCTCGGGAATCTGGACCTCGGTGATTTCCCCGGTCGGCTTCATGACCGTGGCGGTCTCAACACCAATCATCGGGCGATAGACTTTCTCCAGCTGCGCGCCGGCCGGCCCTTTCGTCTGCTCCGGGTCGCTGGAGTCGAAATGGCTCGTGCCTTGCATCGGCACTTCGATATCGGACATGGCGCGGTCGATCATGGTCAGGACCCGTGCCGAGCCGTCCTCATTGACCGAATCGACTTTCCAGGTCATCCAGTTGCTGGACTTGTTGACCGTTTCCATCTTCTGCCCGGCCACATTCATGATCATGTTCATGTCCTGGACCATTTCGACCTGGATCACCCGGCCTGCTTCAAACTTCCAGCGCAACTCGACGCCGCCATCCTGGCCCGATAACACGCTGGACGACAGCAACACTCCGACAAGCACGACCAGCGACGAACAACGGACAGCGAGAGAGGGCATGGATCACCTCGGGGAATGCGGACAAAACCGTTTGCGGCTGGAGGAATTGTATCCGCCAGCGAAGAGTTTCAGGCCAGCCACGCCAGCCGGGCCAAAAAACCCTGTTCCCGGTGGGTGAACGCCAGCCCATCCGCATCCGACGGGCAACTGCACCCGATTAGCAGTGCCGAAGCTGGCGGCCCGCCTGCAACGCGGCCCGTTTCAAAGCAAGAAAAACGCCAAGCCGCGCTGGCCTGGCGTGAACTGTTGGTCGAGCCCGATGCCCCGACAAGGGGCGGGGCGCGGCGGTTCAGAAGTTGAGATAGATCGAGCCACCCCCATGGTAGCCGCCGCAGCCGCCACCGTAGACCGGCCGGCCGTAATAACCCTGGTATCCGCCGTAGACGGGCATCTGGGGAACACCATAAACAGGACGGTAAACGTTGTGTCCGCAGCCGTATCCGGGTGAGCTGTAACCAAAACCGCCGTAGGGGTTGCCGTAGTTGATCCCGATCGAAAAGTTCGACGAGTGGCCATGCTCACCACCGTGATAGCCACCGCCGTGGTGTCCACCGCCGTGGTAACCACTGTTGTGGTAGTGACCGTGTCCCTGATGGTGATGGCCCTGGGCCGAAGCCGAATCGCTGGACCAGGCCATGATGGCCACGGCCGCGAGCAAGGCAGCACTTCGCAACATTGTCAGTTCTCCTGAATGTAGGGGAGTGGGGGAGAGAAGACCCCTGTCGAAACGGGCTGAGGCCAGTCGATGGTCTTCGCCGGGGCTTTCAAGCGATGCAAGCATTGTGCCAAAGCGGCGCGATGTTGCCCGGCCGCATCAACCGGGCTATTCTCGCGAAACACGGTTCAGAGTCGGCCCGGACATGGTTCAGACTGACCACGGATTGAGATCGGTTTGATAACGATCGGCCAATCCGGTTGACTCGGACTGACCGCTAACGTCATCCGGACCAGCATGAACGAACTCCATCCGGTCACGCTTCCGCCGGGACAGCAGCTTGTTGCAGCGGACAAGTGGCCGATCATTGGCGAGCGGAATCCGCCCGTCCTGAACGCACCGTTTGTGCTCCGCGTCGCCGGCCTGGTCGAGCGGCCCGTGGAACTTGGACTGGCCGGTATCGAAGCCTTGGGAATCGAGCGGATCACGGTCGACCTGCACTGCGTAACGCGCTGGTCGATCCCGGGGCTGGAGTTCACGGGTGTCCGGCTGAAAAAGCTGCTGGACCTGGCTGGCTGCCGGTCCGGTGCCCGGTTCGTGTCTTTCATTTCGCACTCGGTGACCGGACATCATTCTTCGTTGCCACTTGAGACAGTACTCGCGGCCGGTTCGTTTCTCGCGACCGGTGTAGCCGGCAAGCCGCTGCCAGCCGAACATGGCGGTCCATTGCGAAACATCGTGGCGGGGCGGTACTTCTACAAAAGCGTCAAGTGGCTGGGCGAGATCCGGCTGCTGGCCGAGGATCGGCTGGGGACATGGGAAGCGGGTTCGGGCTATCACAACGACGCCGACCCCATGTGCGAACAGCGCTATTTGGCTCCAGCGCTCGACAAGCGGCTGGCGGCGCGACTGATCGCCAGCCGCGACTTCCGCGGGCATGATCTGCGGAGCATCGAGGCGACGGGGCGGGACCTGGCGGGCTTGCGCGCGGCGGGGGCCCTGTTGCGGGACGCCCGGTTCCAGCGGGCCAACCTTGTGGGCGCGGATTTTTCGGCCGCGAACCTGTCGAATGCCGGCTTCCAGGGTGCTCAGTTGGGCGCGGCCTGTTTCCGGCAGGCCGACGTGGAAGGGGCTGCCTTTGAAGGCGCCGACCTGCGGGGTGCCGAGTTCTCCGGTTGCGCCCTGACCGGGGTTACATTCTGCTCGACCGCCGGCGAGGCCCACATCGACGAAACGACACGATTCACGCGTGCAGAGCTGGAAGCCCTGACGCCTGCCCAGCGCGAGTTCGTGCTGGCCCGGTTTCCGCGACTGGACTGAAAAGCCTGTCCGGGAACCGCCGGGGTCTGACGCCAAATCGCGCCCGGCGCGCCGGGATTCGGAGCGATTCGGGGTCTGACCCCTTCTCTTCGCGGTTCCCGGACAGGCTCCGAGCCATCGCTCCGGGACGACCGTCAGTCTCCCGCGAAACGGCGGACAATGATCGAAGCGTTATGGCCGCCAAAGCCAAAGCTGTTGCTCATGGCGCAGCGAATCTCCCGCTGCTTCGGCACGTTGGGGGTGTAGTCCAGATCGCAGTCGGGATCGGGATCCGTCAGGTTGATCGTGGGCGGCACAAGCGATTCGGCCATCGCCCGGATGCTGAGGACCAGCTCGAGTCCGCCGCTGGCACCGAGGGAGTGGCCGAGCTGGCTCTTGGTGCTGCTGATCGAAAGCCGCCGGGCGTGGTCGCCGAAGACCCGTTTGATCGCAATCGTCTCGGCCTTGTCGCCGAGCGGGGTGCTGGTGCCATGAGCGTTGATGTAGTCGATCGCGTCAGGTGCCAGTTGGGCATCCCGCAAGGCGGCCAGCATCGCGCCCGCCGCACCCGTGCCCTGTTCGTCGGGCTGGGTGATGTGCCCCGCGTCGCAAGTCGTGCCGCAACCCACGACCTCGCAGTGGATCCGCGCGTTGCGGCGGAGGGCGTGCTCCAGTTCCTCGAACACCAGCAGGCCGGCTCCCTCGGCGAAGACAAAACCATCGCGCCCGGAGTCAAAGGGACGGCTGGCAAGGTGCGGTTCATCGTTTCGGAACGAGAGGGCTTTCATGTTGCCAAAGGCGGCCATGCCGATCCGCGTGATGGCGGCTTCGGTGCCGCCTGTGACCACGACGTCGCAAAGGCCCTCGCGAATGTGGTTCAGGGCGTTGCCCATCGCATTGGTGGCGCTGGCACAGGCCGTGGCCACACTGTAATTCGGTCCGCGAAGTCCCAGATAGATGGCGAGATTGCCGCCGCCCGCATTGAGCATCAGGCGGGGTATCGTCATCGGCGAGACGCGGCTGGGGCCTTTCAGCGACAGCTTGCCGATCTGTTCTTCGGTGGTCTG
>JANOFL010000146.1:0-34527 GCA_031405895.1 Planctomycetota bacterium
TGGTCCCGCATGGACGGAATTCTACGTCCGGTTGAAGCGTCCGACGCTGGCAGTGATCCTTGCGGCTGTGATCGCTCTTGCTCCAGCCTCAAGCCTCCTGTCTCCAGCCTGCTCCGGCGACGGGCACATCGTGCGAATCGGGCGGGGACTGAAAGACCTCGACGGCGACGGCGTTTCAACCGCCGAGCCGGAAGCGTCGCAAACGGTCATGGGTTACTACGGCACTGGGCATGCCAATGAAGGCATGCTGGTTTGGCAAATGACCAACGCCTGGCAAGCGGGCGGGGTGACGGTGCCTGATGAGGACGACAGGACCGATTTCCTTTATGACGCGAACAATCGGCTGATTGAAGTCCGCTTGCCGAAATCACCTGCCTGGCCGGCCCGGCCAACGGTGCTTTATTCCTGGACCGCCGGGCTGATCGCGTCCCGCACCGACCAGTTGGGCGACATCACCAGTCTGGTCCACGACGTCACGGGCCGGCTGACACAGGTCACCCACGACGACGGGACGACCGAAGTCGTGACCTGGGGAACGACGGGCAAAGACGACGGCCGGGTCTTGCGGCGCAAGAACCGGGTCAATGTGGTCGACGATTTTCTGTGGGACGACACCGGGCGGAACACGCAAACCATCGCGGCCCGGTACACTTCGGACAACATGGGCGGGAACCTCGTTGAAATCACCGATCCGACGCAGCGGCGAATCACGGTCCACAGCTTTCTGGCCGGGACGAGCCTGCCGGCCAACACTCGCGTCGATCAGGCGATCTCGATTTTCGGTTACGACTACCGGCTACGGACCAACCTGCGGCGCATCCGTCCGCGCGAAAACGTGACACTCGATTCGACCACGGTCTTTGTCGACAACCGGGTCTTTTATTCACAGGATCCCTATGGCCGCCGCGAGTTTGTAGGCTACAACGCCGAGGGCCGGCCTGTCCGCCGTGTTCAGGCCAACGAATCGGCTTTCACCCTGGCTGACAACACGGCCGTTCTCGCGCTGATGCGAAGCAGCCTGCCGAACGCGCTCTACGCGATCAGCGACGCGGTCTACAGCGCGCGCGGTGATTTGACGGAAACAATCGATCCGCGCGGCGTTTCAACGCGTTTTGACCACGAAGCGCTGCGCCGTGAAATCCGCCGGCGGGATGCGTTTGGAACCTCAATCGAAGCCCAGACCGAAACGAGTTACGATCCGCGCGGAAACGTGACGGAGATCCTCTCGCCGCGCTGGTTCGACGCCACCGATCCGCAGCACGCCTTCATGCGGACCCAGTTCAGCCACGACGCGGGCGACCGACAGCTGTCGCAATGGCTTGCCCCGGGTGCCGGCAGCGCTTCGGCGATTCTCTCCCAGACCTGGACGCTCGACGGCAAGATCGCCACGCGGACCGACGCAGGCGGCAACCTCTGGACCAGTCACTACGAAGATGCCTGTTGCGACCAGTTCGTGGGCCAGGCAGACCCGCTCGGGCACGGCGGTATCGCCAACCTCGACCCACTCGGTCGAACCGTTCACTCAGCGTCCGTGAGCGAGTACGACCTGGCCATCATCGATCACCTCGATCCCGTCAATACAAAGACGCTCTCCGAATCGACGACCCGGTATGACAACCTCGGCCGCGTTGTTGCGCGAACCCAGTGGCTGGTCGCGCGCGAGCCAGTTGATCGGCTCAATCCGCCGATTGCCGGGCTGGGTGGAATCGCACCTGTGGAAGGGCTGACGTCACAGACCGTTTACGATTCCAACCTGACCGACGGGATCGGACTGGACAACGCGACCGGGATGGCGGTGCAGAAGCTGGGCGGCGGAACCTACAATCTGAGCCTGGTTTCCACGGCCCTGGCCAAACTGGCGGCCGCCGAGTCGGCTGGCGGGGCCGAGACGGTTTTCGGCGCGGCGCGCGGATCGGTTGGCAGCGCGGTGGTCAGTATCGGGCCCGACGAAACGATCCAGTGTTCGATCAGCGGCGCGGCTGGGCGAAACGTGATGGCCGGCCAGCTCCAGCCCTGGAACGGGCCAACGCCCTTCGCGCTCGTCTCTTGGTCCTGCCAGCGGTACGACATCGGCGCAACCATCAGCGGTTTTGGCGCGGTCGTCGAATCGCGAACCGTCGATCCGCTCGGCAAGACCACCCGTTCGCGCACCGATGGAAGTGGCCGGACGCTCGAATCCTTCGATCAGGAAAACCGCTTGACCGTCATGACCCACGACGCGGCGGGTAACGTCCTGAGCCTCCGCGATCCGAACGGAGTCGGTTACGACGCGGTGTACGATCAGCTCGGCGTGATGATTTCCCAGACCGACACCTGGGGCGACATCGTAAGTATGACCTTCGACAGGGAGGGCAATGTCCGGACGCAAACGGACGCGAAAGCCAAAGTTACCACGATGGTTTACGACGCGCGCAATCGCAGAACGTCCGTCACCGACCGGCTGGGCGGAATCACGGCCTTTAACTTTCACCCGGCCGGACACCTCGCCTCGATTGTCGACGCCGAGAATCAGACGACCAGCTACGAGCACAACGCGAGGGGCGAAAAGTTCAAGGAAACCTATCCCGACCATGTGCCCGGCTCCACCGTCGGCGCCGCCGGTTACGGAATCGTCGAGTTCTCGTACGATCCGGCCGGTCGACTGCTGCGCAAGACCGACCAGACCGGTGCGACGGTCACGATGATCCACGACCTCGCCGGCCGCGTGACCCGGCGCGACTATCGGACCGCCGCCAATTCCCCCAGCGGCACCATTGCCGACAGCGACACCTTTGCCTTCGACCCGGCCAGCCGGATGACGTCGGCGGTCTCCGGGCGTTACACCAACACGGTCGGGATGACCTTTGACCATGCTGGCCGCCTCGCGACCGAATCGCTAACCATCGCCGGCCAGACCTACACTGTCACCCGCGAATATGACCCGCTCAACCGGATCAACAAATACATCTACCCGGACGGCACCCAGGTCGAACGGCTTTACACCGACCGCGGCCAGATTCACCAGCTCAAGTACAGCTCATCCGTCATCGACACGCGCGCATACGATCTGGGCGGACGCTTCTCGACCAGCACCTACAGCAACGGCGCGGTCACGACCCACACCTACCGTTCCTCGGGCCCGCAGAAAGACAACCTGATTGCCAGCATCGCGACGACCAACCCTGGTGCGGACAAGGTCGGCACCTACGCCTACACTTGGGACGCCAACAAAAACAAGAGCACCGAGACCATTTCCGGTTCCCCGCTCTCCGGCCACGGCTTCAGCACGGGAGCCGCAGGCTACGATCACGAAAACCGGGTCACCAACTGGAGCCGTTCGGACACCAACCTCAACCAGAGCTGGAACCTGTCACCGGTCGGCGACTGGAACATTTTCACCACCGGCCCGCCCGCCACGCCCATGGTGCAAACCCGCACCCACGGCCCCACGCACGAGTTCCTCTCCTTCGACCAGGACGAACAGCTCCATAATCTGGCCTATGACGTCAAAGGCAACCTGACCTTCCGTCCCGCGGCCCTCGCCGCTCCCGCGCTTAACCTTACCTGGGATTTCGACAATCGATTGGTTGGTGCCGACACCAATGGCACTCCGGCCATTCTCGAAGTCACCTTTCAGTACGACGCCTTGGGCAGAAGAGTCGCCCGCACCGAATCGGCCTCAACCGTCATCTACTTCCAAGCCGGCCAGCAAACCCTCCTCGACTACCCCTCCGGTGCCGCCCCCGCCTCGCCAACCTACCGCTATGTCTACGGTTTCTACATCGACGAACCCGTCCTCCGCGTCACCGCCACCGGTTCCATCAACCACTTCTTCCACCGCAACCAGCAATACTCAATCACCGCCCTGACCGACAACACCGGCAACACGGCCGAACGCTACGCCTACTCGGCCTACGGTGCCCTCTCGATCTTCGACGCATCAGGGTCAGTTCTTTCTTCGTCCGCCCTCAACAACCGGTACACCTACACGGGCCGCGAGTGGGACCCAGCCCTTGGCCAATACTACTTCCGGGCGAGATGGTTCGATCCGGCAGCGGGAAGGTTTACAGGTAGAGATCCGCTGGGTTTTGTCGATGGCCTTTCCGAATACATGTCCTACTTCGGCCAACAAGCAACCGATGCAAGCGGGACAGCGTGCAGACCACCGCTTGAGGATACGGGCGTAAATGTAGGAGAACTGGTCAAAGATGACACCATTTCAGATGCAGAACAGCGTGTATGTTTCTGTCCAAGTTGTGGTAGCTGCAGTTTCTGGGACAGCCGAGGCTGCGAGCATATAGTCAAATGTCCGCGCGCTGTTTGCGACAAGACGCTCCTGGATGGCCCCACAGATGCGACGCACGCACTTTGTGTCTTGATATGTCAGCAGCTGCCTGTTGATCCATGCAGCCATTGCAACAAGTTTTGGACTCCGGCATTGGTTGAAGCTTGCAAAAAAGCCTGCGATGTCCTTAAAGACCGCGTTACCAAATACGGTTGCAGTGAGTTGTGCTGTCTTGGCGTGCCACCTGGAGGCATTCCTCGCGAGGAATGCTTGAAGCACTACTTCGATGAGACCGGCAGAAGGGTCTACGGAGAAAATGCGTACAACAGGTGTGAAGCGTGTTGCTGGGATACGTTTCCCAATCCTGAAGACTCAACCAAGGGAAGCAGATGTGTCCGAATGTGCAACATTAACGCAACAGCTGCAAACAACGATGAGTAAGGGTACTCGATGGACCTTCGGAACATGGCAACTTTTGCTTTTTGTTGCATTGTTCGGTTTGCTGCTATCAAACCTTTGTCTTGTAATTCGCCAAAAGGCAGTCCGACGCTCGGTGGAAACCGTGTCCGTCCGTACTGCAAAAGCCGTTACTGTAATCTCAATTGCTCGGCAATACTACCAAAGTTCCGGCCAGTCAACATCGCAGTTTGAGTATGCGCTTTCCACAAGGCTGATCTCAGTCTGCGAAGACATGTTCAAGTACCGTTCTTTAGTGGAAACGTATCCACCAAAAGGGGAAGCAGTGCGGTTTTGTGCCGAGGCAATTGCTTTGCTGAAATGCAATAACGTCGATGAGTTCATGGACGTCTACAAGAAATTCCGGCCAGATTTGTCGTTGATCGCAACGCCGGGAGAGACAGATGTTGAAACGAATAGGCGTTTTTCTGAGTTTATTAGGAGAGGCAGCATGGGGACACACCAGTTTGTTGACGGCGGGCGGAGGTTTGGGTAGTTTGGCGGCTTGAATTCAGGATTCTGGGTAAGGCGGGAGGGTTTGCGATGGCGCACCGGAAAAGGGGTCAGGTCTCTTTTCAGAAAGGGCGGAAAAGGTGAGGGCGGAAAAGGTGGCAGCCACCAAATTTGGGCAATTTGGGAAGCATGAGAGCCTGAGGCTGGCTGGGGTGGTGGGTGTGCAGGGACGAGTCAGGTGAGTGCTGGTCGTTGACCGCCGGCGGCTGGCCCGCTGCCGGTCAACTTTGAATAGGGGTAGGGAGAGCCGATTGGTCTCGGCTCCCCCTCCCTCCGAACCGGACGGGCGGTTTTCCCGCATCCGGCTCTCCGGTTGATGGTCTTACCTTCGTGAGGATTGACTGGCCGAAGCATGGGCGGTCACCAGACTGTATAGCCCGTGTTCGACGAAGAAGGAATTGCGCCAGCGTTCCTGGTCGGCTTGGCTGGCTCGGCCGCGGAGGCCCCGTCGCCGGCGCAGGATCCCGCGCAGTCGATCACGGACCCATGCGTCGAGATCCCGGTACACACGCCGGCTGCTGCTGTGCTGGAAGTAGGCGAACCAGCCGCGAAGCGTCTGGTTCACTTCCCCAATCACGCGCGGCAGCGAACGGCCAGAACTCCGTTTGGTCTTCGGGCGAAGGGTCGCCTTGAGTTTCTGGATGCTCTTCTTCCGGGGCCAATGCAGGACCCCACGGAACTCGTAGCCCAGAAACGCGAAGCTCTCCGTTCGTGAGTCCACCAGCCGGGTCTTGGCCGGGTGCAGCGTGAGACCGGCGCTTGCCACCCACGACTGAACCAGAGCCAAAGCAGCCTCGGCGGCCGCCCGGGTCTGGCAGAGGATCACGAAGTCATCCGCGTAGCGCACCATCTCGAACCCGGCCGCCGCGACCTAATGGTCCAGCGGATCGAGGTAGATGTTGCTCAGCAGCGGACTCAGCACGGCACCTTGGGGGGCACCGGACTGGGGAGCCGATTCCGTTCCGTCCTCCATGATCCCCGCTGTCAGGAAGGCTTTGATCAGCGACAGCACGCGGCCATCGGCAAGCTTGCCTTCCAGAAGGGACATCAGCCGGTCGTGGGGAATCGAGTCGAAGTAACCCTTCAGGTCGGCGTCGACCACATGGACGAAGCCGGCCTGGAGCAGCTGGTCCACCCGGCGCAGGACATCTTTACAGCCCCGGCCCGGACGGAACCCGTAGCTCTGTTCCGCGAAGTCACGCTCGAACACCGGTTCGATCACGTTCACCACCGCCGCCTGGACAATCCGGTCCCGCACCGTGGGAATCCCCAACGGTCGGGTTTCGGTCGTGCCAGGCTTGGGTATCTGGACGCGACGAATCGCCTGGGGCCGGTACAGGTCCGCTTTCAGCGCGTCGGACAGCTGCCAGAGATTCTCCGGCAGCTGCTCTCCGAACTCGCCAACGCTGACGTGATCGACACCCGGCGCGCCATCGTTCCGCGCGACTTGCTGGAACGCCGCCAGAAGGTTGCGTTCCGAAAAGACCTTGTCATACAGGCGAAACCACTTGCCTCCTTCCACTCCCGTGACGAGAGCCGTCAACATGCGCGCTGTCCAGACACACGGTTTGGCCATCCTCCACAACGGGTGGAGATCGGCCGCTCCGGCTTGTTGAGCCAGCGGCACTGTCGCCGGTGTGTCTTCCGTCTGTCGGGCCATTGCGCCTTCCATCTTCCTGCGTCCCTTCGCTCCCCCGGCGTTACCCGGCTTCGACGCTACTATGGACGCTCTGACTCCTGCCCGGCGGCCCGCTGCCTTGCGGCCCGGTTCCGGTCTGTCCGGGCAGGTCTCTTTGCTTCATGAATCCGTCCGTCCAGACGTTCCGACTCCAACCACCCCCTGCCGCCCGGGTCACCACGAGCTTGTGTTTTCTGACCCGGATTTCAACCACGAGCCACGGACGTCATGCCGTGACCGGTCCCTGCGGGACTCCTATGGCACTTCGGCTTCGCCAGATATTCGCAGGCTCGCCGCGACAAAAGGCCGAATCGAGTTCACTTTCGTTTCGGACCGCCCGTTCGCCTTCTCCCGGCGCGCCGGGACTCTCCACCCCGTCTCGCGACGACGCAGTTCCGGTCGGCTACAGGACCAAGCTTCAACCTCCTGACAGGGACTTTCACCCCGCTGAACAGATTCACACACAAACGCACGAATATGTCACCAAATGGTGACATATTGGCTCAGGAAAGAATCGATTTCTGTTCCAGTTGATGGGCTGGGATCGTTTGTTCGGAGCGGAAAGCGGAAACGGACAAGCATTTTTCAGAATGTTGTTTGTGGCTGGCTGGGCGGACTGGGGCGCAGGCGCATGAGTGAGACTGCGGGAGTCGGTTCCGGCTGGATCAACCGGGCATCCGGGCCACGCGCTGGCCGGCAACGTGGCCGGGCTGAACCTCGTCCGGGTCCAAGTGCACAATTCGACATTGGGCATCGCTGACGCGGGGCGGAACGAGGACCGGGACAGGTCGAGACAATTGTTCCTCGCGCGGTCCCGAAGCGCGATACTTCTCGCGCCTGCGAATGGGTCAAGCCGAATTCGTGGGAATTCAGAGACTGGCCATCGATTCAGGCTGATGTTCCACGACTTCGGCTCCGGTGAAATGTCTCAACCATGCCCGGGCATTGGTTTGAGTCCCCCGGCCGACTGCCCATCAGCACGACTCCTGAATGCTGTTAAGATGGCTCCCCGGTGGGAACTGTCGATTCGAGTAAATTGAAATCATTCCGGGAGTCGGCCCATGTTCCGTTCTTGGTGCGCGCTCGTGTTGATGGTGGCGGGCGCTGTGTTGTCCGCCCAGCAGGCTGAAAAAACCGCTTCGATCGAAGGGATCAGCGAGTACCGCTTTGAAAACGGCGCACGGGTTCTGCTCTTCCCCGATCCGTCGCGGCCGACAGTGACGGTCAACATGACGGTCCTCGTGGGCTCGCGGCATGAGGGCTATGGCGAAGCCGGCATGGCCCATCTGCTCGAGCACATGGTCTTCAAGGGGACGCCGAGCTTCCCCAATGTGCCCAAGGCCCTCCGCGACCACGGTGCCAGCTACAACGGCACGACCAACGACGACCGGACCAACTATTTCGAGACTCTCCCCGCCACCGACGAGAACCTCGAGTTCGCCATCCACCTGGAATCCGACCGGCTGGTCAACAGCCTGATCCGGCGCGAAGACCTGATGTCCGAGTTCACGGTCGTTCGCAACGAGTTCGAGCGCGGAGAGAACAGTCCCCAGGGCGTCCTCGGCCAGCGGGTCCAGGCCGCAGCCTACGAATGGCACAACTACGGCAAGACCACGATCGGGAACCGCTCCGACATCGAACGCGTGCCGATCGACAATCTGCAGGCCTTCTATCGCAACTATTACCAGCCCGACAACATCGTTTTGGTCGTCACGGGCAAGTTCGACGAGGCCCGGGCACTGGAGCTGTGTGCCAAACACCTCGGCTCGATCCCGCGGCCGGAACGGGAACTGAACCGGACTTATACCGAAGAGCCGCCCCAGGACGGCGAACGCAACGTGGTGTTGCGGCGCGTCGGCAACATCGGCTCGGTCTCGGCGGCCTGGCACGTCCCGGCGGCGGCCCACACCGACTGGGCACCGCTCGACATCCTCGCCAGCGTACTGACCGAGGAGAAGATCGGCTTGCTGGAGCAGGCCCTGGTCGAGTCGGGGCTGGCGACCAGTGCCTCGGCCCGCAGCGGCAACTCGCATGACCCGGGGCTGTTCTATGTCTCGGCCCAGCCGGCGGAGGGCCAGCTGGAAACGGTCCGCGATCTGGTTTGCCAGACGATGGAAAGCCTGTCGTCGACGCCGGTTACGCCCGCCGCTGTCGAGCGGGCCAAACTGCGGGCCAAACGGGGCACAGAACAGCTCTTCTCGAGTGCCTCCGGGATGGCCCAGGCCCTCAGCTCGGCCGCATCGCTCGGCGACTGGCGGCTGCTCTTTCTGCAGCGCGACCGGATCGCCGAAGTCTCTGTCGACGACGTAAACCGGGTCGCCGCGACCTATTTTAAACAGCACAACCGGACGGTCGGCGTCTTCCTGCCGGTCTCGGAGCCGCAGCGGCTGGCCGTCCCGTCGGTGCCGTCGATTATCGATGTCGTCAAGGACTACAAGGGCGGCGAGGCGCTGGCGGCCGGCGAGTCCTTTGATCCGTCTCCCGACAATCTGGACTCCCGCACGCTGACGATTGACATCGACGGCCTGAACGTGGCCCTCCTGCCGAAGAAAAATCGCGGCGAGACGGTGACGATGACGGTCAACCTTCGCTACGGCAACGAAGAATCTCTGGGCGACCTCAACACCGCGGCCTCGATGCTCGGCCCGATGCTGATGGCCGGCACGCAGAACCTCGACAAGCAGGCTCTTCGGGAAAAGATGGACGCGCTCGGTGTGCGAATCAACGCGGGCGGCGGTGGTGGCGGTGGTCGAGGCGGCGGCCGACGCGGCGGCGGTGGCGGCGGCAACGCTGGCCCGGGCCGGCTCTCGGTCAGCATCGAAGCCAAAAAGAGTTCGCTGGTTCCTGCGATCCAGCTGCTGGGCGAAATCCTGCGCCAGCCAGCCTTTCCGGAACATGAACTGGAACAGATGCGTGCCCGCGCCGTGGCTGGTCTTGAAATGATGAAGACCGAGCCGGCGGCGCTCGCCGGCAACCAGCTTTCGCGGGCGCTCTCCAGCTACCCGCCCGGCGATCCCCGCTATGTGCCGTCCACGGAAGAATCGATCGCCAATCTCAAGGCCCTGACGCTGGAGCAGGTCACCGGCATTTATCGCGACCAGCTTTCGGCTTCGACCGGCGAGATCGCCATCGTCGGCGAATTTGAGACGACCGACGCGATCAGTGCCCTGCAGGAAGTCTTCCGCGACTGGAAATCGGGCGTTGAAGTCCGCCCCGTCGAACGCGAGGCGATCGCCAGTCTGGCCGGCTCGAAAAGCGACATTGTCACCCCCGACAAAGCCAACGCGGTCTTTCAGGCCGGGCTGTCTTTCCCGCTCGATGACAGCCATCCGGACAGCGTGGCCCTTCAGCTGGGCAACTACATTCTTGGCGGTGGCACGCTCTCGTCGCGGCTGGGGGACCGGATTCGCCAGAAAGAAGGACTTTCCTACGGCGTGACCTCATCGGTCAGCATTCCCTCGCGCGGCAACGACGCGCGCTTCTCGATCAACGCGATCACCAACCCGGACAACATCGACGCGGTGGAAACGGCGGCGATGGAAGAGTTGACGCGATTCCTCGCCGACGGACCGACCGAAGACGAACTGACTGATGCGAAGAAGGCCTGGCTCGAATCGCAAAAGGTCTCGCGGGCCAACGACGGCGGCGTGGCCGGACAAGCGGCTTCCAACCTTGACCTCGACCGGACATGGGCCTGGACCCGCGACCGCGAGAAACAGGTCGAGGCCCTCACCGTCGCCGCAATCCGTGACGCTTGCCAGAAGCACCTCGATCCGCAAAAACTGGTCATCATCCGCGCGGGTGATTTCAAGCAGGGCGAAACAGGAACGCAGAACGGTCCCTGACAGTCCGGTTTGATTGAAGCCGGCCGCTATCGCGAATAGAATCAGGCCATGAGTACGGCCGAACGCTGGCAGCCGGTTTCCGTCGACGACTACCTCCGCGGCGAGTTGGTCGCATCCAGCCGCAATGAGTACGTCGCGGGGCGGGTCTACGCGATGACGGGCGGGACAAACGCCCATGGCCTGATTGCGCTGAATGTTGCCGCTTCGTTTCACCGACAATTGCGAGGACGTCCGTGTCGCGTGTATGGGTCGGACACGAAGTTCCGGCTCAGGTTTTCCAGTCAGATCCGTTTTTACTACCCCGACGTTTCGGTCGTCTGCGAACCGAACCGGCAGGAAGATACCTGGCAAGATCATCCGGTGGTGATCGTGGAGGTCCTCTCGCGGTCAACCCGGCGTCTGGATGAAGGCGAGCGGATGGATGCCTGGCTGGCGGCACCGACCCTCGCAACGCTGGTCCTGCTGGAACAGGACCGGATGGACGCCCGGATCTGGCAGCGCGGTCCGGACGGTTTTGAAGCGTTTCAATTCTCCAAAGCGGCCGACCGGATTGAGCTGCCCGCAATCGACGTGACGCTGGTGTTGGGAGAGCTGTACGAAAAGGTCGAGTTCTCTCCCGAGCCCGACCCGGAGGCCGGGTTTTTCTAGTTCCCGGGCAAGCCGCAAAGTCTTCCCAGCCAGCGGGGTTGCCGCAATCCCGCCCGGCGTCATCGACAGGCCCGAAATCTGTCGAAGATTCCGGCGTTCAATCGAATGCTGACGACTGGCTTGCCCGGCCGTCCAGGTTCCCGCATTTCCGTATCGACTGCTGCGGAACCCCGGAATTCCACAGGATTGTCTGTGCCCTTTCCTGGCTGGCGAAACCAGGCCCTTCCAGCGGTGTAGAATAGGGTGTTTGGGTGGCCTTGCGGTGCTCCGGTTGGCGGAACAGTTCGCCTGCGGTTGTGCTGAAACTGACCGGTTTCCCTCAACCAGACGGAGTCAAGCATGGCGGGTCGAACTCTTCGGTGGGCGACAGGGAACTCGATCCGGCGCGTTTTGCTCGCGGCCTTGGCCGGCTGGATTCTGCCCGCCACGGGTGCACCGTTTGCCTTTGCCCAAGCCGTGGTCGATCCGCCCGCTGTCGTCCAGCAGCAGGACGACGCATCTGTCTCCACTGCGACGGAAACGGTACCCGCCGCAGCCGGGTCTCCCGCGCCCCTGGATTTTCTTTTTACCGGTTCGACACCCGGATCTCTGGATCAGCTCCGGCAGATGGAGAGTCACGTTCGGGAAATTTCCGAGCTGGTCTTCGCAGCGACAGTCAACATCCAGATGGGTGACTCGCAGGGCACAGGCGTGATCGTCACCAGTGACGGCTACGTGCTGACCGCGGCCCACGTCATCGGGCGCCCGGGCAACAAGGCTCAGGTGATCCTCGGCGACGGGACCCGGCTCAAAGCCACCGCGCTCGGCGTCAATCGCGAGGTCGACTCGGGGATGCTCAAGATCGAACTGCCTGAAGGCGAAACGCGAAGCTTCCCCTACGTTGAACTGGGTGAATCAACGCCCCTGCCCGATGCGGCCTGGGTCATCGCGGTTGGCCATCCAGGCGGGCTGGATCCGAAGCGCGGCATGGTTGTTCGCGTGGGCCGGGTGCTCGGCGGAAACGCAAAGATGATGCGGACCGATTGCGCGCTGGTTGGCGGAGATTCCGGCGGGCCGCTGGTCGACATGCACGGACACCTGGTGGGCATTCACAGCCGGATCGGCATGAACTTGTGGGACAACATCCATGTCCCGGTCGACACTTTTTCCAGTGACTGGGACCAGTTGGCTGACAGCAAGGTGATTGGTGGCAGTCGCGACCCGTGGATCGGGTTGCGGGTCAAGGACGACACCAACGAAATCAGCCAGATTTCCGAAGGCGGCCCGGCTGCGAAAGCAGGTCTGCTGGTCGGCGACCTGATCCTCGATATGGACGGTGCCGAGATCAAGGACCGCGGC
This sequence comes from Planctomycetota bacterium, assembly GCA_031405895.1. Classification (GTDB taxonomy): domain Bacteria; phylum Planctomycetota; class Planctomycetia; order Pirellulales; family Pirellulaceae; genus BJ22. The sequence continues at coordinate 12,743 of JANOFL010000146.1, forward strand.
GACGTTCGCGATTCGATTGAACAGAAAAAAGCCGGCGATACCCTGCACCTCACCATCAAGCGCGGCGAAGACCAGCTGACCGTTGAACTTGAGGTCGGCGAACGCTAGTTGCCGTTGCCGGCCGGCCACCGGTTGGGCTTGTTTCAGTGCACCTCGTCCATTTCGGTCCATTGCCAGCTCATTGCCGTCCGGGCACCAATCCTGTTCCACCAGCGTCCCTGACACTCTCGGTTGAGGAGTTCCCGATCCAATGTCCGTTGCCCCTGTCACCTCCCTGTCGAACTGCTGGAAACCGGCGTCCCTGATTTTGGCGATGTCGGCTTGGCTGGCTGCATGCACCTGGACTTGCGGCGTGGAATGCCAGGAACCCACTGCACCGGCAGTGGGCGGTGAACAGGCGACACCGGCTGTTCAGGACGAAACATCACCGGAAAAGGCTCCCGGACCAACTCCGGAATCGGGCGAGAAACCGGTTGATCCAGCTCCGGAGCCTGCTACTGAATCCGGCGGCGACACCCAGCCGGCGGCCGAAACGTCGTCGCCTCCCGACCCGGCCTCGGCCGACATCGGCGAGCTGAACCGCCTGATCCGGCGAATGGGCCGCAACCGGCAGCGTTCCCGGATGGGTGAATCGATGATCAGTCTCGTCCAGCCACTGGCCGAAGCCGTCTCCATCCACACGGCACGCATCTGGTCCGGGAAAGATTCGCTTGCCCTTGGCACCGTCGTCGATGCCAGCGGGTTGATCCTGACCGCCGCCAGTGAGCTCAAGGAGCCGCTTGAAGTCCAGCTGGCTGACGGCCGGCGGATCGCTGGCAAGGTAATCGGGATCGACATTGAAACCGACCTTGCCCTTTTGCAGGTCGAAGCCTCAGGCCTGCCTGCCCTGGCCCTCACGGATATCGCTCCGCCCGATCGGGGGGCGTGGCTCGTCTCGGTTTCGCCCGATGCATCGCCGGTGGGATTCGGCGTGGTGGGCGTCCCCGCCCGGTCGATTCCTCCGTCCCGGGCCTTCATCGGCATCCGGATGGACGAGACCACCGACAACTCGGGTGTGCGGATCACCGAAGTCACCTCGGGCTCGCCGGCCGACGCCGCCGACCTGCTCGTCAACGACGTGATCACCCACCTCGACGACAAGCCCGTGACCGACAGCGCGTCGTTGCGGATGATGTTGGCCGAGCACGAGCCAGGCGACCGGGTGGTCCTGAAAATCCGCCGCGGCGAGGCGAGCATGGAGGCCAGCATCGAGCTCGCCAACGCCGACAATTTTTTGCCCGACTTCGAACGTTCCAACCAGCAGGACCGGATGGGCAGCTCACTCAGCGAAAGACGTTATGACTTTCCGCTCGCGTTCCAGCACGATTCTGTCCTTTCAGCCCACCAGATCGGCGGCCCGGTCCTCGATCTCGAAGGCCACGTCGTGGGCGTGAACATTTCGCGGCAGGGCCGCGTCTCGTCGCTCGCCCTGCCGATGTCGGTCGTCCTCGCTTCGCTGGAGCGGCTGAAGAAAGGCGACCTCTCGCCGGCTGTGGTCAATCAGGGCCGGATCGCCGAACTGGACGCGCGGATGCAGACGGTCACCGCCCAACTTGAGCCACTGGCCAGCAAGCTGACCGAGGCCCAGTCCACGCTCGCCGCCGAAAAGGCCCGCCGCGAGGAACTGGAGCGGCTGCACAAGGACCTCGACGCGCGAATGCAGTCGATCAGCGAACAGACAGCTGCGCTGGAAAAAACCATTGCCGATACCAATGCCGAAATCGCCCGGTTGAAAGTCCAGCAGCAGCGGATTGAACGCGACCGCAAGCGGCTCCAGAGCGGCATCGGCGGGCAATAATCTGTTACCCCCCGCGACCGCCATACGCGTGCGGGTTTGATGTGGTGGGACCTTGACCGGAAACCTGTGCGGGCGGCAACGCCCGTTCAGGCTTCCTGCCGCTGCCTGCCGTCTGGCACGCCAGAAATCATGGGCGGCCCAGGCACCATTCCACCACGGGAGTATCGGGGCCTTGAGCAGCCTGTTGACGCTCACGATCACCCCCGCGGGCCGGCTCCGGGCCAGCCGATCGGCTGAAACGCACGACGCACCCTCTGAAACGCCGCGGCTGGACGAGGCGCTGGCGGAGCGCTTGGGGCGCGCTTTCCAGGCCTCGACGGAAGACGGCTTGCTGGAACTCGCGGCAGTCGACAGCCGGCCGCCGCTACCGCTCGAACTGGTTTTTTGGCGCGACTGGACCCGCCGTCTGTTGAACGCCATTGCCCGGCTCGATGAAGAGCGGTTCGGACAGCTGGAAAAGGCGATCGCGCGGGGCAACTCCTGGACTCAGGCCGACGCGACGCGGCTCGGCATCCCGCCCCCAGATGAGCTTGCCCTCGCGGTTCTGGTCGCTGAAGCACCGCCCATGCCCGGGCTGGAGAACCTGACGCCGCGCCTGTTACAGGCACTCTGGTCGTCGCTGCTGATGCGGTTTGCGGAACGGGCTCGCGACGGCGCGGGCGGTTGCCGGGGACTGCTCGGTTCGCTCAATCCCGAAACCCGACTGCTCGGCCGCGTGACCTTCCACCTTGCCGAGAACAAACGCGACCCCAGCCGCCCGTTTGCCTTCCTCGCGACCTGGGCCAGCCGGTTGTCGGCGCGGGCCCAGCTCCAGCACCTCCCTCTCGCCGAAGCACTCCGGCAGTACGCCGCGGAACGCGATCAGGCGAAGCTGGCCGAACTGCTCGCGCCGGTCCGCGACGCGGCGGCAGCCAGCCCACTCGTCGCGGAGCTGCTCAGTTCGCGCGCGATCTTTCAGGCCCAGGCCTGGTCGATCGCGCAAGCCTCCCGTTTTCTGGGCGAGGTCGCGGCAATGGAATCCGCGGGGCTGGCGGTCCGGGTTCCCGACTGGTGGGCCGCCCGCCGCTCCAGCCGGCCCGTGCTGCAGGTCCGGCTGGGTGACGGGCCATCCAGCGCCATCGGACTGGATGCCTTGCTCGACTTCTCGGCAGAACTGGCCATTGACGGACAGCCACTGGACGATGCCGAGCGAGCGCAGTTGCTTGCAGCGACCGATGGCCTGGCGCTGCTCCGCGGCAAGTGGGTCGAAGTCGACCAGGCGAAATTGCGCGAGGCCCTCGCGCAATGGAGAGTGCTCGAGTCGGGACATGCCGAGGGGGTCACTTTTCTCGAAGGCCTGCGTTTGCTCGCCGGCGCGCAACTCGATGCCAACGCGGCGACCGACGACGATCCGGACCGGCAATGGACCCGCGTCGTGCCCGGTGAGTGGTTGTCGGAAACGCTACGGCAACTCCGGACCCCCGCCGGGATCAGCGGTTGCGAACCGGGGCGCGACCTCAAGGCCACTCTCCGTCCCTATCAAATCGAGGGCGTTCGCTGGCTGTGGTTCATGCTGCGGCTCGGGTTCGGGGCCTGTCTCGCCGACGACATGGGGCTGGGCAAGACGATTCAGGTCATCGACCTGATCCTGCGGCTGAGACAGGCTGCACGCCAGCCATCCACCCGCAATCCGCGCGGCCAGCCGGCTCCCGGTCCTGCTGCCGGACCCGTGCTGATCGTGGTTCCCGCGTCACTGCTTGGCAACTGGAAACAGGAGTTCGGCAGATTTGCGCCCCAGCTGAAAATTCTGCTTGCCCACCGCTCCGAGTGCGACGCCGAAACGCTGGCCCGGATCGCGGTGCAGCCAGCCGTAGCCTTCGACGGTCTGGATGTGGTGATCACAACCTACAGCCTGATCCGCCAGGCGGAATGGCCGGTGCAGCTCACATGGCGCCTGGTCGTGCTCGATGAAGCCCAGGCGATCAAGAACGCCGGCTCGGCCCAGTCGCGCGCCGTCCGCCTGCTCAGGTCATCCGGCCGGATCGCGTTGACTGGCACCCCCGTCGAGAACCAGCTTGGCGACCTCTGGTCGCTGTTTGACTTCTGCATGCCCGGCCTGCTGGGGAATGCCCGGCAGTTTCGCGATTTTGCCCGCCGGATCGCGCAGCGGCAAGACGCTTCGGCGGCCGCCGCACTGCGAAAACTGGTGCGGCCCTGCATCCTCCGCCGCATGAAGACCGATCCCGAGATTGTGCCCGACTTGCCGGACAAAGCCGAGGTCGTTGTCCACTGCGGTCTCTCAAAACAACAGGCCGTGCTCTATGAAAAACTTGTCCGCGACGTGGCGCGGCAGATCGGAATGGCCGACGGCATCCAGCGCCGCGGACTGGTCTTGTCGCTGCTGCTCCGCCTCAAGCAGCTCTGCAATCATCCGGCCCAGTACCTCGATCAGCCGGACTTTCCGCCGGCGGAGAGCGGCAAGTTCGGCTCTCTGCGGGAAGTCTGTGAGCAAATCCGTGACCGCCAGGAAAAGCTGCTCCTCTTTTCGCAGTTCCAGTCGATCTGCGCTCCGCTGGCGGAGTTCCTTGCCACCATCTTCGGACGTCCTGGCCTGGTCCTGCACGGCGGGATCGCGGTCGGGAAACGAAAAGCCCTGGTCGAACGGTTCCAGACGGACGAAGAAGTCCCGTTTTTTGTGATCTCGGTCAAGGCCGGCGGGACCGGCCTGAATCTGACCGCTGCCTCGCATGTGATTCACTTCGACCGCTGGTGGAACCCGGCCGTCGAGAACCAGGCCACCGACCGGGCCTTTCGCATTGGCCAGAAACGTAACGTGCTGGTCCACAAGTTCGTCTGCCGCGGCACGCTTGAGGAACGGATCGACTTGATGATCCGCGACAAACAGCAGCTGGCCGACGAGATCCTCGGCGGTGGGGCTGAAGCCCTGCTCACGGAACTGTCAGATTCCGAACTGATGAAATTCGTGGCCCTCGACATCACCCGCGCGACCGGGACCGATTGACGGGCCGGATGCTGGCGACCAAAGCAGCCACCGCGGCAGTCCGTTCCGGCCGCCAGGAAACTCCGGAAAGGGCCATCACCCCCGGCCTGATGACAGGCCACGTGTTGCCCGCCGATTTTTCCGTTCTGACGTTTACGATGGGAACGGAACTGGCTTAAGCTGATCCTGGCCAGTACCTGCCCGGCCCGGTCAAACGCGAAAGGAATCAGGATGGGATGGGGTTTTCGTGAATGGCGTCCGTATGTCTCCGTTGGGCAGAAACTCGCGCGCGGAAGAAAGAAAGCTGCCGCCCTCGCGAAAAAGCAAAAACGGCAACCGCAGCCAGTCGAACTGCCTGGCCGCGCGATCGCCACGACGTTTTGGGGCAAAGCTTGGTGTGACAACCTCGAGTCGTACCAGGACTATGCCAACCGTCTGCCGCGTGGCGTGACCTATGTCCGCAATGGCTCGGTTGCCGATCTTGTGATCGGCAAAGGCCAGATCGACGCGATCGTCGCCGGCTCGGAGGCCTATTCGGTCCGGATCACGATCCGGCCGCTCGGGGACAGCCGCTGGAAATCGATCAAGTCCGATTGCAGCCGGTCGATCGATTCCCTGCTCGACCTGCTGGCTGGAAAGCTCTCTGCCGGCGTGATGAAACGAATGACCGACCGGACAAAGGGTCTTTTTCCGGCCCCCTCCGAGATGAAGATGTCCTGCAGCTGCCCAGACTATTCGACCTGCTGCAAACACATCGCCGCAGTGATGTACGGCGTCGGCTCGCGCCTCGACCGTTTGCCCGACCTGCTGTTCACGCTGCGGGGCGTGGATCATCGGGAACTGGCGTCGCAGGCGATCGCCGCCGTCAACCTTGACCGCGAACTGGGCGGACAGGACCGGCAGCTGGACGGGCAGGATCTTGGCGAAGTCTTTGGAATTGAACTGGCTCCGGCGAAAGTGCCTGAACCGCTCAAGGCCAGCCGCCGCGCGAGACCGCGACGGGGCGGACCACTTCCATCCGTATTGACTGAGCCTCCCGTGTCGCCCCCTTCAACATTGAGACGGAAACCAGGCAGTCGACGCCGCAAGCTCACAGCCCTCGGGCCGTCGGGAAAGCCGAAGCGCAAAGTCCGCCCGACCAGTGCTGCCGGTAGCGCGACCCGACAGCCCTCGATCGCGCGGGCAGCTGTTAAACCAGCTACTGTTTCCAAACCGCTCAGCAAGGGCACGGCCAAGACCAGGACCGGCACCAGATCCCGCGAGCCGGCCATTGGCAGCAAAGCCGACCAGAAACTGATCCGGCGGCTGATCGAAAAGGCCCGGCGATCGCCAGGATGACCGGCTGACGTAACCCTTCCGGGTCTTTCGCAAACGGCTCTTGAGCCAAAGTAGCAGGCACATTTCATGTGTCGTCCGCCAACGTATACCGGGCGCGGCCAGATTTGATCTTGGCGAGCGGTCCCGGCGCGCCGGGACCGCTCGCCAAAAAACCGCCGGGTTTCCGCGCGCCGCCGGGGCTGTTCAAACGCCGCCAGCTTTTGGCACAATGTTTGAAGGTGAACTTGCCATTTCTTTACTTGTTTGGGAGCCGAAATCATGGCCTTTCGCATTGCACCGCATGTGATCTGGGGAGAAATCAACAACACGCGCCGAAACCAGGTCTTTGGGCGGCTGGTGCTTGCGTCGGGCGACCCGGCGACGCAACCGCAAGAGCAGTGCGAGCGGCTGGTGACGCTCTCGCTGACCGGCAACCTCGGTGGCGAGCTGGAAGGGCGGAGGTTCCGGTTTGTGCCACGCGAGTCCGGAAACGATGCCCGGCAAGAACCCGCCGACGCCGGGTTTTGCACTGATCAGGCCGGCGTGATGGGTGATGCGGTCTTGCGCGAAGTCCGCGTTCCCCTGGCTCCGCTGAAAGAATTCCTGGCGGCGCGCAAGCGCGGCGAACAACCGCCTGAAACGGTCCAGCCTTCACTCTACCTCGAGTGGTACAGCCAGAACGGCCGCGTCGTGCTGGAAATGGTCAACCCGATCCTCGAGTTTGAAGGCGCGTTCGATCAACTGGCCGATCCAGAGCCGGAACCTTTGCCGGAGGTGTCGCCCGACGCCATCAGCGGGCCGTCCATCACCATCTTCAGGCGGTCGGAAAACGGTGATGACGTGGAAGTCGAACACGTCGGCGGCGATCTGGAAAGCGATGAAGGCGAAGTGGGCGAGGATGATCCATGGGGCCTTTTTCCGGATGGTGACCCGCTCGAGGATCCCGGCCCATCCGCCCCGCGGCCCTGGGATGAAGTCATTCCCGGCCTCGATCCGGAAACGAAGGCACACTACGAGCAGTGGGATGAAATCACCCATGGCACAATGGACGAGCCGCTGGGCTGGTTGCTTGAGGGCCCGCTCAAGCTGCCCCGGCCGGAGAATGTCTTCGACGAAACCGAAGCCTGGTCGGCGCTGAACTCGCTGCTGACCGCGCTCGCACTCCGCGGCGTGGCTTTCGACATGTGTGAGCATTTCAGCGCCGTGCAGGCGTACCGGCTCCTGATGACCGAGATCCTGCCCGAGGCCCAGATCCACCCGCGGCTCGTCAAGACCGGGTTTGTGCGGCACTACTGTTCTTGGGAACACTGTGCCGATTGCGAAGCCGAATTCGAGGCAGAGTACCAGCGGCGGTCAAAGCAGGGCTGACGGCGTTGTTGCTGTCCGACGGACTACTTTTGGCACTTCCACCGCACTGCGTGGCGTGTCTGGACGCGGAAACTCGCTGACTCTCACGCTGCTCTCATTCTCGCCGGCCAGGATGTACGAACTGCGCCAGACGCCTGCGGATTCCCGCATGGGGCAACGTTGGGTGCCCGTCCGTGGAGAAAAGAAACATGCGCACCCGATTTTCAACCCGATCCGCCACCAGCCTTGATTTTCTCACCCTCGATGCCCGCCGGATGCTCGCCGGCAATGTCAGTGCCTCGGTCCTTGCCGGGGACCTGCGGGTGATCGGCGATGCGGCCGACAATGAAGTCCTTGTCTACCAGACGCTGGCCGGACCGGTCCGCGTGGTGGGACTCGGTGACACCACCGTCAACGGCCAGCGGGTGGTCGAGTTGCCAGCCGTCGCCGACGACCTGATGCTGGCCTTCCCGCAAGGCGGCGAAGACCACGTCACGGTGAGTGGCCGGCTCAACATCCCCGATGATCTGACCGCCTGGATGCAGGCCGGGTCGATTACCCTCGATGGCACGCGCGGGCGCGTTTCGATCGGCGGGGACGCCTGGCTCAACGCGGGGCCCGAGGGCGATGTGAAACTGCTGAATGAAGTCTGGTTCGGCGGGAACCTCGATCTCCGCGCAGGCGGAAACGTGCAGCTGGTTGCCGGCCAGGCCCGCAAGATGCCCTTCTCACCGGCCCAGTTCCCCAACAGCCTGCAGATCAACAACCCGTGGTTCCCGCTCGTGCCGGGCACCACTTACCTCTACCACGCCACTGAAACCGATCCGGATACGGGCGAAGTGGTTCACGAAACCGTTCGCGTCGATGTCCTGAACCAGACCCGGCTGGTCGGCGGTGTCGAAGGCCGCGTCGTGCAGGACCGCGTCTGGAAAGACGGCTTGCTCGTCGAAGACACGTTCGACTGGTATGCCCAGGACAATTCCGGCAACGTCTGGTATCTCGGCGAGATCGCCACCAACTATCGCTACGACGAGGCTGGCAACCTGCTGGGAACCGACAACGACGGCTCGTGGGAGACGGGCATCGACGGGGCTCAGCCCGGCATCCAGATGCCGGCCAGCCCACGGGTCGGCGACCGTTACTACCAGGAGTTCCGGCCGCGCGTCGCCATCGACCAGGGCGATGTCCTGGCGACCGGGCTGATGCGGAACACAAGCATCGGAACACTCTCCGGCGTGGTGCAAACCCGCGACTGGACCGTGCTGGAACCGGATTCGGTGGAGCACAAGTTCTATGCCCGCGGCTTTGGCAACATCCTCACGGAAAAGCTGGACTATCACTCGGGCGAAGTGATTGCCTCGACGCGGCTGGTCAGCGCCACGCTCAATGGCGTTCCGGTTACCCAGATCACCAACCCGGCCGGCTTTTCGGGCACCAGCCAGATTGGAAGGGGAACGGGCTTTCAGCGCGTTGGGGGAGTCGCGGATGTCCGCAACGCGGCCTCGATCCTGCTTGACGGGAACCGGCTGATCGGCGGCAGTTATCTGCAGGCTGACGCCGAGCTGGGCTTCCGCGACTGCTGGTTCGCAGCCGCGGTCGAGGGCCGGGCCGATGGCAACATCAGCCTGCAGCAGTCGTATGCGTCAAGTGGCGTCTACTTCTCCGGGGATGCCGACCTCGCCGTACGGGCCTCGACGCTTCGCGACGAGTTCGAAGTCGAGCTGGGCGGTAGTGACAACCAGGTCCTGATCGCGGCGGCCTGGCTGATGGAGCTGCAGTTGGACGGCGGTGGAGGTGACAATCTGCTGGATCTGGATGAAGATTCGTGGGTTGGCGAGCTGGACCTGATCCGGATCGAGCAGGCCTGATGGCTGGCCCTGGGCGTGCCTGACCACACGCGGCCCAACCGCAGCCGATCGTTGAACGGCAAGCCGCAGGCGACTGCGGTCTTCGGGGCATGCTCCGCGCTCGCAGTCGCCATCGGCTAGCCGCTAATCGGGGAAGAAGATGCGCGTGCTCGTGGTTGAAGATTACACCCTGATCCGCGAGCCGCTGGTCCAGGCCCTCCGCGAGCACGGCTTCGCTGTCGATGCGGCCGCCAACGGCCGCGATGGCGGCGAGCTGATTGCGGTGAACGACTACGACGTGATCGTGCTCGACTGGATGCTGCCGGAAGTCAGCGGACTGGCACTGTTGAAAGACCTGCGACGAAGGAATTGCCAGTCGGCCGTGTTGTTGCTGACGGCGCGCGACGAGATCACCGACCGCGTGACTGGGCTGGAAGCGGGAGCCGATGACTACCTCGTGAAGCCCTTTGCGGTGGCCGAACTGCTGGCCAGAGTCAAGTCGCTGGTCCGCCGGCGCTACCAGTCACCCGATCCGGTGATCCGGGTCGGGGAGCTGGAAGTCGACACGACCGCGCGCCGGGTTCAGGTCGACGGGGCTGAAGTGTCGTTGACGGCCCGCGAATTCGCCCTGCTTGAATACCTTGCGTCCCGCAAGGGCGCGATCGTCTCGCGTCAGGAAATCGAGGAGCACGTTTACGATTTTCGCTCCGAGGCGACCAGCAATGTGGTCGATGTTTACATTGGCTACGTCCGCCGCAAGATTGAACGGGACGGACAGCCACGTCTGATTCACACCCATCGGGGCCAGGGCTACAGCCTGCGGGTTGAACCGTGATCCATTCGCTTCGAGGCAGGCTGTTGCTGGGAACTGGCGGCGGGGCGCTGCTGGTCCTGGCGATTTGCGGTTGGCTGCTGGACCGGATGCTGGCCCGTTCGCTGCAAGTCGATTTCGACGCGCGGCTGCTGGACGAAGCCCGGACCATCGCTACGCTGATCGAATTCGAGGAGGGCGAAGTCCATTCGGCGATGGCCGATCACGAATTCCCCCAGTTCCAGCCGTCGCCGCGGTCCGCCGCCTGGCAGATCTGGCGGACAGCCGACAACAGGCTGCTCGGTTCCAGCGCGGGTTCCGCGCCATCCATGCCCCAACCAACCGTCGCCAGCACGACGCCCGCATTCGGCGATCAGGCTTTTGATGATGGCCGGCCCGGCCGCCGCGTCTGGTTCACCCTGGTGCCCGTCATCGAACCGCCCGACCCGGAAGACGACGAGCCGCCCGAGACCGTTGAAGCAGGTGAACCGCCCGAAGTGACCCTCGTTCTCGCGCGGGATACGCTCGACCTGCAGGCGATCCAGGCCAAGGTCCGCCGGATGCTGGGGCTGGTTTTCGCCGTCATGACTGCGCTGATCCTGGCGACGCTGCTGGTGGTGACCCGTCGGACTTTGGCGTCGCTGCGCGAGCTGGCCTCAACGCTTAACCGGATCGACAGTCGCGAATTGCCCACGCTGGAAATCGCGGGCGGCACGACGGAGGTCCAGACCGTGGTCGACCGGCTGAACGGACTGATCGGCCGCCTGAAACTGGCGATGCAGAAGGAGCGTGAGTTCACGGCCAACGTGGCCCATGAGCTGCGAACTCCGCTGGCCGGGATGCGGTCGCAGATCGAAGTCGCCCTGTTGTCGCCGCGCGATCCGGCGGCCTACGTCGAGACCCTCCGCCGCTGTGCCGAAGCCAACGCCCAGACCGAGGCGATCGTGACCGAACTGCTGCGCCTGGCCCGGATCGACGCCGGCCTGGAAGTCGCCCGGTGCGAAGAATTCAGGCTCGACAAGCTGCTGGAAGACATCGCGCGGGAGTTCTCGCCGATTGCCAGAACTGCCGGACGAACCGTTGCCTGGCAGGTCGATGCACCCCTCAACATCGTCTCCGACGAGGGCAAGGTCCGGGTCATCGTGCTGAATCTTCTTTCCAACGCAGTCGAATACTCGCAGGGGCCAGGGCCAGTCGAGGTTTCAGCGGCCTGCGAAAACGGCGTAGCCCGGCTGGTGGTGGCCAACCCGTGCAAGCCCTTCGCCAATGGAGACCTCGACCGCATCTTCAACCGGCTCTGGCGCGGCGATGAGGCGCGCGGTGCAACAGGCGTCCACGCCGGCCTTGGCCTCGCCATCTGCCGCGAACTGGCCCATTCCATGCGCGCCACCCTGACCGCCTCCTGCCCTAGACCCGGCCGCTTCGAAATCCGCCTCGAACTGCCCGAAAAAAAGTGAGCCTGAGGCGCTAGCCGAGAACGCTGATTCAACCGTTGACCTGAACCCAAGGGAATCGGCTAGCGCCTCAGGCTCACGGGAATTCGCCGCTTTATCAGCGCAGGCCGAATCGAGACCCGCCGCATTGCCTTTCTCCCATCCACTTTCCCTTTTTTCTCCCCCATCCGCTAATAAACCCTCGCGCCATCCGTTATCCGGGTGCAGCGAACGGAAAGCCTGCGGAATGAATCACTCGCCCGAACCTGTCCCGGAGCCTGGAGCCGGCCGATGGATCGAGCTGGCCGAAAGCCGGCTGGGGCCGGCCCTGCGCCGCTACGTCCACAGCCTCGGGCTACGGCACGATCTCGTGGCGGAAGTGGTTCAGGACGCTTTTCTCTCTGCTTGCCGGCAAGCCCACCTGCCGGCCGAGTCCGAACGGGCGGCGTGGCTCTTCCGGGTCTGCCGCAACCGGGCGATCGATGTCCAGCGGAAGGAGCAGCGGATGATCACGGGAACTGCGACCTGTCTCGACCGGGTGCTCGACCACGGCGACGGCCCGGCCGAATCGGCCGCAGCCCGCGACGCGAGCGCGCGACTGGAGACTCTTCTGGCCGGGCTGAGCCCTAGCCAGCAGGAAATTGTGCGGCTGAAGTTCCAGGCCGGGTTGAGCTACCGCGAAATCGCGGAAATCACCGGGCTGACGGTCAGCAATGTTGGAGTCACGCTGCATACCGCTTTGCAGCGGATCAGAAAAAAGTGCCACGAGGATTAGCCAGAACGACTGCGAAAACGCCTGAGCGCGTGCGGCCCTTGTTCTCGTGCTCGTGCTCAGTGAAACGGTGCTCGTAATCGTAATCGAATTCCCCGATTTGGCATTCGATTACGAGCACGAGCACCGTCCGAAGCGGACTGAGCACGAGCACGAGGGATTCAAACCTGTTCGGCAGATCAAATAGCTGAAAACCGTTGCGGCAAGCAGCGACATCCGTTCAACACCACCCACCCTTGGGACCAATTCCCATGATCACCCCCAACGACCCGCGCCTGACCGCCTACGTTCTCGGCGAGCTGGACGAAGCCGACCAGGAAACCCTCCGCGCCGCCATCGCGGCCTCCCCCGAGCTGCAACAGGCCGTGCGCGAGCTGGAAGAGACCTGCACAATGCTCAAGACCTCCTTCGCAAGTGAGCTTCCCGCCAACGCGACTGTATCGCTGGTTCAGCCCGCGGCTGCCGCGAAGACTGAGAAATCGCTGACGCCAATCCCAGCCCGCAATCGTTTCACGAATGTAGGTTGGGTTGTCACGGCAACTCTTCTGTTGGCCGTAATCGGCGCGGCGATCTGGCCGTTCAGCGGCTGGCTTCGCAAGGGCGATTCGTTAACCGGGTTGACGTTCTTTTCCGCTGATTCCGGCTCGCCGGAATCAGGCAGATCGCCGGCAAGTCCCTCGGCCGCTGGAAACGCTGCGCTATCCGACGGCGACGTACTCAATGCAAGCGAAGTGATCGAATCACTTCGCGACCGGGTGGAACCCGGCGGTACTCGTGAAATTGTGATTTCCGCCCAAGGAGACGATCGCATTGAAGTATTAATGGTGCCAGGGGTGGCCGGAGCCGTTGGTAACGGCCAGTCGGAAGGCCAGAACTTCCCCGGCGACGACAGTGTGATGAACGAACTTCAACGCGAGTCAAAATCAAGACAGGCTGATTTGCCCACAATGCAAGACGAACTCACGGCCATAACTGGACTCACATCCCCTACACCTGAGAAGTTTGAACAGAGCGCCAGCCGCAGGACAGAATACGAATCGGGCCGGCCTGCTGGTGAAGAAGGCAAACGTGGCCCCAACAACACCAAAAGCATTAATGGCAAAATTACTCTTCTCGGTGAGGTTATCGATGGATCGAATGGGCAAGTAGCCGGTGAAGGAAGCCTGGACGGCCGGTTCAACAAAAACAGTTTTGGCTTGGCGCTCGACGACAGCCAGTCCATGCAGAAAAGGGGCATGGGCGGTGGCGACCGTTATGACCCGATCATTGAAAACGCCTTTCTCAGCCCGCGCGAGTCGCCGCTGTCGACCTTTTCCATCGATGTCGACACGGCTTCCTACTCGAAGGTCCGCAGTTATCTGAAGAATTACCACCAGCTGCCGCCGCCGGGGGCGGTGCGGATTGAGGAGCTGGTCAACTATTTTCCGTACAGCTACGCCCCGCCGGTGGATGACACGCCTTTTGCCGCCCATCAGAGCGTGGTGGCCTGTCCGTGGAATCCGGCCCACAAGCTGGTCAGGGTTGCGCTCAAGGGCCGCGAAATTCCGCAGGAAAAACGCCCGTCCAGCAACCTCGTCTTTCTGCTCGACGTGTCGGGCTCGATGAACGAATCGAACCGGCTCCCGCTCGTCAAACGCGGGATCCAGATGCTGATCAACCAGCTCGGTGAGAACGACCGGGTCGCAATGGTCGTTTACGCTGGAGCTGCCGGCCTCGTGCTCGATTCGACCACGGGCGACCAGAAGACGACGCTGCTTGCCGCGATCGACCGGCTTTCGGCGGGCGGCTCGACCAACGGCGGCGACGGGATCCGGCTGGCCTACCAGCTGGCCCAGGACCACTTCATCACGGGCGGAATCAACCGGGTCATCCTCTGCACCGACGGTGACTTCAACGTCGGCACGACCAGCACCGACGAACTGGTTGGGCTGGTCGAGGAAAAGGCCCGCGGGAACGTTTTCCTGACCGTGCTGGGCTTCGGGATGGGCAACCTCAACGACGCGATGCTGGAACAGATTTCCAACCGCGGCAACGGGACCTACGCCTTTATCGACACCGACCACGAAGCCCACAAGGTGATGGTCGAGCAGCTTTCCGGGACGCTGCAGACGATTGCCAAGGACGTGAAGATCCAGATCGAATTCAACCCGGCCCGCGTGGCGGCTTACCGCCTGATCGGTTACGAGAACCGGATCCTCGCGGCGGAAGACTTCAACAATGACCGCAAGGATGCGGGCGAGATTGGGGCCGGCCACACGGTCACGGCGCTGTATGAAATCGTCCCTGCGGGGAGTGACTTGCCAGGTGCCACGCCGCAGGTCGACGACCTCAAGTATCAGGCTCAGCCCGAAGCGGCACCCGTCACTGACAACGGCGAGCTGTTGACGCTCAAGCTCCGTTACAAGCAGCCGGAAGGCGCGACCAGCCAGTTGCTTGAGTTCCCGCTCGTTGACGGCAGCCGCCCGTTTGGCGAAGCCGATCGCGACTTTCAGTTCGCCGCCGCCGTCGCCGCGTTTGGAATGAAGCTGCGTGGCTCGCAGCATGCCGGAACCATTTCGTGGCCGGCGATCCTCGAAATCGCCCAGTCGGCGTGTGGTGCGGATGACGGCGGTTACCGGACCGAGTTCGTGGAGCTGGTGCGGCTGGCGACCGGTTTGGCCGGCAGTGATGGGCGGTGAACTCGGCGTCCGGATGCTTCTGCGCCCCGGGTGGAGCAGTGGAACCTCTTCGCCCCGGAGGGGCGCTGGAGTGTAGCCACGGGTGGAGTCCCGGCCGCCGGGACGAAACCCGTGGAAAGGAAACGGCGCGATCTCTCCCGCCCCGGAGCGGGCGGTGGAGTTCGGCAGAGTTGTACGGGTGTTTAGCCCGTCGCGATGGAAATGACAGACGACTCCGCGGCCCCATCCGGGGCCGTCTTTTTTTCGAGCCACGATATCCACGGGTTGCGCTTCGGCCCGCAAAGCAGGGCCTGCGCTTCACCCGTGGCTACACTCCGCCGTCCCTCCGGGACAAAGAACTGGCGCGCGGGCCGGAGGGCTTACGCCCTTCCGCTACTGAATGAACAAGAGAGTCACGAGGTGAAGACTATTGCCAGACCAGCTTGACCGGGTGGATGTAGCTTGGGGCGACCACGGAGTCGAGGTTGTGGACTCCGGGGGCGACCATGCCGAGGTCGTTGAGGAAGACTTCATCGGTGCCGATGATCGGCGAAGTGACAAACGTGACGCGGCCGCCTTCACAGAGGACGTTCTGGCCGGACGAGCCATGGTTGCGGCTGCTGCGGGTGTAGCCGTTGGTCGTCGTCGGCGAGTCGGACAGCAGGGCGTAATTGGCCCGGCCCATGCTGCGTGGGGCACGGTAGATGCCGTTGTCGGCGTGGCCAAGGGCATAGCCATAATGCCCGCCCATCCGCCGCTGCATGTCGAGCGTGTCGTGGATCGTATCGACAGCGGAAACCTGGGTCACGGTCGGGATGCTGACCGGTTCACCACCGGTGAGCCCGGCACAGGCCAGCATCTGGTCGTCTTCGAGCAGCCCGGCGTCCTTGAGCATCGGGCCAAAACAGCCGGCGACCGAGAGCGGGCCCGAGTCGGGAATCTTGATGAACTCGCCGTCGTTCATTTCGGCGTAGCTGATCATCGAGTGGAACAGGCACTGCAGGTTTCCCTGACAGGCCGTCACGCGGCTGTTGAAACGCGAAAGCGAAACGGCCGGCAACAGGACGGCACCGAGGATCGCGGCCGCGGCGCAGGCGACCATCAAATCGGTCAGCGACCAGCTGCCACGGCCAAAACCGCCGCGGTCTTCCCAGGCGGCGGACATCTTGAGCGACGGGCCGGCGTCCGATGCGAAGGCGAAATCCTCTTCGGCCACCGACGGCAAGAACCGCTGGCTGGAAGCGATGGCCTGACAGGCGCGGCGGGCGAGTCCGGGCGGCGGGCCAACCGGCTCGTCAATCAGTTCCAGCGGCGCGAGCGCTGTCTTGATGGCCAGCAGCTCCGGCTCCAGTTCCGGGTGTGCGTCGATCGATTTCTGAATCCGTTCCGTCTCACGGGCGTCCAGTGCCCCCAGCATGTAACCCAGCAAATCTTCTTGCGACGGCAGCTTCACGGCGATTTATTCCACGCGATGGGTGTTCCAGACTTCACCGAGTCTGGCGATGGCTGAGTGGACGCGGCTTTTGACAGTGCCGACGGGAATGTCGAGCACTTCGGCCGCTTCGCGATACTTCAGCCCCTGGAAGTAGACAAGTTGGACGACCGAGTACATCGACTCGGGCAGCTGTTCGAGGGTCGTGCGGATCAGCTGCTTCCGCTCTTCATCCAGCGCCCCGTCGGCTGGGCCGGACTGGCCGGCCTCGAGCAGATTGACCATCCGGCCGACTTCGTCGTTTTCGCCGTCGCGGGGCGCGTCCAGACTGATCATCTGGTGGCGTTTGCCGCGGCGACGGGCGTCGATGGCCTGGTTGGTGGCGATGGTGAACAGCCACGGCCGGAACTTCCGGTCGGACTGAAACTGCTTGCATTTCAGGTGCACCTGCATGAAGGTGGCCTGAAAGACATCCTCCGCCAGTTCGGCGTTGCCCAGATAGCGACGCAGGTAATTGAACAGCTCGCGTTCGTACCGGTAGACCAGCAGCGCGAACGTCTCGCGATCGCCTGTCTCCCGATACTGGATGAGCAGCTCTTCGTCGGTCACTGGCAACTCTTTGGCCTGCACCTGTCGCTGGAAGTTGACTTCCAGATAGTTGACTATGGCTGGCATAATCCTTTACGCACCATTTTACCCGCGGTTCGCCGGCCGGGATGGGCAAATGCCCGATTGGCGGCCAGGACTGGGGGATTTGGGGTGACGGCTCCTGAAAAAAGGTCCGAACAGGCCCGAAACTGGGGGCTTTGCTGAGATTTCATTCGTCGCGAGGCGTGACGCCTTTGGTCAATTGGCCGGATCCCTTGCTTGCGCTGCGGGCTGATATTGAGACCCGCCGGCGGCCGTTTGACAGCGTCCGGTGTCACGCCCTAGACTCGCCCAATCCCAGTCGCAAACCCCGTGCCAGGGCGGTGGCCAATGCCGGACAGACGCTACCAGTGGGCCGCTTTTGGCGACATCAACTCGTTTTTCGGGCTGGTTCTGGACAATCTGGCCGGGCTGATTCTTGCCCTCGGTCTGCTCGATGTCGTCTTCCAGTTCCCTGTAGATTTTGCAATCCGTTACATGGTCCCCGGCACGGCGCTCGGCGTGCTGGCGGGCGACCTGATGTACTTCGTGCTGGCGTTCTTTCTGGCGCGGCGAAGCGGTTCAACGACTGTCACCGCGATGCCCTTGGGGCTCGATACGCCGAGCACGATTGGGATGGTGATGTTCGTGATCGGGCCGGCCTACAAGGCCGCTCTCGCGACTTCACCCGACACCCATGCGGCGGCGATGTCGGCCTGGCACATCGGAATCTGCGCCCTGTTGATTACGGGCGTGGTCAAGCTGTTCTTTGCGTTCTTTTCCGGCTGGGCCCATCGCTACATTCCGCGGGCTGGTCTTTTGGGGTCGCTGGCAGCGATTGCCCTCGTCCTGATTGCGTTCAACCAGGTGCCCAAGCTGCTTGCCAATCCGGTGGCCGGGTTTGCCTCGCTGATCGTCGTTTTCATCGCGCTCACGGCGCGGATTCAGCTGCCATTCCGGATTCCGGGAGCGCTCGCCGCGGTCGGGCTGGGCAGCCTCGCCTGGCACCTGATGCGGGTGGGTGACTGGGGTTTCGGAACGCAGCTTCTGGCGGCGTCGCCAGAGGCTCCCGCGATCGTCTGGTTTCCCCAGGAGTGGCTGACGGCCTTCGGTTTTGAATGGATCGATTCCTTCCAGGCGAGTCTCGCGTATCTGCCCTACGTCATTCCGTTCGCCATCACGACGGTGATAGGCGGGATTGACTGTGCCGAAAGCGCGGCCGCGGCGGGCGACAAGTACTCCACGTCCAGCATCATCGCGGTTGAAGCGGTTGCCACGCTGATCGCGGGCGTTTGCGGAGGCGTGATCCAGACGACCCCCTACATCGGACATCCGGCCTACAAGGCAATGGGTGGCCGGGCGGCCTACGCGCTCGCCACCGCGTTTTTTGTGGGCGGTGCGGGCGTGGTGGGCTACTTCGGGCTGATGTTCCAGCTGATTCCGGAGGCGGCGATCCTGCCGATCCTGATCTTTATCGGGCTTGAGATCACGGCGCAGAGCTTTCAGGCCACACCGCGGCGACACTATGCGGCCCTGGCCCTCGCCTGCATGCCAGCCCTCGCCAAACTGGTCATGATTTTTCTGGGCCAGTTTCTGGGCTTTGTCGACATACAGGCGCTGGCGTCCTCCCATCTGGCCGGAACGCTCCTTGCCCTGAACGTGCTTTCCGCCGGATTCATCATCACCAGTCTGCTCTGGAGTTCGGCTCTCGCGGAGATCATCGACCGCCGGTTTGGAAGAGCGACCATTTATCTTGTGGTCGCGGCTGCGTTGACGGCGGGCGGAGTGATCCACTCACCGCTGGCCGGCGAAAAAATGTTCTGGCCATGGGAGGTGTTTGGCTGGGAGTCGGCGGCCGAGTTCCGGGTCGTAATCGAGATGACGGTCTGCTACCTGCTGATGGCGGGAATTGTGTTTTTCGTCGGCCGCCAGGTCGCGGACGATCATCCGGTGATTGAAAGCGATGAGGAGTTCGAGGAGCTGGCCTGATGCTCGAACGCGTCCTCGAACCGGAGTTGATGGACTCGGCCGAAGAAGCCCGTGACTATGACCGGATGGATCACAGCGCGGTCAACCGGGTGTTCGCCGACGACTTTTTCGCCAGCGGTTTTGAAGGCGGCGAGGTGCTCGACCTGGGCACCGGCACTGCCCAGATTCCGGTTGAAATCTGTCGCCGCAACCCGGATTGCCGGATCATGGCGACCGACGCGGCGGTTCACATGCTCGATCTGGCCCGTTACAACGTCGAAGGGGCTGGTCTGCGGGAGCGGATCCAGCTGGCCAAAGCTGACGCCAAACGGCTGGCCTTCCGCGACGGGATGTTCGACGCGGTGATCTCGAACAGCATCGTGCACCATATTCCCGGGCCATCGGCCGTGCTGGCCGAAGCGGTCCGTGTCACCAGGCCAAGTGGGCGGCTTTTCTTTCGCGATCTGATGCGACCAGTCTCGCGGGATGAACTTGACCGGCTCGTCACTACCTACGCCGGCAACGAGAATGAACACGCCCGGACGATGTTCGCCGAGTCCCTGCACGCCGCGTTGACGGTCGCCGAAATGCAGGCCCTGGTCGAGATTCTCGGATTCGGACCTGAAACGGTGCGCGCGACGTCGGACCGGCACTGGACGTGGACGGCGACGCGGCCGGGGTTGGCCTGCACTGCCGGGCAGGCGTGGCATTAGTGTCGCCTTTCGCTCCGCGAAAGGAGCAGAGTTTGTTGACGCCAGAGGAACCCCGATCTTCGGCTGAACGAACTCAAATCAGGGTTTCCTTTCGCGGAGCGAAAGGCGACTCCAGGAACCCCGTCATGAAACAACTGATTGCGATCGTCAAACCCTTTCTCGCCGAGGCCGTGCTCCGGTCGCTGCTGGAGTTGCCGCTGGCCGACCTGATCGTGCGCGAGGTCCGGGGATACGGCCGCCAGCGCAGCTACCTCGACCAGTACCAGGCCGGCGAGTACGCCCATATCTTCACCCCCAAGGTCGAGATCACGGCCTGGATCGAGGACGACGCGACGCTCGAGCGGGCGATCGCGGCAGTGACCGCCAGTTCCAGGACCGGGCGGCTCGGCGATGGCAAAATCCTCGTCCTGCCCGTGGTCGGGGCGCCGCCGGCGTGTTTTCCGGGCCACCGTTGCCCGTGAGAATCCGCTCGGCGATAGCCGCGGAAACCGGTTGCCGGCTGCAAAGTTGAAGGGCGCCTTCTGTTCTGCGATATTGGTGGTTTCGCCAGCGAACTGGGCCCGCCACGAGGATCCAGGCGTCGGTCTTGTTGTTTCGGACTGCGGGGAAAGAGCCAGATGAAACCGGCTGCACGATTCGTTTCCGTCCTTCTGGGCGGCTGGATGGCACTCGGTGCCATGGCGGCGGTGGGCTTGGTCGCGGATGGTGAACGCGGGCCAGGAACCGTGGCCGATGTCGACTTCGTTCGCGACATCAAGCCGCTTTTTGAGCAACACTGTCTGAAGTGTCATGGCCCGAAAGAGGAAAAGACGTTCAGGATCGATGACCGGGACATGACGGTCGACTCGTACGTCGAGGCTGGCGATGCCGACGCAAGCACGCTCTACGAATGCCTGGTCTCGGACGACGAAGAAGCCCTGATGCCGCCGGCGGGTGAGAACGATCCGCTGACGCCCGCCGAAATCGGGCTGATCAGGGACTGGATCAATGAAGGGGCGAAGTGGCCGGATGACGTGACGTTTGTCCTGGCGGAAGAGGAACCGGGGGACCAGGATCCGGACCAGCCCGAGCCCGGCAACGAACCGAGCGCCGACACTTCCAAACAGGATGGCGGACAAGGAGACACTGCCGCCCCCGGCCAGACGGCACCGTCGGAAGCAGTACCTCAGCCCGAACAGGCTGCCGCGCCGGCCAAGCCGACCTTGCGACAGGCGTGGCTGGCACTGGGGCCGCTCCACCCGGCCCTGGTCCACTTGCCGATCGGGCTGCTGTGCGGGGCGGGGCTGTTCGCGCTGTTTGGCTTGCGCGGCAATTTCGTCATGAGCGCTTTGACATTTTCCAATTTTCTTTTTTTAACTTTATGAATTTATTTATGATAACTTATTGCAATAACTCTATCATAACGATTGCCTCCTTGCTTTGATAATTAAATTAATCTACATTTGGTTCCTTAAGTTGACTCACAATGCATGATTTAACGTAATGAGGAAGAAGTGAACTTTTTTTTCAGAAAATTTAATAAACAAACTGAGACGAACCGAATCCAAACTCAACAGAAACAAAATCTTCACGCTGAACAAAAAAAAATTCGAATTCGGCGCATTTTTTATGAGCACGTGTTTCCGGTTTTATTAATTTTATTCAAAACATCCTTTCCATTTTCTGCCCACTGGAAAAATCCCGTTTAAAAATTATTTGACTTTCCATTTGACTTTCCATTTAACCTTTACAAAATATATCAATTACAACAATTATCTACAAGCAATAAATTGCAGATTCTCTCGATTTTCACAGCATGTGGTTTCGCAGTTTAATAAACATTTCAATGGCAATTGAAGAATTAAAAAATAAAGTAATCAAAGATGATTTTTCACACGATAATGATCTATTTTCCGAAGTATCAAATTCTCATTCTCACCTGAATGTTTTGGCTCGTTCTTCACTAGGAATGTTCCTTCGAAGCGGCGCTGCCGTTGTAGTGCGCGTATTTCGGGTAGGCGCATAGGGGCCGCGAGCGGTTGGGGAAGACGGCCGTGCCGCGCGC
>JANOFL010000202.1:0-2663 GCA_031405895.1 Planctomycetota bacterium
CGTCAGCCCTCCGTGTCCCGCCCAAAACACGGAGGGCTGACGCCCTGCCGCTCGCCAAAACTTCTCAATTGTGGCCGCGAAGAGTTATATCCGGCAAATCCGGAACAGCCGGCCTTTTCTGTCTGCAAGAAATTGCCGACGGGCTGATGACTCTGGAAACCGTGACCTATTTTTCGGCAGGGGAAACCGGTAGGCACGGCGACCCGAGGATTTGCCAACATGCACGAACTCAAAACCACCCGCTTTCTCAATCCCGCACTAATCGACGTTCCCCGTCAGGAAATCACTGACCGGCGGATCGCCGAAATGCTGGCGTTTGAAGAGACGGATCACAGCCGCGGACTGATCATCGTCGGGATGGTCTTTCTGATGCTGGGTCTGCTGCTCGCCAACTTCGGGGCGCTGCAGGCACTGACCGCCGTGTCACATGAACAGGTGGCACAACAGCCCCTGTTGCGACTGCTGCCGATGGCGGATGACCCTGTGATCAAGTGGGTCGTATTTGGGGTGACGTCGGCCCTGATGGCAGCTGGCCTGACGATGATCGGCAGCCAGGGTTATCACCCCAGCCTGCTGGCCATGCATGTCGTCGTGCCAGCTTCCGTGGTCCCGCTTTGTTTTGGCTATCTGGTCCGTTCCACCTGCCGCAAGTTGCCGATGAGCGTCCAGCTCTGGGCAGGCGCGGCGACTTGCCTCTCGACCACATCGATGGTCTGGCTGGTCAATGCGGTCTCGCGTCACGCGGACCACATGACCGTGCTCGCGATCGCCTTCCTTTTCCAGGCCGGCCTCGCCCTGCTTGGCGGCAGCGTGCTGATCTTCATTCATCAAATCCGTCAGGCGGCCAAGCCCGGATTGTAGGGTGGGTGGAGTCTTCGCAACCCACCAATTGCCTTTGCGATCAGCGACGCGCGAAGCAAAGCGGGAAAAAACATGGTGGGTTTCGCGGACTCCACCCACCCTACTTCATCGTCTCGAGCAGCCCGTCCCGGATCGCCTCGAACCGGGCCGGGAACGGAAAGAGCGCCAGCATCGCGGCAATCAGAACGGCGAACGCGCCCGCCGCAAGCCACGTTCCCTCCAGCAACACGGCGATCACGGCGAAAAACGCGGCCCCTTCCAGCAGCGCCTTGCGGACAATAACCTGGTTCATGGTCGCGGCGCTGGCGATCCGCATCCGGGCCGTCGGATCGTTGGCCGTGTCACCCGCCTTCAGCCGGGCTCCTGCCACGAACGTCCTGGCGAGGATCCCCGGCAAAACCAGCGCGAGGACAATGCTGACCGGACAGAGGCCGAGCGCGATGAGCGTGACCGGCCCCGCCGCGGTCCAGCCCGGCTGCATTTTTGCCAGAATCATGACCATGGCCATGAACATCACGCAGCCCGCGAGCAGCGCGGCCGCGATGACCATCGCCAGGTGAGGCATCTTTTCTGGCGCGATCTGCCGGAGCGGAGTACCCATCGCCCTGCCTTGCTGGTTATTGGCTGGCCAGCCGTTCGACCAGCGTCGCGACCGCGCGGGGGTCGTCTTTCTTCACCAGATCGTCGACGGTTTCCGGTTTGACCCCCAGCTTGCCGAGATGCAGCCGCAAGCTCTCCCAGTGCTTCTGGCGTTTCTTGCCTTCCGAGAGGTAAAGCTCGGTCACCAGCTCCTGGGCCCGCTGCAACGCGATCGCGTCGCGGTTCGCGTAATACTTGCGGATGACGTTCTGCTGAAAGCGTGTGTGTTCGGCCATGCTGAAAACCGGGCAACGTTTTGCGGATGAATGAAAAAACGGGACGCTCAACGTGGCGACCAGGCTCCCGCCTGGTCGGTCCCTGACAAAACCCCTTCGCAGGATCGTCCACCCACTCGAACCTGTTCACCATTTTTCCGCGAAGTTGTGCCCGCGTCGAGAAGCTGTGCGGCCTTTGACGCGGATTCTCTTCGCAACGCTATCCCAAGATGCCTGCAAGTTGGTGCCCGACAAGCTGGAAGCCTGTCCCACGTCAGAAATCCTGTCGCGACGCCAGCCAAAGGATTCCAATACAGGTCGGAGCATGGGTAATCAGGCCGGTCCGGACCATTTGCACGGCTTCAGCGAGAGCCAGCCGGACTTCGACAATCCGTTCCGAACCTTCCGGCCGGGCCGGGATCCTTGAAAGTTCCGTGGCCACGAACAACTCCGTCGGCGAGACCATGATCGCCGTAAACGGGTCGACCGTCATCAGCCGCTCCAGCCGGTCCGCTGTGAAACCCAGCTCTTCCCGCAGCTCGCGGCGGGCGCACGCTTCGGCCGATTCGCCCGGCTCAATACCACCACTGACGCCTTCAATCGTCTCGCGGGCCACGGCGTAATGGTACTCGCGGGTCAGCAGCAAGTGGTTGTCCGCGTCGAGCGCCAGGACGCAGACACCGGGCTTGATCGCGATGACGACATGTTCACCCGGCAATCCGTCCGGCCGCACTACCTGATCGACAGCAACCCGCGCGAAGCGGTTGTGCAGCACGTCGCGAGACGCCTCGACTTGCCAAGGCCCGGCCTGGCAAGGCGGTTCAAGCCGGAACCGGCCCACCGGATCAATGCTTTCAGGATCGTGCGACACGGCTGGATTCACCGGAAAACATTGAAACTGGCGAGCGGCAGGGCGTCAGCCCTCCGTGTCCGAACCAACACTCGGAG